>DALYUO010000232.1:288-7860 GCA_031981225.1 Pararcticibacter sp.
TGAATAGCCATAACGGCTAACAATCTGGCATTCTCCTCATAAATAAGTGCCCTTTGCTTTGTTGTGGGAAAAGGCGACAGCTCGTCCCCATTACCAAAAAAGGTATAATTATTTTTCTGTTTACCAAAATCATCGAGTACTGAGTAACGTTGCTCTATGCCCGATGCCTCATATATCTTCTTTAAGCGTGATACATCTGTACTGCTCAAAGCAGTCGCATTAGCCATAAAGTTGAATATTCGCATCTGTGAAAAGCAATTGGAGGGTGTGGCAATTCCAATTGCCGAAATGACGCTGCTCATGAATATATTTTTTTAATTTAGAACGGGATATTACTTAAATGGTTTGCCTATGAAAATTTCACTTACGCGTTCAGCTTTGCTTCATTTACGGCTTCCATTCTCTGTATTTCTGCTTCCTGTATTTCTATTTGCCTTCAGTCAGACACCCGACCCGGTATATCAAAATGTGATTCTCATCTTCATCGCCTGGCACTTGCTGGTTTACCCTGCGAGCAATGGCTATAACAGCTATTTTGATAAAGATGAAAGCAGTATCGCCTTGATAGAGAAACCTCCTAAGGTAGAAATCGGTTTGTATTACCTTTCCATTCTTCTGCAGGTTGCCGGTTTTATTCTAGCTTGCTTTGTGAGCACCGAATTTGCTGTAGCTACTGTAGTATATTCGCTTCTCTCCGACGCTTATAGCCATCCCATCATACGACTTAAGAAATATCCTTTTGTCAGCTTTTTAATCGTCTTTATTTTTCAAGGAGCATTTATTTACTGGACAAGTTATGCTGCCATGTCAGATTTAAGTATCTTCTCAGTATGGAGCCAGCATTTCATATTGGCAGGACTCACCAGTTCCTTCCTCGTGGGAGCTTCCTACCCCATCACACAAATCTATCAGTTTGAAGAAGACAGCAGGCGTGGCGATAAAACCCTGGCACTGCTTTTGGGATACCGCGGTTCATTTATTTTTTCAGGAGTTTTGTTTGTCGCAGCAGCTGTTACCTTCTACCTTTTCTGGGCCCGCAACAACCTGTTCTTCTATGAGCTTTGGTTGTTTTTCGCCTTGCCTGTAGCGCTCTGCTTTTTCGTATTTGCAGCGAAAGTCTGGAAAAACACATCAGCCGCTAATTTCAGGAACGTGATGGGATTCGTTATCCTGAGCTCGGTGATGATGCTCTTCTATTTCGCGTATTTAGCCCTACTAAAAGTTCTGTAAGCCGGTCTAATAAGAACCCGGCCGATCAATACCTTTATTACTTTGGTCATTTGAAAGTTTTCCGAAATTATATTTCAGGTAACACTCTATTTACAAATATTTCGGGCAAAATTATTGCTGCTTTCCGGCATTCTTAATAAGTTCGTATACACACAAACACCACTTATAAATGAAACATTTTAAAACCTTAGCAGCGATGTATCTGATGTACATTTCTGCCGCCTTCGGTCAGTTGGACGAATCAAAAGACTTCCTGTACCTTTATTCCGATTCCGTCGTCTATGCCAACAGGATTAGTTTAAGAAAAGATTTTTCCGGATCGCTCTATTTCATAGTAGATTCAAAAAGATTCCATCCCGAACAGGTAAAATTTTTCAATAACTACCGTGGCTTCTTTGCCAATGTAAAAGATCTGACATTTAACGGAGAAACAGCCTTTTCTGAGCGTATACGAAAGGGAAAACTAAATCTTTTCGAAGAGAAAACCCTTACCTGGAACTATGACGACGATGATGACGACGACGCTTACGGCAGAAGATACCGGGAGCGGCCTCAGGTTTCCTCCGTCAGGAACTACTACAATATAGATTACGGAAGGCTAAAAAAAGCAACCTATGCCAACCTGAGCAGGGATTTGGCCGAAAATCCAGAGAGCATTCAATTGTTGAATAAATACGAATCGGCAAAGAAGGCTAAAGTAGGCCTCTACGTGTGCGCTGGCGCTTCTATTCTGGCCGGATTTATTACGATTGCTTCCACCGGGTCAAATAATAACGATTCCAGACATGGCTTCAATAGCGGACGTAAAGAATTTACAGGAGGCGTGCTCCTGTTTGGCCTTGGTACGGGGCTCGCAGCAGGAGGCTATCTCCTTTCTGTTTCAGAACCGAAGTATCTCAAAGCCGCAATTGACAGCTACAACGACTAACTCTCTGCTATTTCAATCCAAACGGGGGCGTGATCGCTGGTTTTTTCCCACCCGCGGACATTGCGGTCGACGCCTCCCGTGATTAAACGGCCCTCCAGATGTGGACTGAGCAGGAAGTGATCTATTCGCAGACCGGCATCACGGCCATAAGCATTGCGGAAGTAATCCCAGAAGGTGTAAATCTTTTCGTCGGGATAGAGCTTCCGTATGGCATCTGTCCAGCCCTGAGCAACCAGGTCGCTAAATGCTGCCCGCACTTCGGGCCTGAACAGAGCGTCGTCAAGCCATCGTTCAGGCTTGTATACATCCAACTCCGTGGGCATCACGTTAAAATCGCCCGTTATAACCACCGGGACGTCCATAGCTAAAAGCGTTTGTGTATGGGCAGCAAGCCGCTTAAACCATCCGAGCTTGTAGTCAAATTTAGGTCCAGGGGCAGGATTTCCGTTAGGCAGATAGAGACAAGCTATACGTATCCCGTTTACATTAGCCTCAATGTATCGGCTCTGTACATCCTCCGGATCCCCCGGAAGCACCCTGCCCACCTCTTCTATCGGTAAATTGCGGGTCAGTATGGCAACTCCATTCCAGCTCTTTTGTCCATGCCAGATAGCGTTATATCCGGCGTCCCGGATAGCATCTTCCGGGAACTTTTCACCAGGTGCTTTGAGCTCCTGCAGGCAGACTATGTCAGGAGTGGTTTCTTTAAGCCAGCGGAGAAGCACCGGCAGGCGTCCGTTTACTCCATTCACATTGTATGTAGCAATTTTCATATTAAGACGATAAAAGCCGACGAATGTCAGATTGTAAAAAAACAAAAACAAATCTACCTATAATACTCTAATCTTATGTAAACGGTAAAAATTTATAAAATGGCAAAGAAGGTAGCTGAACAATTAGTAGAAATGCTGATAGATGCGGGAATAAAACGGATCTACGCAGTAACGGGTGATAGTCTGAATGAAGTAAATGATGCAGTCAGAAGAAGTGGCAAGATTGACTGGATACATGTAAGGCACGAAGAAGCAGGCGCTTACGCTGCCGCAGCTGAAGCCGAACTTGAAGGATTGGCCTGCTGCGCAGGAAGTTCGGGTCCGGGACACGTTCACCTTATTAACGGACTTTACGAT
The DNA here is from genome assembly GCA_031981225.1 of Pararcticibacter sp. Classification (GTDB taxonomy): domain Bacteria; phylum Bacteroidota; class Bacteroidia; order Sphingobacteriales; family Sphingobacteriaceae; genus Arcticibacter. The sequence continues at coordinate 3,577 of DALYUO010000232.1, forward strand.
GCCCACCGCTCTGGGGCGCCGGTAATTGCTATAGCCTCTACCTGCCCTTCGGGCGAGTTTGGAACAGATTTTTTTCAGGAAACAAACACTATCAAACTTTTCGATGACTGCAGCTCCTACAATGTTCTGGCCAACACGCCGGTTCAGTTCCCGCGAATGATGCAGCAGGCACTGCAGCATGCCCGCCACCGAAAGGGTGTAGCAGTGATAGGCCTTCCCGGTGACGTGGCAGGGATGGAAGCCGAAGAAAGCGTTGCCGCTACAGGAGCTTTCCCGGGAGCAGCAGTCATGCGCCCCTCCGACGCCGACCTGCGGATACTCGCAGACATGGTAAACGGTAGTAAAAAAACAACGATTTTCTGTGGTATAGGATGCAGGAACGCACATGATGAGGTGATCGCCCTTGCCGATAAAATAAAAGCGCCGGTAGGTTACTCCTTCCGGGGAAAGATGTATGTGCAGCATCATAACCCTAATGAAGTGGGTATGACTGGCCTGCTCGGTCTTCCGTCGGCCTATCACGCAATGCAGGAATGCGACTTACTCATCCTGTTGGGCACCGACTTTCCTTACACTAACTTCCTGCCTAAGCACTGCAAGATTATACAGGTGGACGTCAAGCCGGAAGTAATTGGCCGGCGGGCGAAAGTAACGTTAGGACTTGGAGGAACGGTAAAAGATACCATACAAGCCTTGCTTCCCCTGCTGAATGAAAAAAAGGACGACGAATTTCTGAAGGATCAACTCGATTTCTATGCTAAAGTAAAAAAGGCTATCCGGGTATATGTAGACGACCCCGGAGAGACCGATCTCATTCACCCGGAATACGTATGCTCCGTCATTAATGAACTCGCCGCCGATAATGCCATCTTTACTGTAGATACCGGAATGTCGTGCATATGGGGAGCCCGGTACCTTGATGCTACCGGCAAACGCGAGATGCTTGGCTCCTTTAATCATGGTTCTATGGCGAATGCTATGCCGCAAGCCATCGGAGCGGCACTGGCAAGACCAGACCAACAGATAATTGCGCTGTGCGGCGATGGGGGCCTCTCTATGCTGCTTGGCGACCTGTCTACCATAAAGCAATACAATCTTCCTGTAAAACTGATCGTTTTCAACAACAGATCACTGGGCATGGTGAAGCTGGAAATGCAGGTTGAGGGCTTGCCCGACTCGCAGACCGATATGCCCGATACAGATTTTTCTGCGATAGCTGAAGCAATGGGAATTAAAGGATTTACGGCCCATACCCCACGTGAAGCGCGGACGGCTATCGGCATGGCATTGGCAACTGAAGGCCCTGCACTTGTCAACATCCTTACCGATCCAAATGCTCTGGCAATGCCGCCAAAGGCCACTTTTGATCAGATGAAAGGCTTTGCTGTCTCTATGACCAAGATGATGTTCAACGGAAAGGCCGACGAAGTAATAGCCATCATCAAGTCAAACTATAAACACATCGCAGGAATAATTTGAGTTGCGGGTTGTGGGTTGCACAACTCACAACCTACTCTGTATTTACGATGAGCAGCGGGATCCGGGTGTGATATGCGAGTTTCTTTGAAATGCTCCGATGGAAAAAGCTTTCAAAGAACTCGTGCTTTCCAGGGATAACAATCACTAACTGAACATTATTACCCTCTGCAAAACGCATAATACCTTCGGCGACATCTTTATTGTTTACATAATGATATTCCACTTTTTCTGTGCCCCAGCGTTCGTGAAGTTCTTTTTGCTCCTTAATAAGATCAGTATGAAAGCTTCCTTCCTCACTGACATTGAAAACCATCAGACGGGCGTTAAGTAAATCAAGGATCGGTTTTATCTTCTGTACTGGAGTTTTGTCAGAAACGTCCTTCAGGTCGGAGGCAAAAGCAACGACCTGGACAGGTTTATATGTAGCTTCAGGAGGTATAACCAGCAATGGAACCGTGCATCTACGTATCAACTCCAGCGTATTGCTCCCCATAATGATCCGCTCAAGTGTTCCTTTGGCTGAGGTGCCCATGACTACCATATCTACATTCTCATCTCTGACCAGTGACATTACCGAGGAAACGAATGGTCCATCTGCTGTGAGGGTTTCTATATGAACTCCCTCTGAGAGCTTAACCGATAGTTCATTTTTAAGGTCGTTGAGTTGCCTGCTACTCCTGCCGTAAGGGTCTTCCAACGGCAATGGCGGCGAAACAGGGAGCTCTGTGGCCATTGGCAGTGGCTGAAAAGAGTGATAAAGGATTATTCTGGTTACAGGAAGCTCAGAACTCAGACCAGCGGCATAACGGGCTGCATTTAATGAAGGGTCTGAAAAATCGGTTAGAATTAATATCGTTTTCATTTTGAGTCATTTAATATCTCTAACAATGAAACCAGCGCTTTATACGCGTTCGATGGATGTGGACTATTGGTTTAATAATATAACCAAAAACCGGGAGAAATAGTTTTAATTCAGGCTAATAATGAAGCTGTGAAAGGGAGCCCGGTACTCATACTTTAAGTCGAAATTCTGTTTAGTACATATTTGCTTTATGATAGCAAGGCCGAGCCCTATGCCTTCCGATCCGGCGGTCTTATAAAAACGTTCAAATACTTTGTTGTCCTGGAGAGGTCCCTCCTGCCCTGTATTTTCAAAAATCAACCTGCCATCCCTGAGGGAAACGTTGATTCTCCCGGAATCTATATTATGCCGGATGGCATTGCTGAACAGATTATTCAATAAAATATCAAAAAGATATCTGCTCGTCGTAACCATCACATTTTCTGTATCCATAGTTAAATGCAGGTGCCTTTCAGAAATGAGCTCCCTGAAATATTCTGCTTTTTGTAATATCATTTCATTAACAGATATCTCTTCGAGGTCTGTCAATATATTATGTTCAATCTTTACGAGGAGCAGCAAGGAGTGACTTATCTTATTAAGCTTTGATATTGCCATATACAGATCCTGCAACGACTGGCTGTCTTCTTCACGCAAAGTATTCGACTGAAGGATATTATCCAGTTTCGAATTGATAACCGCGATTGGAGTCATCATTTCGTGAGAGGCATTCTCTGTAAACAACTTAATCTCCCTAAAGTCCTCCCGGATCTTAGTGATCATTGCCGACACACTTTCGTCCAGCTCATTAAATTCGTCCACTGATGAATTAACCCTGATGTACTTGCTCTCATTGTTTAAGTTGAAGGTCTTAATCTCCCTCAGAATGTGGTGGAAAGGTCGCCACATCTTTCTTAGAATATAGTGATTAATGTATATAAGAACAGCGAAGAGTATCAGCACCGGGATCAGGATAGCAAAGAAGATAAGTTGAAACTGCTTCTGCTGAGGTAATTTGGAGTTAATTATTAATACACGAAGCGGTCTGCCCTCGAAAACTATATCGGCCTTTAAGTATCTGCCCGACTCGGTAACGCGCTTCTTGGGATTAAAAAAAACAGTGTCCTTTATTTCTTTATATCCAGTGGCTTTGGGAATATTCTCAAATGTGATGATAAGGTTCTTATCTCCTTCGGGCGCAGGTGCATGGTTCCGCGAATGCATAAATTCGCGAACTTCCATTAACTCTTCATTAAGTCCTTCATCGATAGTTGAATTTAATATATACGTTAGAGCCTGGTAACAAAATGCGCCTACAGTTATAAACCCGCAACAAAGCACCACCAGCAACATCCTGTTATATATCGTAAATAATTTCATTCGGCGGAGAATCGATATCCGACACCATAAACCGAATGGAAGTAATCTTTAGATCCTGCTTCCAGCAGTTTTTTCCGGATGTTCTTAATGTGGGTGTATATAAAATCGAAGCTGTTAGCCATATCGGCATCGTCGCCCCATATATGTTCGGCAGCAGCATTCTTTGAAATCACTTTACCTCTATTTACCAGAAAATAAAGCAAGAGATTGTACTCCTTCCGCGTGAAATACACTTCAGTATCATTTACTTTCACCGTTTTTGCCAGTGGGTCAATAGTTATTTCATTAAAGATAATCTGCGTATTGCTATTATGATCCTTTCTCCTGATGATAGCAGCTATACGTGCGTTCAACTCTGACATATGAAAGGGCTTTACCAGGTCATCATCAGCTCCCAGGTTGAGTCCGGTAATTTTATCTTCAAGTGCATTCCTGGCAGATATGATCACCACTCCGTAGGTTTTATGCAATGATTTAATATATTTCAGCAACTGCATACCCTCCCCGTCGGGCAGCATCAGATCGAGAACAACGCAATCGTAATCATATAATGACAACTTCTGCCGGGCCGTTTCGAAGCGGGA
>DALYUO010000233.1:0-705 GCA_031981225.1 Pararcticibacter sp.
GAGGAGGAATATCGTGTTCTTCCCTGATATGGCGAAGCAATTCAATTCCGCTCATCCCCGGCATATTAATGTCAGATAGTATTAAAACTACTTCTGACTGTTTTTCTTCAAGGTACTTGATGGCTTCCTCTCCCGAAAGAGCGAAATCAAACTCCAACTCATGGGTTTTTATTTCTTTCCTGAAACGCTGCAGGAAAAGCGGTTGAACATCCGCCTCGTCGTCGACTACCAGTATCTTCATATAGGACTTTTGTAATTGAGTTAAACAGGGATAGCTATAGTAAACTCAGTAAATTCTCCTTCTTTACTTTCAATCTCTATTTTGCCGTCGTGGCCTTTAACAACGATGTCGTAACTTAAGGATAAACCGAGCCCTGTGCCTTCACCGGTGGGCTTTGTAGTGAAGAACGGTTGCATGATTTTGTCTTTAATATGTTCGGGTATGCCGATACCGTTGTCTTTAACCTTAATCTCCATAGAGCCGTTTATCAGCGCCGTGCTTACTTCTACTGTCGGTTGGTAGTTCCCCTCCGACTGCTTTTTCTTTTCTGTTACCGAATAGAAAGCATTGTTGAACAGGTTAAGGAGTACCCGTCCCATATCCTGCGGCACTACTTTTAGCTGCGGACTGAAAGGTGCGAAATGCGTTACCATGGTTGCGTTAAAAGTTTTGTCTTTGGCGCGGCATCCATGATATGAAAGCCG
>DALYUO010000233.1:715-7859 GCA_031981225.1 Pararcticibacter sp.
AATGTCGGTAAGCTCTTTTTGTCCGGTGCTGGCTCGGGAATGTTGAAGCATGCCTTTAACGATGCTGTCTGCTCTCTTGCCATGAAATGTTATCTTTTCGAGATTCAGAGTGAGGTCCCTGATAATTTCTTCAGCATATTCTTTTTCTGACTCAGGCAGCTGTTCAAGCGGACCTGTCTTAAGTTCTTCCAGGAGCTCAGTGCTTACTTCCGAAAAATTGTTTACGAAGTTTAAGGGGTTCTGTATTTCATGAGCGATGCCTGCTGTAAGTTCTCCCAGAGAAGCGAGCTTTTCCTGCTGAATCAGCTGTGCTTGCGTTGCTTGCAGCTCTTTTACCGCTTCCTGTAGCTCTTCTTTTTGTTTATTGATTTCAGCAGTCCTTTCGGTAACCATAACTTCCAGCTCATCTTTGCGGCTTGCTACTATTTTCAGTTCCTGCTGTTTTTTTGAATTTGCCCATCGTACATATATCCAGGCGAAGGCGATTAATACTGCAAATTCGAAATATGTATCCCAGGCTTCATAGAAAACAGGAGCAACGGTCCAGGCGAAGGCATTTAAAAATACTGTTCCAACCAGCGGATAATGCGCATGCAGCAAGGGCTTGTAATGGCGAAAATCGTATTCCCGGTCGGCAAAAAGGATAATTCCTAACAACATGAAGCTTCCCGCAAAACCATTGATCTTTTCTGTCGAGAACACGGAAAGTAAAACAAAGAGAACAATGATAGAAATTTCGGATGTAATGAGTAACCCGTTCCATTTCTGATAGAGAGGCGAAAGTTTTAAATATTTTTGGATACGTCGTACCAGTAAGAAAGCTGCTAGAAAAGAAAGAAAGTGCATTCTCTGTTGTTTTGTCGAATAAAAAACCTAAAATAGTTATTTAAAAATTAATTAGCCGTTCGTTTTTTGCCGATGTTAGTCTGTGGCCGACAGATATGAAGCTTTCTTTGGAATTTATTTGATTTTGTTCTATCTTTTCGTGCTGATTTATATTCCATTATTAAACCTAATAAACACACAAAATGAATAGAAGAAATCTCTTAAAAACTTTGGGCATTAGCTTAGGTGCTACTGTAATAAGTACCGAAGCGCTTGCCAAAATTGCAGAGAATAAGTATGCATATACTCTGCCTGCGAACCCTTTACATAAGCCGCTGTCGAAGCCAGTTACAGCTATAATCCTGGGCGCCGGAAACCGGGGGACTGTTTACGGAAGTTATGCTGTTAAATTTCCGGATCAGCTAAAGATCGTAGGGGTGGCGGAACCGATTTCCTTGCGAAATGAACGTCATACGAAATTGCATAAGATCGTTGAATCTAACCGCTTCAATACATGGGAAGACGTTTTTAAGCGACCGAAGTTTGCTGATGCGGTAATTATCAGCACTCCTGATAATCTGCATTATGCGCCTTGTATGAAAGCTCTTGAAATGGGCTATGACATACTTCTCGAAAAACCAATTGCTCCTACAGAAAAAGAATGCCGGGATATTCTGGCGCTTGCAAAGAAAAAAGGCCGGATAGTGGGGGTTTGTCATGTTTTACGTTACGCACCCTACTTTGTAAAGATGAAGGAACTGATAGCAAAGGGCGCTATAGGTGAAATAATCAGTGTACAGCACTTTGAGCCAATTGAACATACCCATATGGCTCATTCATACGTCAGAGGGAACTGGCATAATTCAAAGGCTACTACTCCCATCATCCTTGCCAAGTCATGCCACGATCTCGATATCATAAAATGGGTGATCGATAAGCCTGCAAAAGAGATTGTTGCGATGGGCGACTTGAAATGGTTTAAAAAGGAAAATGCACCCGAAGGCAGCACCGCCCGTTGTACAGATGGATGTAAAGTTGAAAGAGAATGCCCTTATTCTGCCATCAAGGAATACTATGAGCGACGTTCGCGTACATCGGTACTCGATCTTCCCGAAGACAAGAGCAAACATGCCGATGTGATTATGGAACGGTTAAAGACCACCAATTATGGAAGATGCGTGTATCGTATGGAGAATGACCAGCCGGATCATTATGTAACAAGCATTTTATTTGGAGATAATGTCACCGCAAATTTCTCGATGGAGGCCTTTACGTCCTATCACGGCAGAAGAACCCGTGTGATGGGGTCAATGGGCGATATGGTGGGAGATATGGAAGAACTTGTCATAACAGATTTCAGAACAAGAAAAGAATTGAAGCTGGTGCCTACGGCTGACGACGTGGAAGGATACAAGAATAGCGGACATGGAGGAGGTGACCTTCTTCTCGTTCGTGACTTTGTACAGGCTGTGGCGCAACAGAACCCTAAATTGCTTACTTCAACTATTGATGAATCCATCGAAAGCCATATAATGGGCTTTATGGCAGAAGAAAGCCGTAAGAACAAAAAGGTAATGAGCATTAAGATATAAGGAAAAAGCCCCGTCGGAAGATCTTATTCCAACGGGGCTTTTTTTTATCCTGTACTAACGCTGCATCTGAATGTTGGAGTGTAAAAGCTCTCATCCTTGCCACACACACACTAATAGTAAATTAAACGTCTGAACGCGGTACTGTCGCCCTTAAAAACGTTAAAATCCACAGGATGGTTGACGCCGCTTACTTTTGCCTTGTCAGAAAGTTGCCAGAAATGCCAGTTGGTATTCGCACCGGCTTTTAGTTCCGGCTTGTAGTAATGCGCAATCCAAAGTTTATACTCATCAAAATAACTATTGAGGTAATCCCTGTAAAAACTAAGCCCGGTATAAATAATCGGTTTAACGCCAGTTTTTTTCTCGATGTGAGACAAAAAGGCCTTCAATTCTTTTCGCATCCTTTCCGGCGGAAGTCCGTCCAGTGTTTCAACATCCGCTATCATCGGCAAATCGCCTGCTTCAAATGAGGCCGTCTGAAGAAAAAAGCGGGCCTGCTGTTTTCCGCTCTTCCGGGGATGGAAATAATGATAGGCGCCGCAAGCGATACCAGCTTTTGGAGCTTCACGCCAGTTCCGCTGAAAATAGGAGTCTACGAGAGTAATCCCTTCCGTTGCTTTGATAAATGCAAATTGTATTCTCACATCGTCTTCTTCCATCGCCTTCACCTTTTGCCAGTCGATCTTTCCCTGCGCATACGATACGTCGATCCCGTGTATTGTGTATTTACGTGGAATGCGGATATCATAGCTGGAATAAGTAGGGAATTCAGGGTCTTCTCCTATATCCTTTATCCATTGCCATGTCGCCGAAAACGTTTTTAATACGTATCCGTAATAATAGGGAGAAAGCAAAATGAGGAGTGCCGCTGCAGCGATAAGCTTGATCCGTAGAGGCCAATTGCTGTCAATCTTCCTTCTACGTGCAGTGCTTTTAGTTGTCTTTCTCTTTACCGGTTTCCTTACTTGACGCATCAATCTCTAAACCGGCAAAGCTAATAAATTCCGGGCAGGCTGGATTCTTTGCTGAATCATTTTATAGCCGGTGACTATCTGCTGCTCTTCACGGCCCTTATCAGTTTTTTGTTTCTTTTGTCTGCATAATAGTCATTCGTAACCAAAATAGCATGAATGACTCCCGGAATCCAAAAGAAGAGACAGAGAACAATATTTAAAATAAGAGCGCCTATGCGTCCTGTAGTAAGGACTGCAACGGGAGGCAGGAGGATACAAAGGAAATAACGCATTGCCAGTCGGATTATTAATTCGAATTTACAGAAAAAGAATCAGGATCCTGAATCACAAAGAATAAGATACCACATCCAAGAAACATCTGAAGCCTGAATCGCAGGACCACGGCTATCTGTTATAATCTCCCATTCTATCACTTTGAATAAATCTGACATGGTTTCTTTAGATAATATAACGTCAAATTTAACTCAATAATTACACCTCTATCCGGTGCGAAAGTGACTTTTTGCGGTGGTAAATGCGACAGGTTTCTTTGTTTAATTTTTTTTTTAATGCGATCAACTTTTTTAAGAAAAGATAGTTATTGTAAAATAAGGGTAAGCACCATGGTCACTATAGAAATTTTAGAACAACTGGAAAAAACAGCTCAGGAAAAACATTTGCTGTATTTAAACGCCGGACAGGAATTACTTCGGCAGGAAGGAATTGTCGCCAAGGCCAATCTTGATTATTTTGAAAGGGTTAAAGAGGAATGGCAAACTGCAAATAGAGCATACCGATCTTTTTTATCATCTTTTGGAAGTGAGAAGAAGGTGTCCTAAAACCTTCAGCCAGGATTTAGCGGCTTTAATTCTCCAGGGCTAGTTGTTGTGGCGCAGGCTACGACAGCTAACCGAATCCTGATCTCTTCAATAATATGTCACTTGGATGTGACACCCTCAAAGCTAATTCAGAATGCCTTAACTTGCTTTAATTGTCTTATTGTGAGAATGCGAAAACTGATACAAAAGCTGTTACGGAATCCAGTAAGCAAAATAGTTGCAAGGTATGAGTCTCGGCCTGAACGAACGCTTGTACATCAGGCACTCGATCAGCTATATAACTCAATTATCAGAAATCCCGGAAAGAAAGGCTGCATAATCCCTTTTGCCGACCATGACAAGTTCATCATTTTTTCAGATCAGCATAAAGGCGCCAAAAATGGGTCAGACGATTTTTCGTTCGCCGAAAAAAACTATCTCACGGCCCTGAACTACTATAATGAATTAAACTACACATATATAAATCTGGGCGATAGTGAGGAGTTGTGGGAGAACAATATCCTGAGCGTAAGAAAGCACAATAAAGAATCGTTTGCTGCTGAGAAGCTATTTCTGGAGCGTAAGGCTTTTTACAAAGTGTTTGGCAACCACGATCTTTACTGGGGAAATGATCCCCTCGCCTCAGTAATGCTGGCGTCTATATACGGCTTGAATGTCAATATATATGAAGGGATAGTGCTTAAAACATCGATAGGCGGACAGCCGATAAATATTTTTCTGACGCATGGGCACCAGGGAGATAAGCAGAGCGATGGCAACTGGTTTAGTAAATGGTTTGTATCCACAATATGGGGGCCACTGCAAATGTACCTTCAGCTAAATCTAAATACGCCGGCGAGCGATAATACTCTAAAAACGGAACATAACAGAATGATGTACGAGTGGATCGCGTCTAAAAAGAACCTGTTGTTAGTAACCGGACATACACATCAGGCTGTGTTTGTTTCACTTACTAACATAGAACGGCTATACGGAAAACTGTTAAGAGCGAAGCAAGGGGGAGACGCCGTGGCTATCGAGAATCTTGAAGCGGAAATAAATTTGGTTAAGATAAAGGAGAAAGTTAAGCCCGATTTCTCAGCGTATCAGCCCACGTATTTTAATACAGGTTGCTGTTGTTATAACGATGGTGATATTACGGGTATAGAGTTGTCTGATGGTCATATACGTTTAGTGAAATGGCAATATACAGACGGTGGAAGGTCGGAAAGGCAAGTGCTTGAGGAAGTAAAGCTTTATCAGTTACTTTCAAACTTTGCTTCATGGCGATACGCCTCCACCGATATAAACACGGTTATGAAAAGATGATCTATAGGATGATTATCGCTATTTTTGCTTACCATCCTTGAATAAATATGAAATATAAGCTATTGTCTTTTCTTATTTTCTTTTCTGTGAGCGTGTGCGCTCAGGTCGATAAAAAACTTACAGCATTGCTTCAGGATGCTGCAAAAGGCTTCAACGGCACTGTAGGTATTTATGCGCAAAACCTTAAAACGAATAAGACTGCTTCTGTCAACGCTGATACCCTGTTCCCAACGGCCAGTATGATAAAGGTGAGCATTCTCTGCGGAGTAATGGATAAAATTGAAAAAGGAGAACTGCAATATAATCAGAAGCTGGTTTATCGTGATTCTCTGCTTTATCCGGGAGTGGATATTTTAGGATCTTTTAAAGATAAAGAAACAATTGATCTTAGTAAGGTGGCTATGCTGATGATCACGATGAGCGATAATACGGCCAGTCTCTGGCTTCAGAAGCTCGTGGGCGGAGCCTATATAAACAACTGGCTTGAACAAAACGGGTTCAAGGCGATGCGTGTTAACTCGCGTGTGGAAGGCCGGGAGCCGATGCGAAAAATATACGGATGGGGCGTAACAACACCTTATGAAATGTGTCGCCTTTTTACCCTTATCAGGCAAGGGAAAGCCATCAGTCCAGCTGCCAGTGAACGGATGTACCGTAATTTGATCCGGATCTATTGGGACGATGGAGCGCTATCTCAGATTCCGCCTTATGTGCAGACCGCCAGCAAACAGGGAGCTGTAGATGAATCACGATCTGAAACTGTTCTGGTGAACGCCCCGCACGGCGACTATGTTTTTTCAGTTATTACTAAAAATAATAAAGATCAAAGCTGGGGCCCGGACAATGAAGCCGACCGGCTTATTCGTAGAGTATCTTCACTGCTTTGGCATTATTATGAGTCAGGCAGCAACTGGGAGCCGTCCCAGGGGATTGATAAGTATATGCGGAATGAATAGGCACTTTTGTCAGTAAAATCATGTCATGGCAGCCTCTGTTCTGAAGTGAGGGTAATTATGGGGAAGAAAATAGTAAGGCGGGGGAAAGCTGTCATCAAACGGCTTCACTTATAAACTCATGCGGCGATTTGAGTTTAAACAAATATCAAGCGAAAATGGCCATTTAAACGCAGAATAGCTGAAATTTTGTCCGGGACTATACTATTGGCACGTTTTTTAAGTTAATAATATCGATAAGGTTTAGGTGCCCTGCTCACGCTCATCGTGACGGGGCTTTTTTTTACCTTCCATCGCCATCAAGAAGATTGCCGAGCCCCCCCAGAATACTTCCTTCTTCTTTGCGTTGTACGGTGCCATATTGCAGGATACGGGCAGCCAGACGACTAACGGGAAGCGTTTGGATCCAAACTTTCCCAGGGCCTCGTAATGTTGCAAAGAAAACACCCTCTCCACCAAATATGGTATTGCGGATCCCGCCAATGAACTCAATGTTATAGTCAACGCCGTAGGTAAAACCAACAAGACATCCCGTGTCAACTTTTAGCAGTTCACCTGGCATAAGCTGCTTCTCGAGCACATGACCTCCAGCATGCATAAATGCCATGCCGTCGCCTTCCAGCTTCTGCATAATAAAGCCCTCGCCGCCGAAGAGTCCTCTGCCTAGTTTACGT
>DALYUO010000234.1:0-3780 GCA_031981225.1 Pararcticibacter sp.
TCTTCCTGTTTCAATTCCGTTGCACCAATCGACAGGCTTCTCGGTGTTGCTCCGGTATTTGTCAGCGCCCACTTCTCTACGAAACATCGCTTGTCCATGGATGGAAAAAACGACCTGACAACTGAAATGCCGTCCTTTTCTTTAAAATAAAAGGCGATCTTGCCGTTGATGCGGACAGAATCCAGTACACCGGTTTCGTATCTCTTATCAGCGATGGTAATCACGGGTAATATGTCGTCGGTGTATTCAGAACGCAGGTAAGCCCTGTACATCGACTCATTCGATTTGCTGTATTTACGGAGATGAGGAAAGATCACGTCCCTTCTGATCTGAACCTGTCTTGCTTTATCCACATTATACCGGATAATTCCCGACAGCAATGATCCCGACATCTCTATATTATCGTCATGAGGCAGTCGCTTTTCATTTGTTAGGTCCCAGGTGATTCCATAATCTGTATTGGTGCGCCAGAAAATTTCATTCTGCCGGCTTAGATCCTGCGCTTTTGCTTTTTTACCGATAGCGAATAGACCGATAAACAGGAATGTTAAAAGACAGAATAGGGAGACGTTGACCAGTTGAAGTTTAGTGCGGAACGGATTCATATTTGGGTGAGCTTTATATAAGCGGCCCTAAGTTATAAATTCGAAAAATAAATACAAGTTATAATGCACTTCAATAGCTGATAGTTGTACCGGCGTTTATACTGCCATAGCTAAAGGATATGGCATCGTCTGGCGTCCTGGGGATCCTTTACTAATTCTGTTCGATCTCCTTGAGGTTCGTCATTTTCTTGTAGGCCAGGAAACCCTTAATATCTTCAAAGTGTTCGCGGACGCGTTTATTGCCGAATTCGAATACTTTTTGAGCCAGGCCATCTAAGAAGTCACGGTCATGCGATACTAAAATCAAGGTGCCATCGAAGTCTTGCAGAGCCTCTTTAATAATATCTTTGGTCTTCATATCCAAATGATTGGTCGGCTCATCGAGGATTAGTACATTTACTGGTTCCAGCAACAGTTTGATCATCGCTAAACGGGTTCTCTCACCACCCGACAGAACTTTAACCTTTTTAGTGATATCATCGCCGCTGAACATGAAAGCACCTAAAAGGTCTTTGATCTTTATAGTTCCGTCGCTTAATGGAATTTGATCGATCGTCTCAAACACCGTTAAACTTTCATCCAGCAGCGCTGCCTGGTTTTGAGCAAAATAGCCAATCTTTGCATTGTGTCCCACTTTTAAAGTTCCCTCAAAATCGATCTCGTTCATAATAGCCTTGATCATGGTCGACTTGCCCTCTCCATTTTTCCCTACAAAAGCAACTTTTTCTCCGCGCTCAATCACCATCGAAGCCTTTTCAAACACCACATGATCACCGTATGCTTTGGTTAGCTCTTCGACAATCACGGGGTATTGTCCCGAGCGCGGAGACGGCGGGAATTTCAAACGCAGAGCTGAAGTATCCACTTCATCGATCTCGATGATTTCGAGCTTTTCGAGCATTTTTACCCGCGACTGCACCTGTAGTGTTTTCGAATAAGTACCCCTGAAGCGATCTATGAATTCCTGGTTGTCGGCAATAAAGCGTTGTTGTTCTTCATAGGCTTTTAACTGATGCAAACGACGATCGGCACGTAGCTGGAGGTAGTGACTGTATTTAGCTTTATAGTCGTAAATCCGCCCCATGGTAACCTCGATGGTACGATTGGTGATGTTGTCTACAAAAGTACGGTCGTGCGAAATCACCATTACTGCCTTTGCTGAGTTGACCAGAAAATCTTCTAACCATTGGATACTTTCAATGTCCATGTGGTTAGTCGGTTCATCCAGCAGAATCAAATCCGGCTTCTTTAGTAAAATCTTGGCTAATTCAATCCGCATGCGCCATCCACCGGAAAATTCAGAAGTTGGGCGGGTGAAATCCTGGCGTTGAAAGCCCAGACCTTTTAGTACCTTTTCTACTTCAGCATCGTAATTTCCCTCTTCTAAGGAGTAGAACTTCTCACTCACCTCTGATACACGCTCAATTAACTTCATGTATTCGTCGCTTTCATAGTCGGTTCTGATGGTGAGTTGTTCATTCAGTTCATCCAGCTCCTTCTGCATTTGGTGCACCTCATGAAAAGCTTTAGCGGCTTCTTCGAAAACAGTAACATTGTCCTCAGTAAGCAAATGCTGGGGCAGGTATGCAATTACTGCATCCTTTGGCGCTGTAACACTACCCGTAGTAGGCCGGGCAGCACCTGCAATTATTTTTAAAATGGTCGACTTGCCCGCACCATTTTTGCCCATCAGAGCTATTTTATCGTTCTCGTTAATTGGAAACGTTACATCATTAAACAAAGTAGTTCCGCCAAACGAAACAGAAATATTATTTATATTAATCACGAAATGAGGATGCTAAAAATGAGCGGCAAAGATAATGGAATTTAGCATAATTACCCTAACGCATATTGCTGCTACATTCATGCCGGTCTTATGCTTTTCATAGTTCTGTAGGTGATTTGCGACGACCTCATTAGAAACCAAAAGAAATCACATCTTTCCATTGGGTCTGATAGCCAGGAGGTAGCCGGCTACATTGGAGCGCGCGTATAGCAGAGTGTTGTACGCCGAAAGGAAATTACAGGAAAAATTCCTCCATTTTTTAGAAAGCCGGTAGTGTTCTTAACGCTGTCTTTGACGAATCCCGATCTATAATGTGTGTTTTTAGGTTTGAAAAGAATAGGTATCTTTGTATTAATATCCTTTTAAATACAGACCATGAAAGTAATATTAGATATTAAGGACAGTAAGGCCGCTTTTGTTATGGAACTGTTGAGTAATTTATCTTTTGTGAAGGCAAGGCCGCTTTCTGATGAAAATGCCGTTTTGGTTGACGAGATCAAGGAGGCAGTTGAAGATCTTAAACTGGTACGTCAAGGCAAACTAAAGGCACGTCCTGCGAGAGATCTGATCAATGAGTTATAGTGTATTTACCTTAAGGCCATTTGACAAGCAGCTTAAAAGACTGGTAAAAAAATATCCCTCGCTAAAGAAGGAATACATTGATCTCATTGACTCTTTAGAAAGCAACCCGGAGCAAGGCACAGCTCTTGGCAATAGATGTTATAAAATCAGGTTAGCCATCGCCTCAAAAGGAAAGGGGAAATCAGGGGGAGCCAGAATCATTGCTAATCTGGTTATTGAAGATGATGCCGTTTACTTGTTAACCATTTACGATAAATCCGAAAAGTCTAATTTGACGGACGCCGAGCTGGCAGAACTGCTGAAGCAGATTCCCGAATGAACTGATCCGGCTATAGTGTTTCTCTTTGCTACCTGGTTCTACTGGGTTGCGTTTGCTTAGTAGACGCAAAATATCGATACAAGCTTGCAACACATTTAAAAAGAAGGTTGCCGAAGTGATTTAGGGTACCTAGGGACCTAACCAAAAAAAAGAGAATACCAATGTAATTTATCTTATGTCTTTCGGTTTGAGACCGGCAGCCTGAACCCGAATTTACTGCCCACGCCGAGTTCACTTTCGACGAAAATGCTGCCTTTCTGAGCTTCGATAAAATCTTTAGCGATAGCCAGACCAAGCCCTGAGCCCGACTTGTTCTTGCCATCGGCCGGCACTTGAAAATAGCGGTCGAAGAGCTTTTGCTGGTATTGAGGTTCGATGCCTTTCCCAAAGTCGCGCACAGAGAATTCAATGTAGGAACCCGATGGCAAAACCTCAATGACAATCCTTGAGCGATCAGAGCTGTATCGAAGTGCGTTAGAGAGGAAGTT
>DALYUO010000234.1:3790-7856 GCA_031981225.1 Pararcticibacter sp.
CAGTACCCAGGCTGTTTTTTCAACATCGCCATAAACAAAGCGCAGGTTTTTCCGCGCCACTAACTCCAGTCTGATATCGCGTTGTTCGGCCTGCAGTCTTACGGCATTAACTGCGTAGTTTACGATCTCATTCGGATCAGTATCCGTAAGGTTTAACTGTATATTGCCTGATTCAATCTGCGATAGGTCTAGCAATTCGCCTGTAATCTTCAGCAGCCTGTTACTATCTTCGGCAATATGATCAAGCAACTGTTTTTGTTCAGGGTTCAAACCTCCTACACGTTCGTCGCCCAGTAATTTAAGGCTCATTTTGATAGACGATATAGGCGTTTTCAGTTCATGCGAAACTGTGGCAATGATGTTCGTTTTGGCAGCGTCCAGTTCCTTGTATTGTGTTACATTTTTCAGGATAAATACGGAGCCTGCCGCAACTTCCGATTTTCTTAGTTCGGTACTTTCTTCCTCAAACATGAAAGGAACGCTGATCTGAATGGAGTCCAGCTGGAAAAAAGATTCTTTACCTCCCGCGAAGATTTTCAGGGCTTTATCATTTTTATCCAGGTGAATGATGTGTTCCAGCAGGTCGTTGTTTTCTGCTACCTGCTCAACGTGTTTTCCTACTACCTGTTCAGAGTCTATCGCCAGCAACTGTTCTGCAACAACATTGACAAACAAAATCTTCCCTTTTTCATCCACCCCGATGATTGCGTCGCGCATTTGTTCAATGATGGCTTCTATCCTCAGTTTCTCGGAGCGGATGGTGGCAAGGTTGCTGTTTTCCCAGTCGCTTAAGCGGTTAGCCATTTCATTGAAGGCTTTGCCCAGTTCCGAGAATTCGTCGGATGAGCGGAAGTTCAGCCTCTTCTGGTAATTTCCATCCCTGATCTCTCTTATCCCATCGAGAAGCTCCCTTAGCGGATTAGCAACAAAACCGGGGAAGTTGACGCTGAAGGAAAACAGGATTAAGAAAGTTATGCCGCCGACTAATTGCAGCAATGTAATGGAGCTGTCAACGGCCTTTTGGGCGAGATCATTCTTACGAACGATGGCCTCCATATTGACAATTTCGATACGCTGAAGCGCCTGTCGCATCTTGTATTCTGCTTCTGATTTACCGGCGGCAGAAGTTGCCGTTCTGAATGTCTGATAATGACGACCCAGCTCCATCACTGCTGCACGTTCTCCGGGTTCGGTTATATTATTTTTCTGCTGCGCTAATTTTTGCTCAAATCCCGAAAAATCGTAGCTCGCCTGCCGTTCCTGTTTGTCCAGGATTGATCGCATTTCAGCTACATAATTCAGGCTTTCATAATTATCTTTCAGGATCACCCTGGCACTTTTGGCAATTCGCTGGATCTGGTACATGGAAATACCGCCAAAAGCTACTACTATGATGAAGAGAAAGCTGAATCCTATCCTGAGTTTTGCTTTTAATTTCATTGATGCGTTTTTATTCAACTGAGAACAACCAGGTCAGTATCTGTTGCTGCTAATTTATCAAGCAATTGTTTGAATACTGCTGTTTTTAATAAAATCTGAAAAAAATTAAAATGAGGTCTTCCAATGCAGACCGTAGTTATTTCTTTTTGCTCAACCACTCCTGTAATCGTTTTTGCAATGTCATCACTTTTTATCTTCAACACTTCGGCCCCCAGTTCTGTAGCCAGCTTAAAGTTATTGATCAGGTGTCGTTGTTTGTCAAGCCGGATCCTATCCATACTTTCGCTGCTGCTTTGAACGTATAGCACTATCCATGGCGAACGCGAGTAGGATGCCAACCTGGCTGTCTTCCTGATGACACTTCTTGCCTTCTCCTGATTGCTTGATATACAAGCCAGAAAGCGCTCTGGCCTGAGCTTGACCTTTCTGGGGATTTCTATGTCGATCTTGCGTTCGAGATGATGGGCAACCTCTTTTAAAGCGAGCTCGCGGAGCTGCAGGATTTTTTCAGATCTGAAGAAGTTATTCAGTGCATGCCCGATCTTTGAGCGGTCATAGATCTTTCCGGCCTGCAGGCGCCCGATCAGCTCATCTGCCGTGAGGTCAATGTTGACGATCTCGTCGGCCATCTCCAGAACGCTGTCGGGCACGCGTTCTGTGATTTTTATACCTGTTATCTCCTCGGTCTCTTCATTCAGGCTCTCGATATGCTGAATATTAAGAGCAGAGATGACATTGATGCCGGCCTCCAGGATATCCACCACATCCTGCCATCTCTTTGCATTCTTGCTGCCTTCTACATTGGAATGAGCCAGTTCGTCAACAATAACCACCTCGGGGTGGCGGGTCAAAATAGCTGCCACATCCATTTCTTCAAGCGACTTGCCCTTGTAAAAGAGGCTGCGGCGGGGAATCAACGGCAGGCCATCCATCAGAGCCTGCGTTTCTACTCTTCCATGAGTTTCAACATAGCCGATCTGAATATCTATTCCGTTCTTCTGCAGGGTATGGGCTTCCTGTAACATACGATCATAAACCTTTCCTTCCAGACGGACCAGCGCATTCGTTACCGGCGAATAGTCGATATTTAAGGAATACCCGGTAGTCTTAAAGCCATGGGGTGTACCGGTCGGGATGATCATCCCGTCCTCATCCTGATAGTATTCAATTCTGGCAGCCATAGCCAGCTTGGCTGCCGCCTGGTACCGGAGGATACCGGCAGCCGACATGATATGGTTGTAATCGTCGCTGCCTTTTTCCTTCTGCTGTGTGGCGTAATCAAAACCGGCTATGAATCCGAACTTTTCAGTTAGCTGAAAGATCCCGTAAAAGTTATTATAAAATCTGCTGGTTCGTATAGAGTCGGCGCCTTCATGCCCCAGGTAATTGCTGTAATTTAACGTTAACGCCGGCGCAGGTTTCCAGGTTAGCTGGATACCGCCTGCCGGCTGGCTGTTGTTTTCCTGGCGGTTAATGCGCTGCCAGCCATTAAGGAACAATGCCGCTGCAGTGAATTTACCATCGGATGTACCGTAAGTTACTTTGGCTCCCGACTCATAGTAAGGGGTGTTTTCGGCGGCGATGCTTCTGGTCAATACCCAGCAATCTTTTGAAACCGCGCTTTCAAAACCAATATGTGATGAGAATATCCCTGCATCCAGCCAAAGGTTGTCTTTTTGCGACAGCTTTATACCGGCATTAGCCTCGAAGATATTTTTTGATACCCCGGGCTCCGCAGCCAGGTTGGCGTTGCTGTATGTGCCGGCCATAAGGGCCACATTAGCCCTTATGGCTCCATTATCATAAGCCGCCTTGATAAAACCGAGGTTGAGGTTCACTTCGTTATGTCTGTTGTGCGAATATACGAAACCGGGACGGTTGTTATCTGCGGGTTTATTGAAATCAAAACCGTAATAAGTTTCCAGGTACCCGGAGACTTTTAAGGGAGATTCCTGGGCTAAAGTGGTGCTTGCTGCTCCGATAGCAGCTATAAGAATTAAACTTTTTTTCATTGTTTTTGATGCGTGTTTTTTGTGCTGTTATTTTTTTAGCTCGTCAAGGGAAATATTTAGCTTAAGAACATTTACCGTGGATGGTCCCAGGAGACCGAGGCGCGGACCTGAAGTTGCCTGGTCTACTAAGGATGCTACCTGCTCAGAGTTTAAATGGCGGATTTTTGCTATCCGGGAAATCTGCATCCTGGCTGCTTCAACCGATATGTCTGGATCAAGACCGCTTGCGGAAGAAGTTACCATATCGGCAGGGATATCAGCCTTTTTCAAACCCGGATGATATTTTAGTAATGTGTCGATGCGGTTTTTTACTTCCTGGAGATAGTCGGGATTGGTAGGGCCTTTATTTGATCCGGCAGATCCGGCGGCGCCCCAGAAGTATTGCGGGGCAGTGAACGACTGCCCGACCAAAGCATATCCAACAACCTTACCATCGGCGGTGACGGTCTCGCCGTTGCCTTCGCCTGGAGAAAAACGGGCTGCAAAGGCAACGATCAATGGATAGATGACGCATAAAAGTACCAGAAGTACAAGCGTCATACGTATAGCGGATAAAAAAGAACTTTTCATGATATTTAAGAGTATTGTTAAAAAAATAAACCGATGGCCAGATC
>DALYUO010000235.1:0-1735 GCA_031981225.1 Pararcticibacter sp.
AAGGATTTAAACAATAGTCAGATGCAGGCACAGCCTTCTGAAATTCTGTTTCAAGTACCCGAAGCTGGTATTGAAGCCAAAGACATTATATTACTACACGGCTTATTCGGAACATTAAGCAACTGGGACAGCGTGCAAAAGGAATTCTCAAAAAAGTACCGGGTTTTTATTCCCGAACTTCCCTTGCTTGATATATATACCGGCGGCAACCGGCTCGACAAGCTTGTCGAATACCTCGACAACTATATCACCGAAAATAATATTTCCAGACCAGCCCTCATCGGAAACTCTCTTGGAGGCCATATCGCCTTGCTCTACACTTTAAAGTATCCAGGCAAAGTAAACAGGCTCATCTTAACAGGCAGTTCTGGGCTGTATGAAAAATCCTTTGGGGGAAGTTTTCCAAGGATTAAAGACTACCGGTACATAAAGAGCAAAGTAGAAGAGATCTTTCATAAAAAGGAAGTTGTGAAGCGGGATGTAGTGAATAAAGTTTATTCTATTGTTCAAAGCAACAGCTCGGTCATTTCTGTTATCGGCCTCGCACGCGAAGCACAACGGCAAAATCTTGCCCCTCAGTTAGGCGAGATCAACGTTCCTGTCCTGCTGATCTGGGGGCTTCAGGATAGCGTCACTCCCCCATCCGTTGCCCACGAGTTTTACGAACGCCTCCCCAATGCAAGACTTTGTCTCATTAACGATTGCGGACACGTTCCAATGATGGAGCAGCCCGAGTTATTTAATAAACACCTCAACGACTTCTTAGAAAAGCACAACGCTGTAGCGTAAAAATTTCCAATCCTTTACCCCTAAAAAACATAGTTTTCAGGAGAAATGCGTATGTTCGGATATTAAAAACATCCAATATGAATCTCAGGTATCTGTTACTGATAGTTTTAATTGTTACAGGAATAGCGCAAACGGAAGCGCAGTTTAAAGTCAACACCGCGCAATTTAATCCCAAAGGCGAAGCGACGCTTACCCGTCAAAATAATCTGATTGAAATTACATGGCCTGCCGGACAGCAGAAATTTGGGAAGGTGCAGTTTGATCTGTCACCTTCAGGGCCTTTGTTAAAACGCATTTCTGTCGGAACTAAAACTAAATTCAATACAATCTCCGAAGATCTTGACCCCGCTTTTTTGCTAAGCATCGGCAAGCGCGATTTGCTGTCGCAGAATGGATGGAACATCTTTTTCGATAAAGTACCATCACGACCTTTCAAGACCGTCCCCATACTTCTAAAAAAGAATGGTGTAGCCGTTAAGAGTATCGGTAGCCGCACAGTAGTGTCTATAGGGAACCTTACAGCCGACCGGTTTTCGGGAAAACTGGAAGTGACCTTCTACAACGGCAGTGCCCTATTCAATATTGCTGCGGTGATGTCAACCAATGCCGACGCAACGGCTATCGTTTACGATGCCGGCCTGATCAGCAAAACGGAGAAATGGAATAGTGTTTCCTGGGTCAACACAGACGACCAGATGAACTCAAGCCCAGTAAATTATAACGATTCTGCGAAAAACCTTTCCGTAAAATACCGGACGATTGCAGCCCGGAGCAATGGCGGCACACTGGCCCTCTTCCCTGCTCCTCATCAGTATTTCTATCCCCTGGATGAAGCTTTCAATCTGAAGTTCGTATGGCATGGAAAGGGTTACAGGAACATGCTGAATGGATATGGAATAGGCATCCGGCAGGAACTGGAAGGTGACCGTCGTTTTGTGCCATGGTT
>DALYUO010000235.1:1745-4707 GCA_031981225.1 Pararcticibacter sp.
CATCAGCGTTTAAACTTTTACTGCCTTGTCAGTGATGCAGCTGATGCTGTTGCCCTCGATGCTGTCAAAAAGTTTACAAACGCCGACCGGTATGTTAAGCTTCCAGGCTTCAAAACGATGTCAAGCCACTTTCATAACGAATTCATCATGAATGTTGTACTGGCCGGGAAACCTGTGCCTGAAAAACCGGAATTTGTAGAGGTGTTCAAGCGGCTGGGTATCGATATGGTCCACCTCGGGGAATTTCACTATACCGCCCACCCTAGAGGGCCAGATTCACTTCGCTTACGGGAATTGAAGGCATTGTTCGAGCAATGCGAGCGCTTGTCGGACAATAACTTCCTGCTGA
The DNA here is from genome assembly GCA_031981225.1 of Pararcticibacter sp. Lineage (GTDB taxonomy): Bacteria > Bacteroidota > Bacteroidia > Sphingobacteriales > Sphingobacteriaceae > Arcticibacter. Next base: position 2,095 of record DALYUO010000235.1, read on the forward strand.
TACCTGGAGAAGAGCCCAACGAATTCTTCGGCGGGCATTGGCTGCAGATCTTTCCAAAACCCGTTTATTGGATAATGTCGCGGCAAAAGGGACAGCCTTTTGTTGAAAACAAACCCGGTTTCGGCAAGGTGTACCATATCGGGGATAAGAACGACATGCTGAAGTTACTCGAGGACGAGCAGGGTCTCGCCTGGACGGCACACCCACGCACCAAGGGATCAGTGAACGCCCCTGATATTTATAACCATGAAAATTTTTATAAATCAGATCGTTTTATGGGTGCGGCCTGGAAAGCTATTCCTGCGGATCTTTCACATCCCCGCCTGGGAAAACGTGCACTCGACCTTCTGGATGACATGAATAACTGGGGAGAAAAGAAGACCATGATTGCCGAGGCCGATCTGTTTACCGTCACACAGGAGAACGAGATGTATGCTCATATGAACGTCAATTACATGATGCTCGACCAGCTGCCCAAATATAACGAAGGCTGGAAGCCAGTGGTAGAAGCCATGCAAAAAGGCAAATTCTTTAGCACCACCGGAGAAGTACTGATGCACGAGCTTAAGGTAAATGGCAAATCATCAGGCGAGACCGTTAAACTCCCTGCCAATGGCACCGCCGACATACGCTTAAAACTAAGCTGGACCTTCCCAATGAACTTTGTAGAGATTATAACCGGTGACGGCGAAAAAGTGTACCGCGAAAAGATAGATCTCATGGATACGAAGGCATTCGGTGAGCAGCAGTTTCAATTTCATCCGAAGCTGAAAGGCTGCAAATGGTTGCGCGTCGAAGCCTGGGACAGCGCCGCAAACGGAGCTTTTAGTCAGACCTTCTATTTACAGTAGGCCAGCGTTAAATTGCTACCCATGGGAGAGCTATTTTTCACACAAGAAACTGCTTTGGCAGAGACTTCTGCCCTGCTTTTGCCGCCACTTCAATGATCCTTTTTTGCCGGGTCTCGGGTCGTTTGGCCAACACCAGCCATTGCAGGATTCTTTTCCGCATGGATTTGCTCAAGCTCAGGAAAAAGGGTTTCGATCCCCGGTACATTTTGAATGCTTCCGTCAAATCTTTGGGGATTTTGGTTTCCTCTACGCTATCCAATATAAACCAGGAGCCGTTGAGCCTGGCAGCTTCAACACTTTCAAATCCTGCTTGAGTCATAAGGCCCTCTTCAATCAATCGCACAACTTTGTTCTTGTTAATCTTTGACCACACGCTATTCCGTTTGCGTTTACAAAAGAACTGCATAAACGTATCGTCATCAAGCGATTTTCGGGTACTGTCAATCCAGCCGAAGCAAAGGGCCTGATCGACCGCCTCACTCCATGACAAAGTTGGCACCCCCGACAGCTTCTTATTATAAATAAGCCAGACAGATTCCTCAGAACTATGATTTTCAATCAACCATTGCCTCCACTCTTCCTGACTAGCCGGGCGAAAAGATTTAACGAGTTCGTTCTTCATAATAAATAAAATAAAACATACAAATGGAAAAATGAAAAACGAACGAAAACACATATTAAACAGGGAAGAGCAACCTTAGACCGGAGGCTCTTCCCGCAACAATTATATGAGGCGTCCTAACTGCCTCAAAACTAAATATCAAGCAAAATAATAAATTTCAACAAATATGAAAAACTACGTGTATTTTGAACAGCAATTAATCTGTACACTCTGCGGACGTACCGGCACCGGCACGCTGTATTGAACCGCGCCTGCCTATGTTCGAATGACCATAATAACCAGACTATCAGAGCTACAATACTGTCCATTAAATAGAGCAGCACCTGTAGCTCGTCAAGAAATCCGGTTTTTGACTTGACATCCCTTTCCAGATCTTTTCCTACTGGTTATTAACTGTCCTCCGAGCTTTGTCTTTTGGCTTATAACAACATCGCTTGATCTTGTAATGACTCTAAAAAACTCGCTTTGGGACTGGCTGCAGAGGTTTGTTGCCACTTCTGCGGGAGGTTTATGGTGCCTAGTGAATCTATTGTATAGCTAACGCTTTTAGTAGTTAATGATATAGAGGGATGAGGAGTCAATTCTTTTGTAGTGTTATTTGTTGAGTTTTTTTTTAACGAATTATTGAATGGCTAGCATCGTATCTAATTCTATGTGTCGTATTTTATATTGTTACCACGACTCAAAAATATGCTTACTCAAGTGGCTTTATTTACGGTTTCCCGTAAGGGCTAAATTATTTTTAAATTACGGGAGAGCTGTATATGCACAATTCCCGGGTGAGAAAGCTATATAACTCCTATGTCTTTGCAGAACGCCACGAGTTGTTCGTTTTTGTTGAATTCCAGAACTTCTTTCATTCTGTTAAGTCGTTTTTCAACGCTGCTTAAACCTGAAGGTTTGATTTCATTTTGCTGCAAATAGGCCGGGATATCCTTTTGCAGCATTCCGCCCGAAAGTAGAGATAAGATGGTAATATCAAATTCGGTAAAATCGTAGGTGTTTTTTTGCTTAACTATGTTGCGTAGATGTACCGGAAAATGTCGTTTATTTTGCGCTATTCTTTCTAAAGCTGAGCGAAGTTCCTGGGCGTCGCTGCGAGCTTTGCGTACATAACCGTTAATGTTTAACTCATTAAAA
>DALYUO010000235.1:4755-6149 GCA_031981225.1 Pararcticibacter sp.
TGCCGAAAAAACGAGCACTTTTAAATCGGGCTGGATCTTTCTTGCCGCGGCAATAAGCTCTGCTCCTCCGACAAGTTGCTGCACCTGCCCGTCATCGTCAAAATAAAGATCGGTGATCAGCAAGTCATAGGCCTCTCCAGTTGGACTTTTTTTTATTCTCTTTAGAGCATCGTCGCAATAGTATACGTAATCTGTATGCCTAACCCCAAAGTCATGCAGGGTTTTTTGTACTGAAATATTTGCGCTCTCATGGTCTTCTGCAATTAATACGTTTTTAAACATGATGATCTTTATGCAATGGGTAAAGAGATTTGAACCTTAAGCCCTTTTCCCTGGTTACCACCAAAACTAATAGAGCCATTTAAATCTTTTATACGGTTTCCCGTATTTGTGAGTCCATTTTTGTATTTGCATTCGTCGGGCATACCAACTCCATCATCGGTGTAATAAATGTTCATATTCTGTGCCTGTTGTTCGAACCTGACGGCCACGACGCGGGCGCGACTGTGTTTTGACATGTTAACCATTAGTTCCTGTAGAATATGTTCAAGCTCGTACATTGTATGTGCGCTGACATCTTTCCAAAGCTGTTTGCTATTGCCTGCTATCAGTACCTTCGTATCGTCTGTAGCAAAAGATGAGATCAGCTCGTGTATCTTTTGCTGGAAGTCCGGAATGACTGTCTTTGGTTTTTCGTAAGAGATATCGCGTGATTGTTCATACAGCAAATCGATATTATCAAGCAGCTTGTCTTTATCTAACTGATCGGAATATTCTACTTCTGTCATGATGCGGTACAGACCGTTAGCCACCACGTCGTGTACTTTTTTGGACGTCCTAAGCAGGTTTTCGCGGATAATGTTCTGAGCTTCCATTTCCAGCCGCTGTTTTCTTTTGCGGTACCAGAATACTGCGATAACAGTTCCGGCTCCGACGATAACAATTACGGTGTAGAGTATAATATTCTGCCTGACGATCTGATATTTCTTTTCTGCATTATCTTTTTGAAGTTTAAGATTATCCGACTTGTTTTTCTGCACCTCGTACCGGATAAGGGCGAACTGGTTTTTGGCTGCATTTCTTGCCGACTCGAGGCTGTCTCTCAACTTCTGGTAACTATCAAAATACTGCTTTATTTCGTGAGGAGGACTGAGGGTAATCAACTTTTGAAGGGCACGTATCCTGTCGTCGGGGTTGCCGAACCTGAGCGACGCCTTATTCATTTTTATCGCATAATACAAGGCAGAATCGGGTCTTATGGATGTATAGTAATCAGCGAGATGGTAGTAACTGGCGATTTGTCCGGCAAGGTCTTCTTTTTTTCTACGGATGCTAAGGGCTGTTAATAGTTCCGGGGCAGCATTGTACCGGGGATCTTGAAGCCATTTTGTCTT
>DALYUO010000235.1:6303-7259 GCA_031981225.1 Pararcticibacter sp.
TACTGGTTAGTCCCAGTTCATTGTAATCAGATGCAATACAACTACGATGCGTTTTATTTCGTTCATTAAGGTACTTTAATGATAATAACAGGCTTTCCTGAGATCCAAAATAATCTCCTGCCCCTGACTGGATAACACCCATATAATTATAAGCGACGGCTATTTGCAAGCTATCTTTCACCGTGGTGACTGCTTTGTTGAAATAGTAAAAAGCTGAATCATTTTGCTTGTTCAGGAAGGCCTCACCTTTCTTTAAGTCACTTGATCGGGCAACGTTAACCGGAGAGTCTTTTTTTCGACAGGAATAAAAGGTTATGGTGAAGGCCAGTAAAAAAAACAATAACTTCTTCAAGACTGATTTTTTCACTAAATATAGAAAAAAGAATGTCTGTCTGGTTCACTTTTTTCTGAAGGAGGGGGATATTGAAAGTAAGGCAAGGCTACTCCCCTGCCTTACTGGTAGAATCTTAACCGAAAGGTGGAATTGGTGGAATATGTCCGCCTTCGCCAGTGGTCGTGTCATCCGGCATTAACATCTGAATTATATCGCTATTTGCAATTTTCGTCGATTTATACAAAGGAGATCCCAGTACCAATAAAATGGCTATTAAAATTTTTGACATTTTCTTAAAAATTAAAGTGAATAAGACGCAGTCTCCCCGGACCTTTCCGGGGGTGATCTGTAAGCTTGGTAAGAAGCGCTTCTTACATTTGGGAAGGATGAGTTTCGAATGCGGAAGCTGGTAACCGCTTCCCAGGCCGGCTATCTGACTGCCGCATTCTCTGCTCTTTTCGAAACTGGTTAGTTACCTAATCTTGTTAGCTATCAGGACCCTGACCGATTTGTTAAGCAAATATATAGCGACATAATCGACTCACCAGCAAGGAATTCCGGCAATTCCGGTAATTCCAAAAAGGCTCTGGATTGATTCCGGAAATACCGTTGAATTCCAGAA
>DALYUO010000235.1:7269-7795 GCA_031981225.1 Pararcticibacter sp.
CGGACTCACTTTTATATTTTCAGAAAATGTATGATGATAATGGTCGCGGCTGTAAAGAATTATAATGAGACCTGTACTTCATGGTTAGGCATTATAAGCTTGAAGACATCAAAGTAGTTGACGTTCTCAACAAAACTAATTGACGTCGTGAACAAAACACGACCTTCAACATCTGCCTAAATTTGTTCTATATTATTTAACAGAAAGCCAAATGAAAAAGAACAATTATCAAGGCGCGTTACAACATCCAGTAGGATCAGGATTTAACGCCAAATCAACAGCATCTGAAGTTCTCAAAGGGATAGACATGGTTGGAAAAATTGCGATCGTAACAGGTGGCAATACAGGTATTGGTCTGGAGACTGTTAAAGTATTTGCAGCAGCGGGCGCAACTGTGATTGTCCCAGCCCGGGATATGGAAAAAGCAAAGAGAAATTTGAAGGGTATTCCGCGTGTAGAAACAGAGGCAATGGACTTAAGCCGACCTGAAACAATTGATGCATTTGCCGAAAAATTCCTTGCTTCA
>DALYUO010000236.1:0-2779 GCA_031981225.1 Pararcticibacter sp.
CAGTTTAAGCTACGACATCAAAAAGCAGAACGTCCGCAACCTGCCTTTCCGCTCGCTGCGGCTCTTTATCAATGTTAACAACGCCGGGATTATCTGGCGTGCCAACAAACAGCATCTCGATCCGGAGTATGCGGCCTTCCGGAATACGCTGCCGCCTTCACTGAGCTTCGCCCTGGGCCTCAGGGCAACGGTTAAATAAACCCTCTCAATAAAAAAACAGAATGAATATGAAATATATAAAGTTCTTCCCCCAAACGCTGCTCTGCATGGCAGCGGCAATCGTCATCACACTTCCGGCCTGCGACAGCTTCCTGGATGAAAAACCCGACAAGAAGCTGGTGGTACCGTCGTCCCTGGCCGACCTGCAGGCCATGCTGGATAACTACAATACCATGAGCAGCAATACCCCTGCCTCGGGCGAGGTGAGCACGGATGATTATTACTTGACGGATGCCGACTGGGCAGCACGGAGCGAAACCGACCGCCGCAAGTATCTCTGGGAAAAAGATAACCTTTTCCCGACGGGCGATAACGGCAACGACTGGTCGTATAGCTACAGTTCTACCTTTACCTGCAATACGGTATTGAGCCTGATCGGCGGCATGGAGCGGAATGCTGCCAATGCTGACGTCTGGGACGATATCAAAGGGCAGGCCCTGTTTTTCAGGGGTATGAATTATCTCAGCGCTGCTTTTATTTGGTGCATGGCTTACCAGGAAGGATCGCCTGATCCGGGTCTTCCCATCCGCCTCGACCCTGATTTCAATATTCCTTCCGTGAGGGCCTCGCTGGAGGAAACCTACGCGCAGGTGATCAAAGACGCCCGGGCATCGCTTCCTTTACTGTCCTTAAAAACGGTGAATGCGCTGCGGCCATCTAAAGCGGCTGCCTACGCCTTGCTGGCGCGCACTTACCTCTCCATGCGTCGCTATCCCGAGGCGGGGCTCTATGCCGATTCGTGCCTGCAACTGTCGGGCACGCTGCTGGATTTTAACACGCTGAATGCTTCGGCTTCCTACCCGGTTAAATTTCTCAATGCCGAGGTGATCTTCGAACGGTCGGGGGTGGCCACCCCCCTCAACCCTTCGAGGGCGAAGATCGACACCAACCTCTACCTGCTTTACCGGGATGGCGACCTGCGCAAAACGGTGTTCTTTAAACGCAACAGCAATGGAACGTATGCCTTTAAGGGCTCTTTCGAAGGCTCGCAGGCACTGTTTACCGGCTTTGCGGCCGGCGAAATGTATTTGATCCGTGCAGAAGCCGCTGCCCGCCAGGGGGATCCGCAGGCTGCGATGGCCAGCCTGAACGCGCTGCTGGCCAAACGATGGAACAAAAACAGCTTTGTGCCGCTCAGCCCGGCGGGCAGCGATGAGGCCCTGCAGCTTATCCTGCTGGAAAGACGTAAGGAACTGGTGATGCGGGGACTGCGCTGGATGGACATCAAGCGCCTGAACAGGGAGGGCGCGGGCATTTCGCTGCAGCGCAAGATAAACGGGCAGCTGTACACACTCCCCGCGGGCGATCCCCGCTTCGCCCTGCCGATTCCCGAAGATGTGATCAGCCTCTCGGGCATGCCGCAGAACCCGCGTTAAACACAGCGGGGCTGCCGGGAATTACCCGGCAGCCCCGCTGAATTAAAGCCCTGGCAACATCGGTCGGCTTATTCGGAACGCTTGCTGCTTGCAATGGCCAGGATATCGTTCACGCTCTTACCGGCCATATACGAATCGAGCTGTGCCTGCGTGGTGATATTATCGGGCACCGTGATTTCGCAGGGCAGGTCGCCGGTATTGCCGCAGTCCTCTGCCGGTGTTCCGTTCAGCGTGTATTGGCTGGCCTGTAAAACTTCCGACTGGCTGTCGCCGTTGAAGGTCCACCGTTGTACTCTTTTTTCGGATTTAAATGCAATAGTAAATAGTACGAACAGTACGCCCATTACAAGGGCGCCGGCTTTTAAAAATGAAGTTTTCATATCGGTTGAATTTTTTTTATTTTGTTACACATTTAGTTTTGAGGCATATAGATGCCTTTTTATAATCGTTGCGGAAGAGTGGCCGGTCTAAGGCTGCTCTTTCCTGTTATTATACGTCAGGCAGAAGCCCTGCCGGAATACTGCGAAATGATAGCCCATGTTCTTTTTCATAACATCCCGATGTTTCTATACAAAAGAAACTGGTCGGCCTGTCAGAATATGTCAGTCTTCAAAAAATCGGATTTTTTTTCAAAATGCTGTTAGTGGCCGTCTTTCAGGAAATATTCAATCTCGGGGTGCTGGCTTTTATTGGCCAGGAAATACTTTTTCTGCGCACGGCTCCATTTTATTTGGTATCCCTGGTTTTTCAGGCTTTCGATGATCCTGAAAATAGTCCGTTCACTGCAGCTGAATTTTCTGGCTGCCTCGCGGGCTTCAAATAGTCTTTCTTTGTAAATCAGATAAAGCAGATACTTTTTCTTTTCTTCATATTCCCTGTAATTCATCGAATAAAAGTTTAGTTCATAAGGCGAATTTCTGTCGTTTTCAAAGCCGGAACTTTGATTTTTACAAATAAAACAGCTTGGCCTGTCAAAATATGGCAGTTTACAAAAGGGCGCTTTCCGCCAGCTCTTCTTCTTCCTGGTTAAGTTGTTTTCTGATCAAAGTAAGGGTATTTTAAGATGCCGGATCCAGACAGTTTTCGTAAAATTTAAATGACAGTTAGGTTTAAGTTGGGAATTTGCCAAATTAACTAAGATATTGCCACCCTGCCTCGTAAAAACCTGTCTTCGGGAAATTGTA
>DALYUO010000236.1:2804-5070 GCA_031981225.1 Pararcticibacter sp.
TTCAAGCCTTATTTATGCCAGAAAGACAACTCGAATTGGAAAGAAAAGAAGGGTTTTCAGAAAAAGAAGAGACAGAACTTTATTTGAAGGATCTTATCAGGGGAATGAAACCCGGTGATCCGTTTTTTTCAGTCAGATCTTTATCCCGGTATCTTAAAGTGAACCGTAACACTGCAGAACAGATCCTAAGGAAGTTCACCGGAGAAGGAATATTGAGCAGTGAGCCCTGCATTGGGTATTTCGTAAAAGAAAGTTACCTCTTGCATGAGCCTCCTTCATTGTATGAATGCTCTGATGCTCCGTTTTATTACAGGGCTTCGGCTCCTGCCTTCGGGGCTCCGTACCGTTCGGAGTATGAGCGTTTTATTAATCTGGGTTGCGCCACGCCCGACCCGGAGATTTTACGTTTCGAAAAGTATTTATCGCTTTACCAGGGAACGGGCGTTTCTTTCAAACAAAGAATGGCGGGTTTTGAACAGGATTTTAACTCCACTATCAGCCGTATTCTTTTGAGAAGGGGCATCAGTATTCCGGATGCAAACTTTTGTGTTATCCGCGATCTGGCGCTTTTGCTGGTTGTATCGTCGGTTATTCGCAAAGGCGACCGCGTTGTTATGGCCGACTGGGGTGATACGGAGGCCGAGATTGCTTTCCTTGAGGCTGGTGCCGAAATTATATATACCGGATCTGATGATGAGGGAATGCTGGTAGACAAACTTGTTTCGCTAAGTGGTTCTGAAAAGATCAGGGCTGTTTTTATACGGCCCCGGGCTGGTGTGCCTGCTTGTAAACGGCTGAGCGAAGAAAGACTGAACATGCTTTTTGAGTATGCCGGGGCGATGGATTTTGTGGTGATTGCTAAAGAGAATGACCCGGATTTCTGCATCGACCCGGTATGGCCGCCGCAGCAAAACAGAAAGCACTTTAACCGGCTTATCGGCATAAGTTGTATCTGCAATGTTTTTCCGCAGTACAGCAGAACAGATATTGTAACGGGGCCTGCCGATTTTATAAGCGACTTGTCTTTGTCATCTTCCATACGCTCGCCAAAGCCCGATGCCTTCAGGTCGCTGGTTTTAATACAAATGGAGGAAGATGGTGAATTGCAGGCGCAGATTAAGCGCCTTCAGAACTATTATAAAGGATGCCGCGATTATTTATCAGATGCGTTCGATTACTGCCTGAGAGGAAAGGCGGTGCTGACAATGCCCGGTGAAGGACTGCATGCATTTATACAATTTGAAAAGAAAGCTGATCTCTCTGTGTTGCTGGATTGGATGGGTGAGGTATGCCTGTACCGCCGGGCAGCCAACAACCATCTTACCGGCGATTATAATGTTAGTTCCGTTCGCCTGGGATTTGGCTTTCCCGATAATGGGATACACAAGTCTTTATTTAAAAAACTGAATAAAATTATTTGATTTAAACCTGTTCAGCGGCAGCTGATAATGCTGGCTGCCTGCCGTAAATTTTTCCTGAAAAGTACCTTTTGCTATGAAACTCCAGTTCCCGCCTCTTATATCTGCATCCCGGTTTGAGTACCTTCTTTCAGAAATGGTTCATATTTTGAAACAAATAAAAGGGAATCTCATGCCTCCTGAACCTTCAAAGCCCCCTGAAGATGATGTTTGGCTGAGCAGTAAGGAAGCAATGATGCGCCTGCGTATCAGCGCAAGTACCTTCTACCGCTTGAAAAAAGCGCATAAACTTAAACAGCACCGTATGGGGGGCCGGGATTATTACCGGCAGTCTGACATCGACCGCTGCTACGAGGAAGCATAGCTCGTTTCCTGGTCGTTTTTCATTTGTTTCTTACTCGTTTTTCGCGCGCTGCTCCGACGCTGCGCGTTCGTCAACTCCTTGTCGATTGTCCGTCAGGTCTTCGTCAGCCCGATGCTTTTTGTTCGATAGCTGTTCGTCAGCTGTTCGTCAGGGAGTAAATAAACCGACGGTAAAGTGACGGGCGACAGGCGTTTTCGCTGTGCATAAGCTTTGCCTTTGAAACCTGCATGGCCGGGCTGCCTCTGTTCGTGCCTTTTGCCGGGTAAAAGAACACTGTCAAACAGTGTCAAAGTGTGTCAAAGCAGGTCAAAGTATGTCATATTGCCTTGATCGTTAGGTTTTTGCGAAAACCCGTTCTATGTTTGTTCAAGCAAGCACAACGTACCGGTACTACAGATGCTTCGTAAATTTTATGGTTTAATTTTTAAATTTTAAGTATCATGGGAAATTTTCTCAAAGGAGTCCTCGGAGGATTCTCCGGTAA
>DALYUO010000236.1:5080-7770 GCA_031981225.1 Pararcticibacter sp.
GTTGGAAAGGCATCGACTACATGCGAAGCCTGCCACGTAAAACACTAAATAATGCAACACAGGAGCAGCTGGTCCAGCGTCTGAAGTTTTCCTGCGCAGTGAATTTTGTAAAGCCGATAAGTGCCCTGGTGAGCGTAGGTTTTAAGAGCCTGGCCAAACAAAAGATCACCGGCTACAATGTGGCTATTCAGAAGGTGCTGATGAACGCTATCTCTGGCGACTTCCCGGATTATGCCGTAGACTTCGCCAAAGTGCAGATCAGCGAAGGTACACTGATCTCTGCAATGAACCCCAAGGCGCAGTCGACCATTCCGGGAACTTTAGACTTCAAGTGGACGAACAATGCCGATCCGGGCAATAACGCTCATGACGACGATACGGCCATTGTGCTGGTTTACAATCCATCGAAGGGTCGCTATCTGTTCAACTTCCAGGGCGCTAAACGGGAGGAAGAACTCTACAGCTTCGCCCTTCCGGAAAACTTCAGCAACGACGAGGTACATGCCTACATGGGCTTCATCTCGCGCGACAGGCGTATTGCTTCTAACAGCGAATACCTGGGTAAGGTAGTCGTATTTTAATTAACCCGACCGCAGGCTTCTATGGCCTGCGGTTTTAAAATTTTAACTCTTTCATTCACTTAAATCATGAAAAATACCTGTACTGCTATTCTCGATCATCTCGCAGATGGAGGGAATAAGATCTTTAATCACGAATTTGGCATTCTGCTCCTGGCCCTTGTTTCTTTCCTGGTTTTTCCCGCGCTTTCCAGAACGATAGACGTTACCGCTGCTCCGGTTGATCCCGGTATTCTCAGTGTGGTGATAATGGCCGTGCTGGCCTTCCTGATCTTCAAATCCGTAACCTGGTGGACCATACGGGCTATCTGGCCTGTATTTGCGGAATATTCCGAATTACAGTTTGAGCAGAACTTTACGTCGCTCTTGTCGTGGCAAAAGGTGTTGATTTACCTGGGGTTTTACCTGCTGTTGCTGTTTGGCTTTGTGGTGACACTCGCTGCGCTCGTGTAGCGGTCAGCTTTCGGCTTTCAGTCTTTGTGTAATTCTAAATAGTATAATAACATGAAAATCAGTATTTTATTCATTCTGCTCAGTGCTTTTACTTTCAGCAACGAAAAACTTAGAACGTATAACGTATTACTTAAAACTCCTGCAACCCACAACCTTGAACCCGCAACACGGAACCCGCAACCCGCAACACGCTCCTTACAAAACATCTATACCGCCGAACTTGGTGTCCGCGAAGCAACCGGCCGGAATGATGGGAGAAGGGTAGCGGAGTATCTTCGGTATGTAGGACTTAAACCCGGCGAGCCCTGGTGCGCGGCCTTTATCTGCTGGGCATACGGACAGGCTGGTATTGCCAACCCCAGAAGCGGCTATTGCCCTAATTTGTTTCCGGCAGCCAAGGTGGTGTGGCGTAGAGCTCAAAGCGGAAAGCAAAAAGCGGAAAGCAAGTTAGGAGCTGCCTGCAACACACAACCTGCAACTCACCACCCACTCTGCAACCCGATTCCCGGCGACGTCTTTGGCATCTATTTCCCTGAGAAGGGCCGCATAGCACATGTTGGTTTCGTGGATGAATGGGGCGATAAGTGGCTGGTCACTGTCGAGGGCAATACCAACGAGGCCGGCAGTCGCGAAGGCGACGGGGTGTACAGGAAACGGAGATTGATTAGTTCGGTATATCAGGTAGCCCGGTACCTCTATTAGTTTATCATTTATTCAATCGGTATGATGATGAAGATATTAATTATACAGTCTGTGGCAGCGATACTATTGCTATCAGCGATACTATTCCTGCCCGGATGTTCTGTCATGAAAAATAAGTATTCCGAAAGCGCAGATAGTCTTGGTCGGAGGGAGCTGAGTAAAACGGAAAGCAGCTCCCTACACAGCACGAACAGGGCTAACCGGCTTCTGGTTGTCAATGATTCCATGGATCATCAGTACAGCGCCGAGATCTTCCCGAAGGGGCAATTTCATTACTCTCCCTCGGAAGGGTTTAGGGGTGAAGCAAGCAGGATTGTTGTTAAAGGGCAGATAAAGAGAAGGTTAACTTCTGCGGATTCTGCGGCAGCGTCCAGCAGCCTTGATAAGCAAAAATCTGCCGGTCTTAAAGAAAATGCAATGAGCAGGAAAAGCACAGAGCTGAAAGAAAAAGAGGTGAAAAAGCCGGGAGGAGTGGCGATTTGGTGGTTGGTTTTGTTATTTGCAGGGCTGGCGCTTGTTTGGTGGTGGGGGAAAGGGAGGACAAGAATATTTCCATCTATTTTGAAACTTGTGGGATATATTTATTTTTGGCCCCTTATTCCCGGTTAATTGGCTGTATTCTCTAATCATAAAGTTCGTTTGCATTACTATACTTATGGTAAGGGCCCCGAAGCTATGCTCGCTTTTCATGGCTTTGGAATGAGAGGTACTCAATTTTCTGTGCTTGAATCCGCATTTGCAGAACGCTATACTATTTACAGTTTTGATCTGTTTTTTCATGGCCATACAGAACTGCTTGAAAGTTCGCTGGAGGTAGTACGCAGAGGCCTGCATTCTTCAGAATTTGGAAGTTACATAGCCGAATTCATGGAGGAAATGGGTCTTAAGAAGATTTCCCTGCTATCGTATAGCATGGGAGCGTTGATGGCCCTGTCTATTATAGAACATCTGGCGGAT
>DALYUO010000237.1:0-7501 GCA_031981225.1 Pararcticibacter sp.
GGTTTTCCAGGGAATTTCCCGTTTGAAACCGGCGGGCACAGGCATTGCGGGATATATAAATTCATTACCGAAAACCTTACGTTCCACAGTAAAAGAGCCAGGGCGAAAGCCAGCATCCTGTTTCAGAAACATTTTAAGATACGATGGCTTTATCTGTAACTCTCTATTTTTATCAGCAAACACAACGGCTACATTATCCTCTACCGGAAGGGCTGTTATCTCCGCCTGGTAATAATCATTATAATTATCCAAAGGCCAGCCTCTTCCAAAAAAATCTCCGGAGTAATTTCCCGGAGAATAAAAAAGCTTCCTGGGGCTACTTTTTAAAAATTCATACACACGGGTAGATTTCAAATAAGTATGAAGCAGGGAGGGATCCCCCGTCCCCCAAAAGATCATTGAATCGCCTTTATTGATATATCTTAATCCCGGGATGGAATCGCCAATCATATTCAGCGCCGTATAAAAAGTAAACAGCTTCGTGTTAGAGGCGGGGATAAAATACTTATCGGAGTTAAACTCATAGATCATTTTGTTTTTGTCCTGATCATATAAGGCAAAGCCGGTGAAGTGGTCCTTAAGAATCTCTGATCTCTCTACCAGCTTCCTGATCTTGCGCCCACTAATCTTTTGAGCTGCAACCGAAATACTTAATAGAATCAGGATAAAAAGGCAACCGGATCGTACAACAAACATATTCTTCATAAATTAACCTTTGGATAAAATAAGGTGTAGGCATTCAGCTACATACTCCAGATCCCTCGGGGTATGCAAAGCGTTCAGGACTAATCGTTTCAATTTCTTTCCAGAAGGATCAGGATAGGCAAACGATGAAATAATAATACCGTATCCGGCGAGAAGCTCGTCGTCCAGAGCTTCGGGCAATATAAACATCGGCAGTTCAGGATGATATTGAATGCCCTGTATATTCTTTATGCATAAAGAAAAGTAGATTATGTTCCGGGCCAGCTTCTCCCTTTGCTCTGAATATATCTCCTGCCCCTTGACGAAAGCGTACATCTGCGCAGGTAAGGTGGCCGTGACGGCAGCATAGTCGGGCAACGCTCTTAAGCGTCCCGCAATTTCTTTTGAACAACTTACAGCTCCTCCCAGGATCCCGAAGGCTTTTGAAAGCGAATATGTAAAGATATATTCAAGCAAGGGCCCGGCAGGCAATAATGAATGTATTCCAGAGCCCTTATCACCTATTATTCCAATCCCGTGAGAATCATCAATTATCCCTGTTACTTCTTTTTGAACTTCTTCTAAAAATGAAAAGTCATTTACAACAGCCCCTAATGCATTTACTGAATCACCTGCAAAAACTGCAGCTCCTGAATTGTCGTCATCGTTTATTTTACTGAGGAACCAACGACACCAATCATTATAATCTGTTTGCGATGCTTTATTCTTTAGAATGGCGGGATGTGAGCCCGGAGCATTGAAGAACTCGCCATCGTTCACTTGAATCGCGGCACGACCAGCGCTAAACCCTGAAGGAAAAAGCACGGTATCTTCTGACCCGGTTATGTCTGATAGAAGCGCTTCACATTCCTCATAAATACTAAAACGGGTATTGGAGATCCTGGCAGAAGAGCATAGCCATCCATATTTACAAATACCTTCCTGTAACAAGCGGGCGAATTGGGGAACTGCATTCATGCCCAGGTAATTATACCCGGAAAAGAACAGATATTCTTTACCTCCCGCAAGTGCTGTACGCCCTGGAGTTCTCTCTAAATAATGCATTTACCAATCTGTTTCATATAATTACCGCAACGCATTTATCCAGATAAGACTGGTCGACATCAGCACCTATGCCAGGGGCATCTGTTACATGTAAATCCATTCCTGCGTACTCCACTCCTCCTAAAACAGGATCTTCTAATTGTCCAAGCAAACAGGTATCGAGGTCGAAAAAAACAACATTTTTATGTGCCATTGCAAAATGAACATTGGCGCTGAGAGCAAGTCGACTCTCGAGCATACTGCCGATCATACATTGCACACCGTTAAGTTCGGCCACCTCATTTATCTTTATGGCCTCGCGAATACCACCGCTTTTCGCAAATTTTATATTGACGTATGATGCGGCTCTATTTCTGATGATCCTTTTAACATCATGATGGGTGTAAACGCTCTCGTCGGCCATGATAGCTACCGGCGACACCCGGCAAAGTTCCGGCAGAAGCTCATCATCCCATTTACGCATAGGCTGCTCGCAAAAACGGATATCGTACTGCTCCATCGCCTTTAAGGCATAAGCCGCTTCATCAAAGGTCCAACCCTGATTAGCATCTGGCCTAAGTTCTGATTCGGGGCCAACAGCCTCTCGTATTTGTTTAACCCTCTCAACATCTTCGACGGGCTGCTTGCCGATCTTTACCTTAATCATTGTAACACCGCGACGGGTATACTCAAGAGCTTTAGCTGCCATCGCTTGGGGAGTATCAATACCGATAGTAAGGTCACTGGTGATGCTTCGCCTTGTGCCGCCCAAAAACTGATACAGGGGCATACCTGCTCTTTTTGCAGCCAGATCGTAAAGCAGCATATCAAAAGCACTTTTGGCTGTATAGTTGCCGGCAGCATACAGATCAAGCTCGTCCAGCCTGCCGTCAATATCGGTGGCGTCTTTTCCTTTCCAGATGGCTGCAAAGTCCCTTGCCATCTCAAAACACGTCCCCTGCGTCTCGCCAACAATCATTGGGAAAGCCGAACATTCTCCAACGCCGGTTATTCCAGCATCCGTATGAGCCCTGACAAACACATTCTGGGCATAGTACATAGTTCCCGTTGCAATCACAAAGGGCTCTATCGGAATAGAATATTTGTAAATTTCGAATGATGTAAATATCACAATTCCTAAGTTACACTATCTTGAATTATTATCAAACAAGAGTTCAATGAGTAAGTTTCACCAGATTTAGATAACTGCGCCCTAACATTGATTTTTTAATTTGAGAATTATGGAATAACTTGCAGCAAAACATCCGGTTATAAACATTCAGATGAAACACCTTTTACTTATCCTGAATCTCATCTTCCTTATCTCTTCTTCATGGGCGCAAAAGCCTCTTACAAACAGCAGGCAAGGCAGCTATTACACTTATATTTATCGTTTGGACGACGAGGCCGCTAAACGATTTTATTCTAAAAAGACAATGTCCGATGAGATTGTTGGTCACCCCATTGATTCTTTCCTTACAGATAAGCCGAAATCACCTCACCTGCAGCCAGGTAATTACCTTGAGGTACGCACATTAGAAAATAAACTTGAGTATAAACTTCTGCAACGACGATCAGCATACCTGAAAATACTGGAAAACAGACATGATCTGCAGTTTGTACTGAGCAGCGTTAATGGTGAAAAAATTGAAGATGCTGAAGTTTATCTCGGAAGACGTAAGATACCTTTTGATCCCAAAAGACAGTTGTACCATACACGGAGGCCGCAAAAAGAAGAACTACTCCAAATTAAACATCAGGGGATAAGCAACTTTTACAGTCTCACTTCAACACCGGAATACCGTTATTCTTATAAAAAACCTTGCTTCTTCTCCCGGTTATGGAATTTCGTAAAAAAGCCCTTCAGTAAAACACAAAAAAGCAGGCTCTACTACTATGCTCCTCCTGTCAATCCGGGATTTATTGTTTTCAATAAGCCTCTTTACCGGCCTGGTGATACAGTTAAATTGAAGGCCTTTATTCTTGAGAAAAAGTCAAAAAAGCCGATAAAAGACCCAAAGCTTCTGGTGAGATTAAAAGACGACCCCTGGGATAACGGAAAGATCATTGGCTATGTAAACGCCTACCGACCAGGAGGCTTTGAATATGAATTTAACTTAACCGACAGTCTGGATCTCGACCTGGATGATGAATATACAGTCAGTCTTGAAACGCTTGAGAGCGCGAAATACGACCTCGATGAATACGACGGCGACCTCGAAGACCGTGAGTATTTAGTGAAACGCACCGTCTGTCAGTCGGGCAGCTTCCATTACGAAGATTATGAGTTGAAGACAAACCGCTTCGCCGTGAGAGCTGATAAAACGAATCATTCTCCGGGAAGCCCCGTTTCCCTATATTTCAAAGCAACAGATGAAAATGATCTGAATGTTGCGGATGGAAGGATTGAGCTAACGCTGACAACCCGTAACAGCAGAAATTATAAAGAAAGCCCGGTGTTTATACCTGATACCTTATGGCAGCATCGAATGCCATTGGAAGCAACCGGAGAAACAAAACTGGTAATCCCCGATTCTATATTTCCAAAAGCGGATCTGGACTTTGTAGCTGATGCGGTATTTCTGAATGCAAATAACGAAAGGCTGAATGACATCAAATACCTGTCGTTCAAATCTGAAAGCAAAGAGATTGACGCGAAACTGAACGGCGATACTTTAAAAATAAGTTACAAAGTTGGAGGCAAAGAGATCAGGATACCAGCTCTGCTTGCTGTTTGCAATACGAATAATGATACCATTTTGGTTAAAAAAATACAGTTGCCTGCCCGTGAACTGATTGGTACAGGCACTGATGTGTATTCGGTCAGCGTTGATTCGCAAACGAGGACTTTCAGGATAAAAAGTTATCCGGCCGAACTATCGGCGTCAGGTTACCGCAATGCCGACTCCCTTTTTATTAAGGTCTCTAATCCGCGCAAATTAAACTTCTGGTACACCGTTTTTGCAGGAGACAAAATCGTATTAGAGGGCAAAACTGATAGTCTTGATTATGCCCTTCCTTTCAAAGAGAAAAAAAATGTTTCGGTTTTGCTCAACTACCTCTGGGGAGGAGAACCTGCACAACAGGAGATACATATCCCTTATCAGGATAAACAGCTGAATATTCAAGCCAGCCAGCCTCTTAGCGTTTATCCCGGTCAAAAGGTAAAAATAGAGGTCGATGTGAAGGATGCTTCGGGAAAACCTGTAGCAGGGGCCGACCTTACCGCCTATTCGTTTACCCGCAAATTTCAAAATGCCGGCCTCCCATTCATTCCCTACTTTGGCAGAGCCTACCCGTACAGAACGCTTTCTGACCCGGTTAGTATTGGAAAGCTAAAGGAAAGGGGCGAGTTTAAACTGAACTGGCAGCGATGGAGTAAAGAAATGGGCCTTGACAGTATAGAGTACTATAAATTCACTCATCCATCAGATATTTATCAAACAGCAGAGCCCGCCCCCGACAGCATGACCCAGATTGCGCCCTTCGTTGTAAAAGATGGAGATATCCTTCCTGTGCACATCCTGTATATTGATGAAAAACCGGCTTATTTCAGCCAAACTACGCACCTTCAGCGCTATTCTTTCAGAGTAGAGCCGGGAGTTCATAAAGTTCGTTTCAGGACCAAAAACATGATGATTACCCTGGACAGTGTGATTGTTACTAAAGGCGAAAAACTTATTCTCTCTTTAAATGGCGATATGCAGAACAGCACTTCCGCAAAATTCATAAAACAACCGGATGTTTTAAGTTCATATGAGGCCAGGCTGATAAATAAATACCTTATCAGCGTGGTCAATAATTTTGGAGACCGTTTCGCCACAATAGAGCAGGGAAATAGCATTTTTCTGCTGAATACCGAAAGTCCAAATAATTATAGCATCAGGGATGATAACTCTGCTATATTAACCGGCCCTTATAATGGCTTTACTGTTCGGTTTGAAAAAAAAGATGCCCAGCCGGTATATTTCGATCCGGAACCGGGATACTCATTCGAGTTTAAACCCGGCCTGCTGAAACAGAAATCCTTATCCGAAAAATACCCTTTCAGTTTACACTTAAACGACAATACATCTAGTGGCATTGATTATCAGCAGTACGCACTTACCGGCAAAGAAGTGGATACGCTATGGCAGTATTATCTTGACCTCAGAAGCCATACCACCCGCCTGTTCAGGAATGAGTACCTATCGGGAAAGGGCACCGGAAGACTAATTATCAAGGTGGATACCCTGAATACAGGAAAAGTACCTTTTGTTAAAAACATTATTGTCTATAAAAAGGACAATCCTGATTTCATGAATATCTTTCCGGGAAATACTACCGATCTTCAGAATTACAATCCGGGTTTGTACCGGATCTTCTACCTTTTGAAAGGGAATAAATACATGCTCCAGGACTATATCCCGATCAGAGCTAACGGGACTAACTATTACAGCACGGGCAAGCTGGATGTTTTGCCGGCAGATTCTGTGAGTTTTAATATGGCCAAGATCGTTGAAAACAAAAGTGGATTAAATGCCAATAACCAACAGGACGAGTCCGCCCAACTGTTAAAAGAAGTCTTTAACGAAAAATACCTGGATACAAGCACTTTTAAAGGCTGGATGAGTGGAGCTGTATACGACAAGAAAGATAAAACTCCCCTTCCTGGAGTTGCTGTTAAAGTGAAAGGAACTTCAACGGGAACAACTACGGATATGTCTGGCCGGTTCTCCATTAAGGTCCCCTCGTCGGGCAAGCTTCAGATAATGTATATAGGTTATGAAACAGAAGAAGTAAGTATACAAAATGGCGCAACTGTCGATCTTTACATGTCAGCCAGCCAAAACAAACTGGAAGAGGTAGTAGTCGTCGGATATGGAGCAAAAAGAAAGAAGACAACGACTGGTGCTATCTCCGTTATGTATGACAGACTGGAGGGTGTACAGATCCGTGGCAGCTCCTCTTCCGCTTCAGGAAGCCCATTGATTATTATTGACGGTGTTCCCTATGCAGGAAACATAGAAAGTCTTGACCCTACTCTGATAGGAGAAATGAGTATATTGAAAAATGAAGCTGCTACAGCGCTGTATGGTTCCCGTGGTGCCAATGGTGTAATTGTGATAAGCACCAAAAAGAAGGCCGGCGAAGCAAGAGCAGGGGAAGTACAGCCTGAACAGCAGCACAGCTTCCGCAGAAATTTTTCTGATTACGCTTTCTGGCAGCCAAGACTAAGAACTGATGAACAGGGCAAAGCAAGCTTTACCCTTACCTTCCCCGATGATATTACCAACTGGCGCACCTTCTTTATAGGAATGAGTGACAACAAGCATAGCGGATATGCTGAGGGGCAGATCAAATCCTTCAAATCCATTAGTGCCAGCTTGACATCTCCCCTATTCGCTGTCCGTGGAGATACCTTTGAACCGGTTGGCAAGATCATGAACTATACTACTGATACCATAAGTCTGAACCGCAGCTTCAGTTTCAACGGAAAGCTCCTGAATGAAGATACTTTTAGAATTACTAATTCAAAAATAGACACCTTCAAGATACAGGCAGAAGGGAAAGACAGCCTGCATTTTGAATATTCCATTAAAAGGCCTACCGGGTATTTTGACGGGGAGAGACGATCAATTCCACTTTTTGAGAAAGGAGTGCTGCAGACAAAGGGCATTTTTGAAACCCTTGAAAAAGACACCACCGTATCCCTGAGCTTTGATCCGAAGCTCGGAAAAGTCACTCTCCGCGCTGAAGCTTCGCTCCTGCCCGCCCTGCTTGAAGAGACGAG
>DALYUO010000237.1:7511-7725 GCA_031981225.1 Pararcticibacter sp.
GCCGGCTAAGGACGTATGAATACCTGTGCAATGAACAAATTGCTTCTAAACTCAAAGGATTTCTGGCTGAGAAAAAGATAAGAACTTATCTGAAAGAACCTTTTAAACATGAAAAAGACATCAATGATCTGATCAGGAAATTACTGGAAAGCAGGCGAAAGGAAGGCACCTGGGGATGGTGGAAGGACACAAATGAGGAATTATGGATCAGCCT
>DALYUO010000238.1:0-2622 GCA_031981225.1 Pararcticibacter sp.
GGAAAAATAAAAAATCAAAAAAGGAGGGACTTGTCCTTGTATAGTTCAAACAGGATTAACAAATTGCAGTGTATAATCGAAACAGGAATAACAAATCGAAGTGTATAATTAATTCAGGATTTATTCATTAACCTGTATAGCTATTTCAGGACAAGACATTTGTATCATTTGAAGGGAGAATAGTGTGCCCCTGGTTCGAGCCTTATTCAGGAAAGCTTCGGGGTGAGTGCACTCACCGTGCACTCACCCTGCACTCAGGGTGCTCTCATCCCGAACCCTTCTCATGCTATGCTACAAGCAGTATTAAACGAATCTATAATATTTCTTGCTGTTCTCCAATTGATGCTGCCAAAAGAACTCCAGAGCCATCGCCCCGAAGGGAAATGTCTCTGTCGGCTCTCATAAAATATGGCAGCCCTGATTTTCTGCCGATAAGGTTTTCTTTATTGAAGAAATTATACTAATATTGAGTTCTAAATTCAAGGTGCTTTAATACTGTATGAAATCATGCCTAAGCCTCGTGTTGTTTTCTTTCATAAGCATACTTGCTCATGGACAGGGGCGGCCACGATCAACACAATACATCTTTAATAACTATTTGCTCAACCCGGCGCTTTCCGGAATCGATAATTACATAGATGTAAAGATGGGGTTCCGTAATCAATGGCAGGGGCTGGAGGGCGCTCCTGAAACGTATTATGTGTCGTTGAATGCTCCCTTTGGAGAAGACTTTATCAGAAGCAGTGTTAATACTTTTCCCGCAGAAGGCGAGAATCCGATGAGCCGGCAATATGTGAATAGCTTTATGTCGGCTGAACCGCATCATGGTGTTGGTTTCCATGCAATAACCGATAAAGCAGGGCGGATTCGGCAAACATCGGTAAATGCGACTTATGCTTACCATCTTGGACTTTCGGAAGTCCTCAACCTTTCTGTCGGCGTATCGGGTGGCTTTTCTTCTATCGGAATTGACGTTGATGGGGTTGTAGGAAATATGAACGATGTTCTTTTTGCCGCTGACTATAACAACAGGATAAGACCGGATGTTGGCCTTGGTATCTGGCTTTATACCCCAAGATTTTTCCTGGGGGCGTCCGGAAAACAGCTGGTGGGCAAGCACTGGAAAACGGTGGATGGGCAGCGTACCGTAGAACAATACCAGCAACCTTCCTTTTACGGAACGGTTGGGTATAAGTTCTTCGTAGGAGAAGATCTTGCTGTTATTCCTTCGGGTTTACTGAGTTACGCATTAAACTCCCCTGCCGCCATAGATGCTAACTTAAAGCTTGCCTATAAAGATAAGCTTTGGATGGGTAGCGGTTTCAGGAATAATGATTCTTACTCTCTTATGGCGGGTTTTAATGTTGGGTACCTCATCAACCTTAGTTATTCGTATGACTTTACGACTTCGCCTCTCAAGCATGTTAACAATGGTTCGCACGAAATCGTGCTCGGCCTTTTGTTGAATAACCGTTACAAAGTAAACTGCTCGCAGAGACAATTTTAGTCAACTGTCCATTATCTTAAGAGCGTGAGACTTCCGCTGAGGGGTTTACAATCGCCCCGGAGATCAATCTTATAATAGTAAACGCCAGCGGGTAGTTCGGCTCCCCTGAAGTGACCGTCGAAGGGATTTATATAGGGGCCAATGCATTCGTATACGAGCTGTCCATCTCTTGTGTATAGCTGGATTTTGATATCGGGGTAATCAGGTAAACCTGTAAGGGACCAAATGTCATTGACTCCGTCTCCATTAGGCGTCATCGTGTTGGTGATTTCCAGATTGTCGTTGGTTACTTCGACATGGATCTTTGTGAAATTGCTAATACAATGTCCAAGGACTCGCCGGACATAATAATCAGATGTGCCGGATGCCAGAAAAGTAAAGATACCGGTTGTGTTTTCCATAAACGGAGATGAATCAGATGTTTTTTTGTACAACTGGTAGGTGCCTTCTTCAACATTCGAAACCGGTATTGTGATTTCGGTGGTGTAGCAAACCCGAACATCTCCTGCTAAAGGATCAGCCATTGGCCTTGATTGGTCGATGATTGTATACTCATCACTTATGTCTTCGCCGCAGGTCGTCTGATCTTTCAGAACAAGGCGGTATTTCCCTTCGCCGATGTTGAGGAGATCCAGACTAGTGCCTACTTCTTTGTCATTTTCATCGATCCATGAATATGTGTATCCTGGTATACCTCCTGTGGCTTTCAGTCCGGTTATAGAACCTCTTTTCAATCCACAATAATCATTGACCGGCGGTTTTACCGCAGATGCATCGATTTTCAGAATTTCGGTCCTTGCAATGGTATATATATAGGTTCTCGGACACTCGTTTGCATCGAAGGCGGTGTACGTATACTCGCCGGGGCCGAGGTCTTTAATCTGTGTTTGTGTTCCGGTAATTAATAACTGGCCGCCTGCGTCTGTCCATTCGTATCTGGCAGGACGTGCTGAAGTTACGTTATAAGTAAGGGTTATGCTTCCGTTAGAAAATCCGCAGGTTGTAGGTTGAACAGAAGCCGAAAAAGTATAATTCTCCGGAGCTATCTCATATACTGTGAATGGAGTAGGGTTGGATGTGCAACCTGAGATGGTGCTTTCGCCAATCATTATATA
>DALYUO010000238.1:2632-5335 GCA_031981225.1 Pararcticibacter sp.
CATTATATAACTCCCGGCGGAAAGACCAGAGAAATTAATGGGGACGCCTAAATAATCCTCTTCCTTAACGAGCACGTTTAGTGCATTATATAATTTATAATGATTCCCTTCCAGTATGGTGATGCCTGTTACAGATCCATTTTTCTTGCCACAGGTTGTACCCTTGATTGAGCCAATATTGACGATCACGGAGTTATAAATGTTGATATACAAGGGACTACTATATACAGGAGGACAGCCGCCCTGGTCAGAAACCTGAAGCTGATAATAACCGCCTTCTACATTTGTAAGGTCCACATTTGTTTGCCCGCTTACAGCGTCGCCAGTTTTAACGTGGTACGCGTCGTATACGTACCACTGATATTTAACATTCCCCGTAATATCTGAAGTAGTAATTCCTTTAATTGAACCGTTAGGCTTTCCACAAGCGGCGGCTGTAGATACCATAGCAGATGTATTTATGACAGGCTGAGGTTTACGTACTATAGTGACGGGATCGGATTTTGATAAACATCCGGCCTCATCTGTTACTTCTACAGAGTAAGTGCCCTGGGGCAGCGAGATATATTGTCCATAGCCAACGGTTTGTCCGCCCGAATTTATCCAGCGGTAAGATATGTTCCCTTTACCACGCAGGGTTGTAGCATAGAACTGGAACGACGTTTGTCCGCATGCCGGCACCGGAGCGGTGATTTCCGGCTTCGTCAGCTTCTGATCTGTAATGTAGAATGTGTGTAAAACTGTTTTACAGCCATCGTCAATCTTCACTTCGTAAGTTGCTACATCAAGGCCGCTAACTGATTGCGTGCTGCCAATAAATACAGATGTACCATTTTCCTCGAGCCGGTACCACTTAAAGTTTATTCCTTCCCTTGGCTCTGAGATAGTAATACTTCCCGGACCTTTACAGGTTACAGGTTCTACTTTTGCTTCATTTACCTGGAGTCCGGCTGTGGAAAACATCGAGGTAACATAGGATGGTAACGTAGCTGTAGCAACGACGTGTCCCGTCAGATTGCCATTATATTGCCAGCGGCCGCTTGCGTCAGCAACGGTTGTGAAAAAGTAAGTCTTGCCCTGGCAGCTTCCCGGACAATTGTCGGAGTAAAATAATTCAACTTCCGCGCTGGGCGTAGCCTTACCCGAAATGTGGTTAGGTAGTATTTTTAAAACCTGTACATAGGTCTGTTGTGTCTTTGTTGCCTTGCCAATGCCAAATTGGGTGTTGCAAAAAATACTGTTGCGCGAAATAGTTGTTGGTTTTTCAGAAAGGACATCTATGCCATACCGGTTATAGCCGATGTAATTTTTGTCTTCATCGGCTGAGCGTCCGATTCTTCCCTGCGCCCCGGATTCAATGCGGATGCCGACAGTATTGCCAAGGTCTGCCGTACCATTTACATCTGTTCCAATATGATTGGCAGTGATGAGAAAATCTGCATTTGATATAGAGATTCCGCAGGTTAAATGCCCTGAGATAACATTCTTCATAATGTTCAGATCCGTGAGGCTGCTTGAGGCTTTAATTCCATACATATCCACACTGGCCGACTGAGAAAAAATAGGAAGACTTTTGAAATCGTTAGTGCCGTTCCAGTCCGTTCCAATCTTGTTATTGATGATATTGGCTACCGCTCGTTTACTGTTATAATAACCGGATCTGTCAATCCTTATATCTGTGCCGTTAGCACTGATTATGTTTTGTTCGCCAGTATTGTCGCCACCGATATTGAGCTCGCGTTCGAAAAGGTTGACCGAAACCCCAATGTAGTTTGTGTTTGCAGTTGTTCCGTTATCAAGTAAGCCTATAAGGTTGGATTGAATAACGATCTTTCCGGATGAATTGACATTGTTAGTGCCGTTGTAATAATTGGATCCATTGATGACTATCCCGTTAATATTTCCGCAGATCACGTTGCCCTTTCCTGGCGCTCCAATGGTGACATTTTGGGCGTTGTAGTCCACTATAATTCCTGATCCCTGGGATGTGTTAATATTCGAAAGAGAAGTGATGTTAGCGAAGTTTCTGATATACAGGCCGTAAATTTCCACGTCTGATACGGTTTCTTTATAGTTATCTGTTGAAATAACCAGGCCCGAATAGTAAACGTTGTTAAACTCCCTCTCTATAATAACTCTTGCTCCAGACACACCGAAAACGGCAGACGGCTGGGTGCTTCCGTCAATGACTACCTTCGAACTCACATAAGGCAGCTGGCTTCTAAGTCGAATTGTGCGGTCGTTAATGGTAGTTCCGGGCAGATTAAACTCAATCCGGTCGGTACTTGCCGTTCCGTTTGAAGCTGCATCCGATAAGGCCTGACGTAATGTTCCCGGGCCGCTATCGGCTTTGTTCGTTACAATGAAAGTATCAGAAAATGCAAGTTTCGCCGTTATTAAGAGTATCAGAGTGATAAGGGCAGTTATGCGCGACATGTTGATATTTATGAAGCCAAAATACAATATTATTTTTAATTGACAATGAAATATAGAAAGGATGGTTTTGTGTCATTAAAGTTAAAGTAACTTTGTACCGATGACTGAGTTGTATATAAAGAACATGGTTTGCGGCCGCTGTATTCTCGTGGTTGAGAGCGAACTGGTGAAATTAGGACTTCATCCTATGAAAGTGGATCTTGGATATGCCCAGATAAAAGAAGATGACCTTAATGAACAGACGAGTGCATTACTGTCGGCCAGGTT
>DALYUO010000238.1:5345-5720 GCA_031981225.1 Pararcticibacter sp.
AATTGCTTGACGATTCCAGAATGCGCTTGATCGAGAAAATGAAGAATATAGTGATCAGGAGAATTCACCATACCGAAGAGTTGAATACCAAAGTTAACTGGTCGGCTTTAGTTGCTGATGAAATGCATCAGGATTACAATTCGTTAAGCAGCTTGTTTTCTTCTGTAGAAGGAATTACGTTTGAGCAGTATATTATCCGGCAGAAGATCGAAAAGGCAAAGGAGCTTCTCTTTTATGATGAACTTAATCTGAGCGAAATATCCTACAAGCTTGGTTACAGCAGCGTTCAGCATTTGTCATCGCAGTTTAAGCGGGTTACAGGGCAAACGCCCTCAGAGTTCAGGCTTTCCAGAGCTTCAGACGCGCCCCGTAAAC
>DALYUO010000238.1:5730-7705 GCA_031981225.1 Pararcticibacter sp.
ACCAATTGATTTGGTTGGCTGAAACAAATAAAGGTTTATTCACTTTTTGTAGTTATACCAATCAAAGCGATCACCACATGAAAAAAATCTTTTTTCTTTTTCTGTCACTTACTCTAATATACTCATGTGGTATTGATAACCAGGTGAATCGCTTGAAAGCGCTGGAAGGCTGTAGGTACTTCATTGTATCAGCCGATAGTGTGTATCTAGCGAACACTCACATTTCGCGTTTAGTCAGGGAAAAGGGCTTCGACATCTCGGGTGCACCTGCTGTAGCTTTTGCGTTCATGCAGCAAAGATTACCTTTAAAAGCTCTGCTCCGGTTGAAAATAGAGAACCCGGGAAAAGATGAAGCCGGGATTAATGAGTTTGATTATAAAATTATGTTAAAAGGGGTGGAACTGACGAGCGGATCGTATGACAGGAAGATTGTTATAAAGCCTGAAGGCGGTACAGCAGATGTTGCACTTAAAATTGATTCAGAGCTTTATCCGATACTCTCCAATCCTGATTATCAGAAGGCCGTGACAGAGTTTCTTTCATCAAAAGAGGAGAGGAAGACCGTAATAACGCTGAAAATCAAACCTTCTTTTACTATCGGCAATGAAAAAGTGAGCTACCCGGGATATATTGATATCGACAAAGAAATCAGCAATAAGCAACTTCTGACGTTTTTCGGGGAAAACCGAGGGACGTTGTAAGTTGTACGTTATAAGTAGTAAGTTATACGTTATAAGTAGTAAGTTATACGTTATAAGTTGCGCGTAACAAGTGTATAACAGCGTTAGCTCTTCCTTTACAGAAATGCGGGAAGTAGTTTATCTTACAATCAATACCGGAATCTTTACTTTATGTCTTACAGAATCGAGGGTGCTGCCAAATATAATATCTTTAAGTCCTTTATGGCCATGTGCTCCCATCACAAGGAGGTCCATATTATTGATTTTTGCAAGGCGGGCGATGGCCTTTGCCGATCTGCCGTATCCAATTAAAACCGAGGCTTCATATCCCAGGTTTTTAAGATTTGCCTGATATTTTTGTAAATTTTCAAAGTCACTTTTCGTCTCAAAGTCCATCACTTTCTCCCCATGGTAAGTTGCTCCGGCAGTTTCTACAATATGGATGAGATAATAGTGAGCTTCTTTTCCTCCCTGGATTAAGGCATTACGGATAGTATTTTTATCGTGACTGGAAAAATCGACGGGAATGCCGATACTTGAGTAAACAACGCCCTCAACATCCTGTATATCCACTGCCTGGCCATGAGGCGCGTTGAACGTATTGCCTCTCACCTTACTTATAATAGGATGGAAAGAAACATAGAAGAGTAAAAATAAGATACCAACAATTACAGGCAATACGAAGACGAAGACCCACCAGTTATTGTCGGAAGTTTCTATCCATCCGGTAACTTCTTCGAATACTAATTTTATGTTGAGAATAACGATGATCAGAGCGCTAAGCCACGCGAGGACCTTTACCCATGGCTTTATGGCGAATTCTCCCATTAGTTTTTTATCTGAGTTAAAGTGAATGAGAGGGATAACGGCAAATCCAAGTTGCAGGCTCAGGATTACCTGGCTTAATACGAGTAATTCGCCAAGAGCAACTTCTCCAAAGTACAATATGGTAAAGAAAGCAGGGATGATAGCCAGCATACGGGTAAGTAATCTGCGCAGCCATGGTTGAATACGAAGGTTTAAATGTCCTTCCATTATTATCTGTCCTGCAAGGGTACCCGTTACCGTCGAACTTTGTCCGGCGGCAATTAATGCAATAGCAAAAAGGGCCGGCGACAGTGAACCGAAAATATTGTCGAGCAATCTGTGCGCATCCTGGATCTGTGCCACCTGATGATAGCCGTTTTTGAAAAATGCAGTAGCAGAAAGTATCAGAATTGAAGCATTGACAAAAAAAGCCAGATTCAACGCTACACTTGTGTCGATTAAATATATTTAAGAGATTCGCGAATGCC
>DALYUO010000239.1:0-3421 GCA_031981225.1 Pararcticibacter sp.
GCAATCTGCCGGCTATCCCAATGACATGCGGGCTTTTACTTTAAATAATAGACAGGCAGAAAAGAGTCGCCCACTTCTATAAAACTACGCGAGCGACCAAACAGCAGCCACCGTAAAATTTTATTATTTGTACTTTTGATCCTAATGAGCAACACACTTCCATCCGCGTTACTACGGAGACTTATTGAAGAACATGGAATTGAAGAGCGGTCTTTTCTGGACGAACATGAAAATAATGTTCAGCTCACTTCCATCAGGCGAAACCCGCTTAAGATAACCGACAAGTTCAATGCAGAAGAACAGGTTCCCTGGTGCAAAAATGGAAGATATTTAAAAGAGAGGCCTTCTTTTATCGCCGATCCCTTATTTCATGCCGGTTGTTATTATGTGCAGGAAGCCTCTTCGATGTTTCTCGAAAGGGCGCTGGAGCAAGCTGACTTGAGCGGGCCGGTCAAAGTGCTCGACCTTTGTGCGGCCCCGGGCGGAAAGAGTACCTTAATTGCTTCATTGCTTAATCCGGAAAGTTTGCTCGTTTCCAACGAGATCATCAAGAGTCGTGTGCCCATATTATCGGATAACCTTACTAAATGGGGCACTTTAAATTGTGTCGTCAGCAATAACGATCCCAGGGACTTCGGTCGGCTCGAAGGTTATTTTGACATTATGGTGGTTGACGCCCCCTGTTCAGGCTCTGGAATGTTCAGAAAGGATCCGGCAGCAATTAATGAATGGTCTGAAAACAATGTACAGCTATGCAGTGAACGACAACAGCGAATTCTTGCGGATGCCTACCCTGCCCTTATGGAAGGAGGCTTGCTTATATATTCTACATGTTCTTATTCATCGGAAGAAAATGAACAGATAGCCGACTGGCTCTGCGATACCTATAAGTTAAGCTCCGTCAGACTCCCGATAGAAGCTTCATGGGGTATTAAAGAAACGGTTTCAGAAAAACACGCTTGCTATGGGTACCGCTTTTATCCTCATAAAGTAAAAGGCGAGGGATTTTTTATTACTTGCTTTAAAAAGCAGGATGGGAAAGTGATGAATATCCCTCAGTTGAAACTACCAAAGCTCAACCAGACCGATGCAAACACAATTGAAAAATGGATATCATTTGAAAACCTTTCTCTCATACCGGCAAAAGAAGGATACTGCCTTATTCCCCCTTCTTTAAAGAATGACATGCTGTTGCTGCAATCTAAATTATACCTGAAAAAGTCGGGGGTATATGCAGGGAAATTTGCAGGGAAAGATTTCATTCCCGATCAGGAGCTTGCGCAGAGCAGTCTTTTAAACGATACTGTTATCAGGATTGAGCTTTCTAAAGATGAGGCGCTGAAATATTTAAGGAAGGACACTCTTCAGATCGCGGATGCAAAAACTGGATGGGCGTTGATGTGTTATGAGGGTTTCGGACTTGGCTGGGCAAAGGTATTGCCAAACCGCATCAATAACTATTATCCCAAAGAGTTAAGGATACTGAAGGAGTTCAACTGATGACGGCAGCCAGCATGGCACGTGCATAGATCAGAACTCACCGGTCGAGAGCATCACCAGCGTGCAGCCTTCCACTATTTCAATCCCCCGCTGACGGGCCATTGCTTCCAGTTCGGCATTCTCCGTACCCGGATTAAAGATGATCCGTTTGGGCTTCGTATTTAAGATATAATCGTAAAGAGGCGGCTGATTTCGTGTGCCCACGTATAAAGTAACCGTATCTATATCGTTATGAACAGCTACGGGGGGCTCGATCGGCACACCTGCTACTTCGCCTTTCTTTATCCCCACATTTACTATTTCGTGCCCGTATCTCACCAGCTTGTTAGCGGCGAGATAAGCATAACGGCTCGGATCGGGAGTAGCCCCGATTACTAATGTCTTTTTCATATCTATCAATTAAGTTTCGATAACTGTTTATTTAAGATTGAAATCTGCCCCAGATGATAGGCATGGTGCTGTAAAAGCCCATTTGCTGTTTTGCTGAAGGTGGTTGTTTCACTATCCGCGTTTTCATAGGGCACCATATCATCCCATTTATCCGCTGGAAATTCTGCGACGGCATTGAGAAGATCAAAATGGGCATCTCTGAATATCCGGATCAGCTGAGGCCAGGGGGTTGTTGAAGCATCAGGCCAGTCGCCACGCAACGGATAACTTGCCACTTTGCCTCTAAGGCGTGCCGCTACTTCCTCTGTCCAGGCAGACATATGCAGCAACAATTCGGCGATACTATGTGTATTTCCGACATGCTTATAAACAACTGATTCGTCGATACCGCTTAATACGTCTGTTACCGATGGCCCGTACCAGGGACTGCCGGCAAATACCTCTCTAAGTTCTGAACTGATAAATGAATTCATAACCTTATGTTAAAAGCTTCTTTACAGCATCCGCACAATTCATGCCATCAATAGCCGCGGAGACAATACCGCCTGCATATCCTGCACCCTCACCGCAGGGAAACAGTCCTTTTGCCTGTGGATGCTGCAGCGTTTCCCGCTCGCGTGGAATCCGTACAGGAGAAGACGTTCTTGACTCAACACCCACGAGTACCGCTTCGTTTGTAAAATAGCCCTTCATTTTTTTTCCGAAAGCAGGGAGAGCCTGTTTTAGGCGACTATGTATCTCGCCAGGGAGCACATCCCGCAGATCAGCGCTTCTGGTGCCCGGCAAATAAGAATTAGAGGGAAGATCGTTCGACAGCCTTCCGTTCACAAAATCGACCATCCTTTGTGCCGGTGCAACCAGATTGCCCCCTCCGGCGTCCCATGCCCTCCGCTCAGTTTCAGCCTGATAATCAAGCAAGCTGAAGGGATCGTCGGGATTACTGACATCAGTTAAATTCACCTGCACAACCGTGCCCGAATTTGCATAAGGGTTGTTCCTTTTAGATGGCGACCATCCGTTAACCACAATCTCATTATAGTCGGTTGCACAGGGCGCAATGATACCACCCGGACACATACAAAAGGAAAATACTCCTCTCTGATCCACTTGTTCTACCAAACTATAATATGATGGGGGAAGGTTAGGATCGCGAACAGCGCAATGGTACTGCGCCTGATCAATGATGCTTTGAGGGTGCTCAATACGCACGCCCAATGCAAAGGATTTAGCTTCAATAGAGAGCCCCTGCCTTCGTAGCAAATGAAAAACGTCCCGGGCAGAATGACCTGTTGCAAGAATTAAGGCCTCTGCTTTGAATGCATTCCCGTCTGCAGTTTTTACTCCTTTTATGCTGCCTGCATCGATCAAAAACTCTGTTACTTTTGTATCAAAGTGAACTTCTCCACCTGCATTCAATATATTTTCGCGAATAGCCGTGATGATCTGGGGAAGCTTGTTTGTACCTATATGAGGACGGGCGTCTATCAGGATGTCTTCCTCTGCTCCATGAGCAACAAAAGTTCTGAGCACA
>DALYUO010000239.1:3431-4640 GCA_031981225.1 Pararcticibacter sp.
CTTGTTAGACCGGGTGTATAGCTTACCATCTGAATATGTTCCGGCCCCTCCTTCTCCAAAGCAGTAGTTCGATTCAGGATTAATCAGCCCGTTTTTATTGATCAAAGCAAGGTCGCGTCGCCTTTGCCGCACGTCCTTACCCCTCTCCAATAGAACAGGTTTTAACCCTAATTCAATGCATCGCAACGCAGCAAAAAGTCCGGCGGGACCAGCGCCAACGATTAAAACCGGCTTTTTGTCGCTGACATTGGGATAATTTACTGAAAAAATTTCCGGTGTGCGATTTTCGTCAATGTAGACTTCAGCTTTTACGCGATATACTACTTTTCTACCTCGCGCGTCAATAGAGCGCTTAACGATTTTCACGTCTTTAATGCGTTTGAGCGCAATTTTCAGCGATTCGGAGGCTTTTCGATGGAGAGCGGTTTCGTCTGTAAGTTCGTGCGGGAGCAGCACGATTTCGATTTCTTTTACCATAAATTTGCCAGGTTTTTATCCCGGAGAGTAACAAAGGTATGAAATTTGGGTTCTAAGATGTAAATTGAAAAAGTTTTTAATACTTAGAAAAATGAAAAGAATATTTTATACGATTGCCGGACTAATAGCTCTGTTTTCTTTCTCATCGTGCGATTACAATGGCATGGTAAAACTTGATGAACAAGTACAGTCGCAGTGGGCGCAGGTACAGAATGTATACCAGCGTCGCGCCGACCTGATTCCGAATCTCGTCAACACCGTTAAAGGAGCGGCTAACTTTGAAAAAGAGACACTAACCCAGGTTGTGGAAGCGAGAGCAAAAGCCACCGCTGTAAATGTGGATCCCGACAAGCTGACTCCCGAGAATATTCAGAAATTTCAGAATGCGCAGGGCGAATTAAGTACCGCACTCGGACGTCTGATGATGATCACCGAAAACTATCCTGAATTGAAGGCCAATGCGAACTTCCAGGAGCTCCAGGCTCAGATCGAAGGTTCTGAAAACAGGATCACTGTTGAGCGCCAGAAGTTTAACGAGGTAACACAGCAGTATAATTCAAAAATCCGCACTTTCCCTAATAATCTAACAGCGGGAATGTTTGGATTTGAGAAGAAGGGCTATTTCCAGGCTGAAGCCGGATCAGAGAAAGCTCCGAAGGTTGAGTTTTAAACTTATCCCCGGGCGCGTGCCGTTTTTATATGAATGTAATAACGTAGCTGAGGCTTAATAGC
>DALYUO010000239.1:4650-5374 GCA_031981225.1 Pararcticibacter sp.
GAAACTGAAATCTTCCAAAATATGGCGTCATTCACAGAGAAAGAACAGGAGCAGATAAGGCTGGCAATAGAAGCCGCAGAAAAAAACACTTCCGGCGAAATAAGAATATGCGCCGAAAAGAACTGCAAAGGAGAAGCTATTGAGCGTGCCTTAACTTACTTTACTAAAGTCGGCATGGATAAAACGGCGTTGAAAAACGGCGTTTTAATATATATAGCTACCGAGGACCACAAATTTGCCATTATAGGCGATAGCGGTATCAATAATGTTGTTCCCGATAATTTTTGGAATACAACAAAGGATGCTATGCTTGAGAAGTTCAGGGAAGGCCGGCTTGCCGACGGTATCGTGACTGGCATTACCATGGCCGGAGAAAAACTCAGGGAGTATTTCCCCTACATTGATGGCGACAAGAATGAATTACCTGATGAGATATCCTTCATCGACTAATCTATTATCAATACCTGCGTTCTGCGCAGGTGGGTGGTGTAGCTGTAGCTACCGTTAAATATTAAACAATTGAAACAACAAATTCTCTTAATAACAGCATTCCTGGCTCTGTTTTTCAAGACATCGGCACAGGAACTGCCTCCGAAACCTGACCGGCTGGTTAATGACTATACCAATACCCTTTCATCGGGCGAGGTATCACAGCTTGAGAACAAGCTCGTAGCTTTTGACGACTCTACCTCCACTCAGATTGCGGTAGTCTTAATGGGGTCGG
>DALYUO010000239.1:5384-5688 GCA_031981225.1 Pararcticibacter sp.
CCTCGAGGACAGGAAGGTTACCATTCAGACAGGGTATGGTGTGGAAGGTGCTCTTCCCGACGCGATTGCGAAGAGAATTATAGAGAATGAGTTGAAGCCGGAGTTCCGGCAGGGTAATTATTCGCAAGGACTCGAAAAAGCTACCGATGCGATTATCGCCTATACTAAGGGTGAGTATAAAAATGACCAGCCAGCCAAACAGGGCCGTAGGTCGATGGGATTTCCCCTGGGACTTATTATCATCATTATCGTTATCATTGTTATCATCGGCAGAAAAGGTGGTGGTGGCGGCAGAGGAGGCCGT
>DALYUO010000239.1:5698-7682 GCA_031981225.1 Pararcticibacter sp.
GTAATAGGATCGCGCGGAGGAGCTGATATTTTCTGGTGGACCATGCTCGCTGGTATGGGCCAGGGAGGACGCGGCGGCGGTGGAGGCTTTGGTGGAGGAGGCGGCGGCTTTGGTGGTGGCGGAGGCGGCGGCTTCGGCGGTTTTGGAGGAGGCAGCTTCGGCGGCGGTGGTGCCAGCGGAAGCTGGTAAATAATGCCGGGAATTGACATAATGAACAGATAAAACAATATATACTATGATCCGCAAAGATTTTATTGAGGCCGAAATCCAGAAACTGGCGCTGGTACTCGCAAGAATCCTGGGACTGAAAAACGAAGGCAACGTAGACGATGCGACCGAACTAGCCTATCAAACTCTTTCTGATAACTTCGGCCTGGATGCAAACTCTTTACATACTACCACTCCTGAAGAATTCCAGGAGGATCTTAAATCCCGTAAATATTCGGCCGAAAAACTCGATATGCTTGCTCAGATACTTTTCGAGAGTGCTTATCCCTTTCAGGAAACGGAAGAAACCTTTGCCATCCTCAATAAGGCAGCGGCGGTGCTTAATCTCCTGGAAACAGAGTACCACCAGCAATCGCTTGACAACATAGCCCGCAGGGAACAAATTGATAAATTTCTGAACAACCGCCAATATGAGTAAGCTGAACTGGGAGAAGCTGTCGTCGCGGTATCTGGTAAAAGAAAAATGGGCCACCCTTAGGGTGGATTGCTGCCGCATGCCCGACGGTACCTTGATTGATGATTATTATGTGCTTGAATATCCCGACTGGGTAAACGCGGTGGCTGTTACAGAGGATAATGAAGTGATCCTGATAAGGCAATATCGTCATGCAGCCGAAGAGGTTATTCTGGAAGTACCTGGTGGCTGCATCGATCCAGGTGAAACACCCGAACAGGCGGTGAAACGTGAGCTGCTGGAAGAGACCGGTTATGCATTTGAAACGCTCGAGCCCATGGGCTGGGTTTATGCCAACCCCTCAACCTCTGCGAATAAAACGCATAGCTATCTGCTGACAGGGGGAAAGAAAGTGCAGGAACAGCATCTCGATGGACGCGAGGAAATCGAAGTATTGAAAGTTAGTCCGGACGAACTCAAAGAGCTCGTGCTGAACAACAAAATCCCGCAGGCCCTGCATGTTACGGCAATCTTTAACGGACTGGTAAGGCTTGGATTGCTAAAATAGGTTCATCAGCCGTTATTAACTTTCCACTCTCAACTTTCAACGCTTAACTTCTAACTTTCAACTCTTTCGCTATGTTTGTTCAGGACCTATATATTTATCCAATTAAGTCGCTCGGAGGAATTAAAACTAAAAGCTCATTAGCGCTGCAAAGAGGCTTTGAGTTTGACAGACGTCTGATGCTCGTTGACGAAAAAGGACGGTTCATTACCCAAAGAGTCTATCACCAGCTCGCACTGCTTCAAACAGAGATCGCTGAAACCGGCATTCTGATCACACACAAACAACATCCGGAACTAAATACCATCGTTCCCTTTAACCATACAAGAGAAGAGACAATAACTGTGTCGATATGGGACGATACGGTCGAGGCATTCCACCTTAGCCGGGAGCTCGACGATTGGTTCAGCGCTTTTCTGCAATTCCCCTGCAGGCTTGTCTATCTTCCGGAAGATGGCTCCCGGGCAGTCGACACAAGATATGCAGAAAACGGAGAGCAGGTT
This sequence comes from Pararcticibacter sp., assembly GCA_031981225.1. Taxonomy (GTDB): domain Bacteria; phylum Bacteroidota; class Bacteroidia; order Sphingobacteriales; family Sphingobacteriaceae; genus Arcticibacter. The sequence continues at coordinate 7,389 of DALYUO010000239.1, forward strand.
AGCTTTGCAGATGCCTTTCCATACCTCTTAATTGGGCAGGCCTCCCTCGACGATCTGAACACACGCCTAACTGAAGCTGTTCCCATGGACAGGTTCCGGCCGAGCATCGTCGTTGCTGAGAGCCCAGCCTTTGATGAAGACACCTGGAAAGAAATCAAAATCGGAGAAGTACGGTTCAAAGTTGCCAAACCCTGCGCCCGATGCATTCTGACAACTGTCAACCAGGAAACCGGAACAAAAGGTAAAGAACCATTACTCACACTATCCAGGTATCGGACTGCGAACAATAAAGTT
>DALYUO010000240.1:0-7643 GCA_031981225.1 Pararcticibacter sp.
TCGCTTCCCCCGGGGACTAGTTTCCGGAGAAATATAACCCTGTTACCGACCTCCTTAACCGAGACATTGTAATTTTTTATCCTGTTAAACGAACCTGCAAGCTCATTTAACTCGTGATAATGCGTAGCAAATAGGGTTTTTGCCTTTGCCGTAGGATGGTTATGAAGAAATTCGGCAATGGCCCAGGCAATGGATATACCATCGTAAGTGGATGTTCCGCGACCGATCTCGTCAAGCAGTATCAGGCTCCTATCCGACAGGTTATTCAGAATACTTGCCGTTTCATTCATTTCAACCATGAATGTGGACTCGCCCGAGGATAAATTATCAGAAGCTCCTACCCTGGTAAAAATCTTGTCGACCAACCCAATACGGGCTTCCTTCGCAGGAACAAAACAACCCATCTGAGCCATCAGAACGATCAAGCCGCTCTGGCGAAGCAAGGCCGATTTACCTGCCATGTTCGGACCGGTTATAATGATGATCTGCTGGGTTTCGTTGTCGAGATAAACATCGTTCGTTATGTAATCCTCTCCAACCGGTAAATGTTTCTCGATAACAGGATGCCGCCCGCCTTTTATGTCCAGCAGGTTGTCTTCAGTGATCTGTGGTTTTACATAAAAGTTCCTAGTGGCAACAGTGGCAAAACAGAGCAAAACATCCAACTGTGCAGTCAACTGGGCATTTAGCTGGATAGGCTTAATATACTCTGATAAAGCGTATACCAGCTCATTATATAACCTTGTCTCCAGTGTAAGAATCTTCTCTTCAGCCCCCAGGATCTGCTCTTCATATTCTTTCAGTTCAGGAGTGATGTACCGCTCTGCATTTACAAGCGTTTGTTTACGGATCCATTCTGAAGGTACCTTATCCTTATGTGAATTGGTAACTTCCAGGTAATATCCAAAGACATTGTTAAAAGCGACTTTCAAAGATGGAATACCGGTAGCGTCCGCTTCTCTTTTTTGTATCTCAACCAGATAACCTTTACCGCCGAAGGCTATTTTCCGAAGACGGTCAAGCTCTTCGTTTACTCCGGAAGAAATAACCCCTCCCTTTGCAATCATCACAGGGGGCTCGGCATGAAGCTCTTTTTCTATTTTCTCCCGGATAAGCATACACGGATTGAGCTGCTCGCCAATGGTTTGAAGAGACGCGCTGGAAGAAGAGGTGCAATAGCTTTTGATATTCTCAATAGAATAAAGAGCCTTTTTAAGCTGACAAACTTCTCTTGGATTGGCTTTCTGAAGGCCTATTTTGGAGATCAGCCGTTCCAGGTCGCCGATCTGCCTGATTTCCTGAAGCAAGTTGTCGCGTAATTCTTCATTTTGAAGGAGGAACTCTACAACATTCAGCCGGTCTTCAATTGGCTTCCGTTCCTTTAGGGGCATAATGATCCACCTTCTTAACATGCGGGCTCCCATGGGCGAGCATGTATGATCAAGCACATCAACCAGCGTTACCGCATTTTCATTTGCAGATCCAACCAGTTCAAGGTTCCTGATCGTGAAGCGGTCGAGCCACATGTACTTTTCTTCCTCGATCCGGGCCACCGATGAAATATGCTGCAGATTTCTATGCTCTGTTTCATTCAGGTAATGGAGGGCCACTCCTGCCGCGACAACCGCTAAAGAAAGTCTTTCAATACCAAATCCCTTCAACGACTTTACTTCAAAATGCTTCAGCAAACTTTCATAAGCGTAGTCGCCTGTATAGGCCCATTCATCAAGCGCATAGGTATAAAAGCGATCGCCGTACGTTTCGGTGAATTCTTTGTACCTGCTTTTCGGGAAAATAACTTCACTGGGTTTAAAACTTTGAAGAAGTTTGTCAATATAATCGCTGTTGCCCTGTGCAACAAGGAATTCACCCGTTGAGATATCTATAAATGCTATTCCGGCGCTGTTTTTTTCAAAGAATAGTGACGCAAGATAGTTATTCGATTTTTGCTGAAGGATATTGTCGCTATAGGATACTCCCGGAGTAACAAGCTCTGTTACTCCGCGTTTAACGATAGTTTTCACCGTTTTCGGATCTTCAAGCTGATCGCAGATAGCCACTCTTTGCCCCGCCCTTACCAGTTTCGGAAGGTATGTTTCGAGCGAGTGATGTGGAAAGCCAGCCAGCTCAATATGCGAAGCCGAACCATTTGCCCTTTTGGTAAGTACAATACCTAAAATCCCGGATGCTTTTACTGCATCTTCCCCGAACGTCTCGTAAAAATCGCCTACCCTGAATAACAATAAGGCGCCTGGATATTTCGCCTTAATGGTATTATACTGCTGCATTAACGGGGTTTCTTTCGTAGTGCTCTTTGCCAAGCGGTTCTCCTTTTTAAACCTGCTAAGTTAATTTATTATGTCGTACCCTATTGTTTTTGTTGAAAAATGAATGAATGTGGAAAGGACTGATGCAACCAGCTTGAATAAAAAAGCGTCTTTATCATAGTTGGGTAACATTTAAGAGAGGAAAGTACTACTGATAAACCTTTCTAAAATTTACACATCAAACACATAAACACACACGAAGATGAAAGTATTAAAAAGAGTTTTGCTGCTTTGTCTATTGTTTCTGATAACAGGCAGTCTTACAGGTACGGGGAGAGCGGCTGCACAGCCAGGGGTAAGTGTCTCTTTTCAGGCCTTCTACAATGAACTGGCGCCTTATGGCCGTTGGGTTGAGAACCGGGATTATGGGCGCGTATGGATCCCCGCAGTTGAAGCCGGCTTTCAGCCTTATGGAACCCGCGGGCATTGGGTAGTTACCGAGTACGGTAATACCTGGGTATCGGACTATGAATGGGGATGGGCGCCCTTTCACTATGGCCGATGGGTTTTTGATGACTACTACGGATGGATCTGGGTTCCGGGAGAAGAATGGGGACCTGCATGGGTAACATGGAGATCCGGAGGTGGCTACTATGGCTGGGCACCACTATCTCCCGGTCTCGATATTAATATTAATATCAATATCCCGGTATTGCGATGGATTTTCGTTCCCCAACGCTACATTACGAGCCATTCGGTCTACTCCTACTGCATTCCCCATCGTCATTCTGTAAATATTTACCGATCCACTACGGTAATCAACAACATTTATGTCAATAATAACAGACGATACTTCTATGGTCCCCGCCCACATGAGATTGAAAGGGTTACCAGGAGCAGGGTCAGGGTACATCACATAGATAATATGGACCGCCCAGGAAGAGCAATGGCAAGCAACGGCTCTCTTAGAATGTACAGGCCAGAAATAAGGGACGGAAGAAGTTCAGACCGCGAAACAGGCAGGCCTTCAGCTTACAGAGACAGAAATAATGAATATCGTCCCTCAGCTCCGGGAAATTCAAGGCCCGACCGTGTTCGTCCTGATGTCCGAAACGCTTACCCTGAAAACCAGAGAGACGACAGGCGAAATAATCCGGCTGCTGATAACAACAATATGGCACCAAACCGCGAAACGCAACGCCCATCCAGGGAGGCGAGACCTTCGCAACCATTCCCTGATCAAAATAATGGAAATGTAGAACGCGGAGAACGATACCAGCGCCCGGTTAGGCCCGCACCCCGGCCAGAATCTTCGGGTGAGGAAAGAAACAATGTTGACCGTCGTCGTGAAGAAACTCCGCAGCGTTTAAACACTCCCTCCAGGCCGGAGCGATCTGAACGAAGCAGAACGCAGGGTGGTTCCAGAGATAGTGAAAGCAGAAGGCCTGCCGGTGACAGACCTTCAAGAAGCAGTGGAAGATCAGTTTAACCGTTTGGTGTTCTAAAAATTAATAAAAAAAGAAGAGCAGGTGTTTAGTATCCTGCTCTTCTTTTTTTATTACATCGTCAACTCTTTGGATTCAATACTATCGATTGTTCTTAAAATAGCGAATTGCCCTGTACCCACCGAGCGACGAAATCCCAAAACGCCGGTATTTACTATTTCAGTATCTGCTCTATGCTATGTAGTTCATCTTCGCTGAATGCTAAATTTTCCAGGCATTTCAAAGAATCGGTTACCTGCTGAGGTTTGCTCGCGCCGATCAGCACAGACGTTACGCGTTGGTCTTTAAGCACCCAGGCCAAAGCCATCTGTGCCAAACTCTGACCACGTTGCAAAGCCAGCTCGTTCAGTTTAGATATTTGCTTTAATCGTTTTTCGGAAAGATCGCTTTCTTTCAAAAAGACGCCTCTTGAAGCTCTTGATCCTTCCGGTATGCCGTCCAGATATTTATTGGTAAGCATCCCCTGTGCCAATGGAGAAAAAGGAATACAGCCCACCCCCTCCTCATCAAGTACATCTAACAGACCACCTTCAATCCAACGTTCGAACATAGAATATTTGGGTTGATGAATAAGACAGGGCGTTCCAAGTTTTTTCAATATAGAGATAGCTTCCCTCGCTTTTTCCGCAGGATAGTTGGAAATTCCCGCGTACAACGCCTTCCCCGATCTAACGATATGATCCAGGGCCTGCATAGTTTCGTTCAGGGGTGTTTCCGGATCGGGCCTGTGATGGTAGAAAATATCCACATATTCCAGTCCCATTCTTTTTAAGCTCTGATCAAGACTTGAAACAAGATATTTCCTCGAACCCCAGTCGCCGTACGGACCATCCCACATGGTATATCCGGCCTTAGTAGAAATTATAAGTTCATCTCTATAGTTCTTAAAATCCTTATGGATTATTCTTCCAAAGTTTTCTTCTGCTGATCCGGGGGGCGGACCGTAATTATTTGCAAGATCAAAATGCGTAATGCCGTTGTCAAATGCAGTTTGTAAAATGCGGCGGCCGTTTTCAGTGATATCGATATCACCGAAATTATGCCATAGTCCCAGCGATATAGCTGGTAACTTTAAACCGCTCTTTCCGCAACGGCGGTATTTCATTGAGTTGTATCGTGATTGTGACGCTTGATAAGACATTCTGGTTATTTTTTATAAAACTAAGAATCTTTTTACTAAAAGCCGATGATCTTATTTGGACTGATTATAAACAATGTCTATCTTTGCTATTATTCATTACCAAAAAGATGCAGGAGGATATCCATTCACAGCTTATAGAAATTTACAGAACGGAATGCGGCGCTGTTTACCAGTGTAATAAAAATAACTTTTTTTTACTGGAATTTGGTGGCAGAGTTTCAACTTTTAAAACGAGTAATTTCCTTGATTTCATAAGACTGGTTAAAAACATAAACCTTACGGAGATGGCGAGAAATATGTCCCGTCACGCCGATATTGCTATCTTAATGCCTCATTATACTGAACGTTGTTTTGTGCTTACAATGAACGATGCCATTTGTCTGAAAGAGCTTTTAGGCGCTGCCAAAACAATGATCCATTTAAACAGTATGGTGAATGAATGCCTTCAGCCCTACGCTTTCTGATATTTAGATTGAATCTTTATTACAATATGGTGAAGACTTATACAACAAATTCTTGTTAAATTTATTCTATAGTAAATAAAAAATGAATTTGTATGAAAGATCTTCTGAGATTACGGACTTCACTTTCTGAAGAAATTGAAGCTCTTTTAAACGAACAAATAAAGATGGAAGCCTATTCTTCGGCTGTATATCTTTCTATGTCTTCCTGGTGTAATCGAAATGGCTTCGATAACAGTGCTAGTTACCTTGAAAAACAATCCGGTGAAGAGCGTGAGCACATGCTTAAGATCTTCAGGTTCGTAAACGATATGGGCGGACGCGCCGTATCGCCCGATATAACCAATATCCCCCAGGAATTTGAATCATTCAAAGGAGTGTTTGAGACGGCTCTGCAACAGGAAATTAATGTTACAGCTAGTTTTAACAGGATAGCTGACCGCTGTTTTAAAGTGAAAGACTTTATGACTTTTCAGTTTCTTCAGTGGTTCCTGAATGAGCAGAGAGAAGAAGAATATGTAGCCCGGCGGATCCTCGAGCTCTTCGATGTGATTGGGGAAGAAGGAACCGGACGCTGGCAGATCGATAAAACTATTCCTTCGGTAAGCTACACAGAATAAGAGACGAAGTTTGGCATGATGTTTATACATATAATGTAGATCAAATACTTGACTTATGAATATGAAAAACAGATCGACAATAGCAGGAGTTGTGCTGGCAGGGCTGGCAACAGGAGCTGCGGCTTGGTATCTTTTAGGTACTTCAAATGGTAAAGAAGTATGCAATAAAGTACTGGGTTCAGTAAAAGACTTAAGTAGTTCGATGATCGATAAAGCCAGTGGTGCTATCAGTGACTTATCTGGACGAACTGAAGATGCAACTAAAACAGTAATGGCATAATAATTCGTATAAAATATCCTATTTTTGAGGCCCTGTAAGGGCCTTTTTTATTTACACTCAAATTAAAAAGAAGGCATTTGATTTTTTGCTGATCTTTAATGGATGATTGTTGCGTTAACAATAGTACGATACCCGAAAATATATATCCCGATAGCTTTCATAGCTATGGCAGTTCACAGGATCCCGCTTTTGCTTCAAGCAAAATGCTCATTCTGGAAGCTGCTGGGTTGTGGCAATAACGGAAGTTTTGACCTTGAACCTGACCTGCAGCAATGGGGACTTCTTTCTGTATGGGACTCACAAAACGATTTCGACTCGTTTTATAGTCGTTCTTTTGTAAGCAGCTGGTGGAAAATTTTTACTAAGGAGCAATGGACCATTCTCTGTTCTCCGATAGAAAGCCGCGGAAAGTGGGACGGTAAGGAACCATTCGTATCAGATACAGCTGCTGACCTGGGCTATAGTGGCCCTATTGCTGTACTAACCCGGGCTACGATACGATTATCGCGCATTAAGCGTTTTTGGTCTAACGTACAAAGTGCGTCGGATGCTATGTCTTCAGCAAATGGTTATATTTTCTCGCTTGGAATAGGAGAAGCCCCGGTATTTAAACAAGCTACGTTTTCTTTATGGCGTTCAGAAAAGGATATGAAACTTTTTGCTTATTCCTCAGCAGAACATCTTGAAGTAATAAAAAAGACACGAAACGAAAACTGGTACAGCGAAGAGCTCTTCGCCCGTTTCAAACCAGTTAGTTCCTTTGGTTCTCTCAAAGGTAGAGATCCTTTAAAGGATTTTTTAATTCATAAACATTTTCATTAATAGATTTCACCATGCGTATAGTTGCAGAATTGCCGAGACCCGATTGTAAAATAACTATCTTTTCTATGAACATGAAGTTCCTGGTTAAGTTTGAACAGGGTAATCTGGAGCAGACCTATAAGATTTCTGAAATGGATGTAACTGGAGGCGTAAACGGAGTATTCCAGATTCTTGATGAGGAATTTATCGAAGCAGTAGTCAGGCGGTTCGAAGGAATGAGAGATGATTTTTCATCGGCCTGGAAGAGATACGAAGCTTAATCTAATCAATAGAACTAACTAGTTAAATAACATCACTTAAAATACTGTATTGCAGTCGTTTAACAAATAGTTTAGAATATAATTTGGCTCTTTTATACCCTGTGACTGCTTTCAGCAACGATTACATACAGTTAGTATTTATATTAACCATATAACATTCTAATAATAAAGATATTAAAAATTCAACAAAATTATATTCTGAGCTTTTATACAAACTCAACTTCGCAGAAAGAACCTATTCAGCTCGAAGGCGCGGCAGAACAGTCGACGTCGTCTAATCACCATTT
>DALYUO010000241.1:0-1661 GCA_031981225.1 Pararcticibacter sp.
AGCCGTTTGCCATCAGTAACTTTGCGGAGACTGTAAAAATAAAAAAGCAAATACGTGTCAAAATCGATTTTAGCATCTTTAAAGTAAATATTTATTTCAAATAAATACCATCACAACATTTGCGTTTTTTTTCTGAAGTTACTCATTTGCCAATTTCTTATGACAATCACCCCAATATTCCAGCTCTTTTATCACTGGCTTTAAAGCATATCCGATCGCGGTTAGTTCATATTCAACACGTGGCGGAACTTCCGCATAAACAAGTCTGCTGACAATTTTATTTTCTTCAAGCTTACGCAGCTGTAAGGTTAACATCCGTTCAGTGATGTTGGGCAATCTCTTTTTTAACTCTCCAAATCTTAGCTTGCCACCAAGCAACCATGAACATATAACCAGAGTCCATTGCCCGCCAATAATATTAGATGCATAAGCTTCCGGACATTCATCTCTCAGGGCAACTTTATTGGAGAAATTAGTAGACGTCTGTTTGATCTTACTCATTACTTACATTTTTTATAGTACCTAACAATTGGTTGGTAATATACGAAAGGTTATGTTACCGACTACTTTTGTGTATGATAAATTAATGATGTTAAAAATGAAAACGTTAATTATTGTTACGCACCCTAATCTCAAGGAATCCGTTATTAATAAAAAATGGGTTGACGAGCTGCTTAAATTTCCTGAAGAATTTACCATACACCTATTATACGAGGTTTATCCGGATGAAAAGATAGATGTTTTAGCCGAACAGCGCTTAGTTGAACAGCATGATAAGATCGTTTTTCAATTTCCCTACTACTGGTTTAACTGTCCGTCTTTACTAAAAAAGTGGTTCGATGAAGTTTTGACTCATGGATGGGCATATGGTAGTAAAAGCGGATATCGAATGAAAGGAAAGAAAATAGCATTGGCAATATCGTTGGGTGTAGAAGAAAACGAACTATGCGCATCAGGGATATACAAATACACGCTACATGAGCTCACAAGATCTTTTGAGCTAAGTTTTGAATACGTTAAAGCGAATTATCAGCCACCTTTTGCTTTTTATGGCATGGAGCACAACGTTTCTCCTAACCATATTTCGGCGGGTGTAAGATCATATATGGCATTTCTGGCTGGATTCTAATGGCCCCGGCGCTTGGATTAGCTTACGGCTATTATACGCTGGAACAGTTGCGGGGCAGGACGGCAGTCGAACACAAATTTGTAGGTCAAATAGCGTGGGAATGTTAAGCTTCCTGCTTTTAATCGTGGCAGCTGGAAGCTTAATTGATGCTGTTATCCGGCATTGAACGCTACTGACTTTTCGCCAAACAAAATTTTAAAAGTAAAACCCAAACCAGCAAGTATTATATTCCTTGAACAATTTTTTCAATGCCTTTATCTTTTGAATATGTTGATTCTAAGTCAGTATTTTTTTTACTTTTGAAGACGCACAAATAGATCTTTATCATAAATAATTCTTTAGTATGAAAATCAATATTTTTTTGGGAGTAGCAATAGCCGTTTTCTTTTTTGCCGCCTGCAAAAAAGAAAATCCATTAATTGAGCAACCAACAACTGTTAAAGAAGACCCGCTGGAATATGCCAAGGATAGTATTTCTTATAGCACTGATGGAATCACGTATAACCTTTCTAAATTTTCTAGTTTTTATAGC
>DALYUO010000241.1:1671-2769 GCA_031981225.1 Pararcticibacter sp.
TTATAGCGCGTCAAACAGGCAACCTCATTCTAAAGTAGATTCTATAGTAAAGAATAGTTATTATATATCCGGTCTTAAGGATTCTGTTTTATACTCAAGGACCTATGGAATATACAATGATCAACACAAGGTTGACGTACTATTTATTAAAACTTATGCCAAAGCATCAATGGTACAGGCTTTTATTTTGAGACCAAAAGATGTTATGGATTTATTTACTGTCGGAACGAGAAATTATGCTATAGATTATGGCCGCGACAATATACAAAATGGCATTGCCCTAAGTTTTTCTGATGGTTTTAAAACATACGGATCAGAATCATTCAGGGAACCTCCGAAATTAAGCCCAGACGCTCAAAAATATTCAAAATTTGAAATTACCAGTATGGAGAAATTAAACTCGGGCACTTACATTTTGGAAGCTAAATTTAATGCAATGGTTTTTAACGAGAAAAATGAAAGCAAAAAAATAGAAAATGGATATTTGAGATTGGTCATGAGTAATATAGACTTCGTCTTATAACAAGCAGGAACGTTAACAAAATATTCGACACAGGAGCTTTAATACAGTGTGGCTGCATTGATAAAGACTAAAAGCGTTTTCGCTATTAGACTAATCACTTTACCTAAACAGCTCTTTCATTTCAGATGTAAAACTCCAGTGCTCCTCTCCCAGATTTTCAACATTCATTCTCTGAAGCGATACTTTTAACTCTTCGTAATTTCGATGATAGAATTCTGAAATCTTCGCTATTTTTTTCCCTTGATGTATTAAATATAAATACTCATATGTGCCGCCACGCGACGGTACGGCAGATGTTCGATATCCTTCTAAACTGTTATAGCTAAAAGAGCTTGATTTTCCCAATCCCAGGAAATTCTTAACTTCTAAAGAATCGTTGTTAAGAGAAACCACGATCGCTTTGGCCCTTAATTCGCCCATAATCAACAATACAAGAAACAACAGGTAGAGGCTTGAAATAAATATCAAAAATCCAGCGGAGCCTGAATAATCGAATTGCTCTTGACTATTGAACACAAATACAACTGGCGCTGCCAACATGATTATTGTAATTACAACAGGCAGCAGTACAAAGA
>DALYUO010000241.1:2779-4964 GCA_031981225.1 Pararcticibacter sp.
TTATTGTTTGACCCTTAATCTAACCCTTAGCCTTCCTTGTACTCCTTTATAAGCGAAAATAGCCTTCCGAAGAAGGCTATTTTGTGACCCCGCTGAGGTCCGAATGCTTATATTTAACCTTCTAAAAACCAAACAAGTATCAAGCGTCAAACGATATAGGTAACCGAAAAGGAAACCGAACTATTTGTAATTACTTGAATAAAGTAAAGAACTATCTGAATATAAAGATATTAAAATGAATGTTAACTAAAAAGTTCTTACAGAATAGACCCTGCCAGAAAAAATATCGTTTTTTTCCAGGATATCAAAGACCCTTGAGGTTCTGCAGCTATCTGAAGCATTATCAAAACCCTGTAAAAAGACATATCTCCAAATAAAACAGATACTTGACAGGATGGGAAAACAACCATACATCCACGTTTCAAAATTCCTCTCGTATGAGTATTTTACATTGTCCTGCGATACCTGATAACCAGGCATGGAGCTGTATGAGGTTGATGAATTTTATGGAAGCAAAAAAGGTCTTCATAGAAGATAGTGAAACTTAAAAGAAAGGATTTGCTCGAACTGTATTCTGAAATATAGTAAGTGGAATGAAACCGTAAATTTTTTTTGCTCAAAAATGACTATTGGTCACTTTAGAGTATAGTTGTGTTTAGAGATACGATCAAAGTGTATTAATAACTACTTGAATGACTTTAAAATAAATAACTGAATTATGATTTTAGTAACCGGAGCTACAAGCGTCATATGACAAAAATTGTGTCAACTGCTTAATGAAAACAAAAAACCGTTTCGGACAATGTGTCGAAAAGAAGAACAGTTAGAAAATTTCGTAAACAAGCTTTAAACGCAGTGCTGGGCGACTTTCAAAACTCGGAAAGCTTCTAATAATTAAAAAGCATCGGCGAACTCGGTTACAGCGATTTTGTCGCTGCCGAGGTAGTGTATTAGGCTATTTCGAACATTACGGTGATTATTGGCAGTTCCCTCACGCTTCGACCTTCGTAAACCTGCGATGTGATCGATAATTCCAAAACTTAAGCAAGAAACCAGGCTCGAAATTGCTGAAATAATGGTGCCCTCGTCTGAAAAAGTTACTGGCTAAGAGGTAAAATCGTCCTGACCGGAACACCCCTTCCCTGCAGCAGTCCTTTTAATTTTTCGGCCAACGCAGCATAATCATATAAGCTTTCTTTGTTCTTTTTGTCCGCTATAAGAAGATTTACGATACCGGGATATTCCGGCACAACCCCTATTAGCTCCACATAGCTAAAATGGTCATCAGTTAGCAAAATTCCATGCTTTGTCCTCAACTCATCCTTAAAGCATTCGATTTCCGCGTTGGCGTTTCCAAGTGCTAATTGAGCTTCTTGTCTACGGAATTCTTGTTGGCTTCTTAATATCTCTTCCCTCCCCATTTTGTAATTTACAAAGTATTAGTCATTTCTGGATCAAGGCTGGACTACCTTTGTTAAACTTGCTATATTTGCCGACAACCGTAATCATGTTGTCAGGAATTAAAAAATTCTTAAAGAGATTGGGTTATGTACTGAGCAAGAATACCGCACCTCAGGCAACGACCGTAGAGATATCTATAAAACAGCCAACAATGCGTACCTGTGTTCATGAAGCAGGGCACTACCTTGTTGCAAGATTATTTCCCGAAAACATAAGAATCAACACTTTAAGCGCCAATCGGGATAATCTCTTTGATGACATGAATGGTGCTTTACATATTACCCGGCTAGGCCCTGAAACGCCCAACTTTTGGGATCAGTTGATGTTAACAGCTGCCGGGGGCCTCGCGGCGAACACAATCAGCCTGAGGGGTAAATGTTATGTGGTCACCCATTTAAGCAGATTCCCTTATAATACGGAAGGTCTTGATCTTGACGGGACCATTAGTGACTATGATTTGATCAAGACTTGTGCAAAAAAGATCTCCTACTACTGGGGGTTAAACCGAGAAGGCAATATCCGTGTGCAATGGAACGCAATACAATCGATATTCTGCTATCTGATGAAAGATCCGGTATGGAAAGCTGCAGAGATACTTGGCCAAGCTTTGCATGATAATCAACAACATATTCTCACTCCGACTGAGGCCGAACAAATACTTCGTCAGTGCGATCTTACTAGAAAGCTTGATTCTATTAAAGTCGAATACGTAGCGCTCCGTTAC
>DALYUO010000241.1:4974-6785 GCA_031981225.1 Pararcticibacter sp.
CCCATTGAAGCAAGCCCGATTGCTTTGATCAAAGATTTTGATGTATTCAGATGTAGTGTTTGTTTTTGGTTCGGCCTTAAAGGTACAGTCCTTGATCAAACCTCGTACCTAGGTACTCGACTTGAACAGAACGTAGACCACAATAATTAGCTACCTTTGTATGTAATTCCATTCTATGACGTCATTTTCCAAAAGAAACAACTACGCATCCCAGGAGTCCCCTATAGTCGTAAGAGAAGATGCACCACGCGGTCTGCGCGAATTTATCGTTCAAACTTTATACGCATTAAACCATCCACCCTCCACCGTAAGAAAAGTGTTCTGCCGGGTTTTAAGAAAATCTCCTAACGATTCGAATTGGGGCGAATATCCTAATATTGATCGTGAAAACCGAGAGCTCATTGAAGAATGCGAATGGTTTCGAGTTTATGATCTCATTGAGGCTTCATATCAACAACTTGACAGAAAGCAAGAATTTGCCATTGAAGTTAATGATTACTTTAAAGAAAACGGCATAGGCTGGAAGTTAGAAATGGTCTCATCGTATATAGAGGTGACGAATCCTTTGAAACTGACGTCAAGAAGGCAGTTACAGTCATGGCTGAAAGTAATTTACAAACGGCACGAAACGAGGTATTCGAGGCCATTAAGGACTTATCTAGAAAGCCAAACCCAGATATAACCGGCGCAATACAACATAGTGTTGCAAGCTTAGAATGCGTGGCTAGGGAAGTTACCGGTGCTAGGTCGCTGACGCTGGGTGCATTAATCGGACGCAATCGTGACGTAATTCCACCACCACTTGACAAAGCAGTCGAGAGCATTTGGGGATATTCATCAGAGCAAGGTCGTCATTTAAGAGAGGGACGTGAGCCAGGGTTTGAAGAAGCTGAACTATTAGTAGGGCTTTCTGCATCATTAGGCACTTACTTGGCACGAAAATCAAAATTTCTAAAAGATAGTTCTAAGGCAGACGGCGATTTTTAGTTGTACGAACAGTGGACAAAGCCATAGAGATTAACAGCTCTGATAAAGAAGCTATCAAGTAACTGTGATAACTCAAAAACACACCAGTAACAAAAAGGAAACCCAGCTATATATGTAATTACTTCAACAGATAAGGAACGACGTGAAGATAAAGGCATAAAAATGAATTTAACTAAAAGTTCTTGCAGAGAATAAACCGTGGAAGAAAAATATCTAGACGTCAAAAGCGGATTCGCACAAGCAAGCGTCCAAGAACCATAGTAGCACAGCAATTAAGAAGCTAATTTCACATTAGATTTGTTTGTCGGTATGCCAGCTGACAGGTCGAACACGGCTATATCGCGACAGGCGCCAAAAAGTATGTAAAAACCAGGGGATATAATCTATCTTTTGGTAAATCCGACAACATTGAAGAGGAGTGGCGAAAACTATGTGACAGTGCGATAAGTGTTAACAAATAAAAAGCGATGTAAAACGTCAAAGTCCCATTCTAAAGTCTCCAATTTTCACCTTTATAAGTTCCTCAGGATTTGAACCAATCGCCCTCATTTTTAACATGTCTATCAGGTCGGCATCGTTCAATACCAAAATCATCTTTTTGCTGTTAATCCATTGTTCCTTAATTGCATATGTGGCGGCCGTAGATTCGCCGATTCGAGTAACAATTATCCCGAACAAACCACAGCCGTATTCTTTCAGATAATACGCTAGATCCAGGATTGGCTGTTTATCTAATAATTCACTATAGTTCTTTGCATCAGCTACAATATAATCGGCTTTGTAAAGCTGCCGCAACATTCTCCAATAAGAATGGTCATTGGAAT
>DALYUO010000241.1:6795-7633 GCA_031981225.1 Pararcticibacter sp.
ATTTTCAAAAATCATATCGCGTCTATTACGCTTTTCGGCGTCAGACTTTTCATATCTCGGCATACCAAGCGGAGGGCAAAACAAGTGTGATAAAATGTCAGAACAAAGTTTTTGATAAATAGCCCAATCCGATTTTCCTGCTTTAGTGTTTTTAAGCGCCGCTATAAACTGCTCTTCTTTCGTTAATTGTATTTCAGTTCCCTGCCGCCTGACTTCGTAAAATTTCGGATCCAGTAGTCTATGTAGCTCATAATAGTCCCAAATTTCAATACCGACATTATCAGCAAGATCTCTCGCGTCCTGCCTCACTTCACTATCAGTAATAATATAAAACTTATCCGGCCTTGGTCCCGGAATAGAAAACCAATAGCTGCTTATAAACGCTATTGAATCTGCCGTCAGAAGCTCCCCTCGTTTCAACGAGAAGACAACATCTAATTTTTTACCTTCTGCATCATATTCTTCGGCACTTATATCAAAAAGGACATCGTAAGCCCCCGCCTTTTTCTCTACATTACGAAACTTGGTTCTGGATTTAAGCGACCGACATACCTCGCTTTTAAATTCAGCATCAGAGAGATTCTGTAATTCTTGCAAGAAAATTACCAATTGGCCCATTCTACTCATATATATGCGAGCATTGATTTATGCAAATGTAAATTTTCCCATCGGTTCCACCGTTACAAATCAAAGAAAGGACTGTAGACATTAAACTGCTTTCAAATCCTAGAGCTAAACCTACTCGCGAAAGGCCAGCGGGTATTGGTTCGTGTAGCCATTTCGAGCAACTACTTTTTTAAACCCGCTTTTTTTAGCGCAAGACCAAGCTGATGGAATG
>DALYUO010000242.1:0-380 GCA_031981225.1 Pararcticibacter sp.
CTTGTTTAACCCTTGACTCAAACGGAGATTTTTGGTTAGGTGATAACGACGGTGTTATTCGCATTTATAACCCACGAAAAAGAACACTTACAAAAGTGCGGGTGATTGACAAGCGTATTCATGCAAATCTACGGTCAATCAGTAAAATATTTCTTATTAATGCTAATGAGGCATTAGTAGGATGTTTTAAGCAGGGATTGAAATACTACAATCGAAATACGGGAATTATTAAAACATTACCATTGGACACCGGTAGCGTAATATATGTCCGTGACATTACTGCTGGGAGCGATGAGCAATACTGGATATCCACAGAATCAGGCATCTATATTTACAACTTAGCTACAAAATCAACCACACATATCGAAAAACAACCCGGC
>DALYUO010000242.1:390-2552 GCA_031981225.1 Pararcticibacter sp.
ATCCGTATTCATTAACTGATAACGCTGTGTATACAGCATGTAAAGACAATCAAGGCGGCATGTGGGTGGGTACTTTTTTTGGTGGACTGAATTATTACTCCAAACAGAACGCAAAATTTGAAAAATACTACCTGATACCCGGTACTAATTCTATATCAGGTGATGCTGTAGGAGAAATATGTTCTGATAACAAAGGAAACTTATGGATAGGTACTGAAGATGCCGGTTTTAATAAACTCGACTTAAAAACCGGCAGATTTACCAATTTCAGGGCAACAAAAAAGAAAGGCGATGTATCCTATCCCAATATTCATGGTTTGCTGGCGGTAGACAACACCTTGTTTATCGGGCCATTTTTACATGGCATGGAAATCATGGATATGCGAACAGGACAAATTACAGATCGCTTCAGGCTCGTTGGGCCGGAAAATGACAAGGCGAGCGATTTTGTAATCAGCATCTATCTTACCAGGGACAGTACTTTACTAGTGGGCACAGCCTATGGAAGTTCAGGTTTGTTTGCTTACGACCGTAACCAAAAGACATTTACCCGCATTAAACAGATACCTTATAATTCTTCTGTCTTTCACATCGTAGAAGACCATGAAGGGAATATCTGGACAGGCAGCGAGTCAAAAGGAGCATTCTTTTATAATCCTAAAAACAACAAGCATGGTAATTTCCGTTTTGGTGAAAAAACGAAGAACAAAATAATCAACGAATTTCCAATACATTATATGCTGGAAGACAGCAATCACGCAATGTGGTTCTCTACAATTGGCGGTGGATTGATTAAACTGGGTGCGGACCGAAAGACTGTTAAAAAATTCAATACCGAAACAGGCTTACCAAGTAATGTCTTGTTCGGCATGTTAGAAGATGATTTTAAGAATCTGTGGATCGGATCAACAAAGGGACTTATTTGCTTCGACCTGCGTACGGAGAAATCGAGGGTTTATACAAGGTCAAATGGCCTGATAACCGATCAATTTAATTACAATTCGGCGTATAAGGACGCTAATGGCAAAATGTACTTCGGCACCGTAAAAGGAATGATCGCTTTTAACCCGTCCGAACTGGGTCAAAAAGAAGTAAGCCCGCCCACCTATATAACCGGCTTCCAGATCAATAATCAGGAAGTTATACCGAACGAAAAGGACAGCCCCCTAACGAGATCTATTTTGTATACCGATACAATTGTTCTGTCTCATAATCAAAGTAATTTCAGTATTGAGTTTGCGGCATTAAATTATTCGTCGCCCAGAGTAACCCGATATAAATATTTAATGAACGGGCTGGACAAAGACTGGACCTATCTTAGCAGTAACCGGAAGGCCTATTTCACAGACCTGTCGCCAGGGAAGTATATATTTGAAGTACAGGCTGAAAGTAACACAGGCAACTGGAAAGGCAAAGAGCGCCGGTTATATATCGAAATACTCCCTCCTGTATGGAAGAGCAATATAGCCTATTCACTGTATGTATTATTTTTCATTACGGCATTATACCTGTCTGTACGTTATTATCATCGCTACCAGCAAAGTAAAAGCGCCAATAAGCTAAGACTTTTTAAGCATGAAAAGGAGAAAGAGATCTACCAGGCTAAGATTGAATTTTTCACTAACATAGCGCATGAAATACAAACGCCCCTCACGCTTATCAGCGTTCCGGTGGAGAGGGTTATAAATAAGGCAGACGATTATCCGGGCATAAAGAAGAATTTGCTGATGATCGCAAAATATACTAAACGATTAATCGATCTTACCAGCCAGCTATTGGATTTCAGACAAACTGAAATGGAGCAATTCGGATTAAACTTCGTTAACGTAAATATAAATAAACTGCTGCGCGATCAGGTTGAATCGTTCAGGGAGCTGGCAGAGGAAAACCATATAGAGCTAACGTTGAATCTTCCGGGGACTGAAATTGTAGCTTTTGTGGACAGAGAAGCCTTCATAAAGATATGTAGTAATCTCATCTCTAATGCTATAAAATATGGAGCATCGTATGCAACTATTACGTTACCTCCCCTGGAGGCTGATAATGATCACTTTACCATCTATTTTAACAACGACGGAAAAGGCATTCCGGAAGAGTTTCGAAAGAAAGTTTTTGAACCGTTCTTCCGGCTGCGAAGCAAGGAAAAACCAGGAACTGGCATT
>DALYUO010000242.1:2562-4378 GCA_031981225.1 Pararcticibacter sp.
GGTTTGCCGCTGGCCCGGTCGTTGACAGAGCTACATAACGGGTCATTAGAATTGGCTTCAGGTGAACAGAACAACATCAATTTCGTATTAACGTTGCCCGTACATCAGAAAATTGAGTTTAATTTGAGTAGCTGGAAAAAAATTGAAAGATTATGAAGGAAAGCGTTTTAATTATTGACGACAACAAGGATATGCTGGAGCTGTTATCTGATATTTTAGAAGAGACCTACAGGGTATATACTGCTGACAACGGCGAAGTGGCGCAGGAAGTTTTGGACAAAGAAACAATTCACCTGATTGTGTCGGATGTGATGATGCCCGGAATTGACGGTTTTGAGCTATGTAAGGCGATTAAATCAAATGTAGCATATTGCCACATTCCAATCATACTGTTAACTTCAAAGAACACCTTAAAGTCGCACATTGAGGGCTTGGAAAATGGAGCAGATGCATACATCGCCAAACCATTTTCAGAAGAGTTACTGCAAATCCAAATAGCAAATCTGCTTCAGAACCGATCGAAGATAAAAGACCATTTTGCCAGTTCACCGTTTGACGATGTCAGAGTGATGGCCCACTCAAAAACCGATGCCGCTTTTCTCAAAAAGCTGGATGACTATATCCGGAAAAACATTAAAGACCCTAATATTGACATTGATGCATTGGCCGAATATATGAATATGAGCCGTCCAACGTTCTACCGGAAGATTAAATCTCTTTCGGCTCTAACACCTAAAGAATTAATTGATATTACCCGACTAAAAAAGGCGGCCAGTCTGATTGCTGAAAACCAGTTCTCCTTGTACGAAATTGCCAAAATGGTTGGTTATAGCACACAAAGTGTTTTCAGCAGAAATTTCCAAAAGTATTTTAAAACCTCGGCGCAAGATTACATGAACTCTCTTCCCAAAGCAAATGAGATGTAAGTGTTAGCCGACCTATAGCTCTATTTCGTCCGGGTTTTCCAGTGAATAATGCACCTTAGATATAATGCAATACAGTTGCATTAATAAAAAATATCACTATCTTTGAGCATATCACATTATCAACGAAAACGCCGATAAGTGTGATTTGCGCAGCAAAGGTCAACAACAGACAAATACTCCTATTAAAACGGCATGGAAAACAGCGGCAATTTCGACGTGATAATTATAGGCGGAAGTTATTCGGGACTCTCCGCCGGGATGGCTTTAGGTCGCTCTTTACGAAAAGTACTGATCATAGACAGCGGTCTGCCCTGCAACAGGCAAACACCTCATTCACACAACTTCATCACCCAGGATGGCAAAACACCAAAAGAGATCTCGCAGCTTGCCAGACAGCAGGTTGAGAAATATGATACCGTCAGTTTCCACAATGGACTTGCTGTAAAAGGAACTAAAACAGAAAACGGCTTCGAAGTTGAAACCCGGTCGGGAGAAAAATTTAATGCAAAAAAGATAATTCTTGCAACGGGCATCAAAGATATAATGCCTGCGATTGCTGGCTTTGCTGAATGCTGGGGAATATCAGTGGTACACTGCCCCTATTGCCATGGCTATGAAATTAAAAACCTAGCCACAGGCGTATTAGCTGATGGCGATGCTGCCATGCATTATGCTCTGCTGGTCAGCAATCTTACAAAAGACCTGGTTGTTTTTACAAATG
The DNA here is from genome assembly GCA_031981225.1 of Pararcticibacter sp. Lineage (GTDB taxonomy): Bacteria > Bacteroidota > Bacteroidia > Sphingobacteriales > Sphingobacteriaceae > Arcticibacter. The sequence goes on from DALYUO010000242.1 coordinate 4,210, forward strand.
GAGCATCACGTCTGACGGCTGATCAAAGACAGAAGTTAGAAGATCATAATATCTCAATCGTCGAGGCCGAAGTTGACAGGATTGAGCAAAGCGCCGGACAGATTGAACGGATCGTTTTGAAAAATGGCTCGACGGTGCAAGTTAAGGCCCTTTATGCCCGTGTGCCCTT
>DALYUO010000242.1:4388-7629 GCA_031981225.1 Pararcticibacter sp.
ATTCGGAGATTCCAGAACAACTAGGTTGCGAAATGACAGATGAGGGCCTCATAAAAACAACAGCCTTTCAGCAAACTACTGTCCGGGGCGTATTTGCATGCGGCGACAATGCAACACTTATGCGCTCTGTGGCAAATGCAGTGGCATCGGGTAATTTCGCCGGAGCCGCTGTCAATAAAGAGCTATGTGAGGAACTGTTTTAACCGTTTAACTAAAGCATAAAAGTTGGCTGGGTGTTAGAAAACACCCAGCCTGAAGTTACTTAGACGTTAATCAGGTTTCTTGTCTTTTTCTTTATAAAAGACCATTCCTGCGTGGTAAAGTATACCATCTCTGAATTCTCCATCGGCTGTAAAACCCGTGTCGTCTTTATAATCTATATGGTTCCCTCTAACTCTATAACTACCGCGATAGGCGCTTTTTTTTGAGCCTCTCGCCTCGTCGTAACGGTTATTAGCTAACAGTTCATGCCGGATATGCCCGTCTTTGGTTACCCACATTCCAATGTATTCTTTACTTTCTTCTATCGTCTTACTCATTATTTTATCTTCAGGGTTCATCAAACGCATTAACTCATAGGTATCCAAAAAGGCCGTTGCCCTAATAACTTACAAAGCTGTTGACAGAGTGTAGCTTTTCCATCGCTCCGCTTCATTTGTTATGATGTTTATTTTATTATATAACATGTCATAGGCATCGTTACCCAGGAACAGATGAACGGGAGGGTTCTCCTCTTTAGTTACAGAAATAAATACATCCGCAGCTTTTTCGGGATCATTGGACTGATTTCCGTTGATGCTGTTTAAATGCGTCTGCTCCGACTGTCGTGCTGCAGCGTAGACCTCAATTGGATTCTGGGCCACCTTAACAGAGCCTTGCGACAAAAAATCAGTTCGGAAATATCCCGGATACACTACCGTTGCTTTTATCCCAAACTCCTTCACTTCTTCAGCGAGGCTTTCTGTAAAACCGGCCACAGCAAATTTCGTAGCACAATAAACTCCCCAGCCGGGGAAGCCGGCAAAAAAGCCGCCTACGGAGGACACATTGAAGATATGACCAGACCCTTGTTTTCGCAACTGGGGCATTACGTGCCTGATGACGTTCAGGCAGCCAAAAACGTTTACCTCAAAATTACTTCTCGCTTCCTCGTCAGTAAGCTCTTCCAAGGTTCCTATTTGTCCGAAACCGGCATTATTCACCACAACGTCGATTTGCCCGAAATGAGCTACACTTTTAGCGACCGCTTCCTTTACATTTTCATCATCGGTAAGTTGAACTTCAAGCGGCAGGAATACTTCAGACGGATCTCCTATCTCCTGGATCAACGATCCGGTATTCCGGGAAGTAGCGACCACCCGATAACCTTCTTTTAATAACTTTTTAACTAATACAAGCCCCAAGCCTCTTGAAGCGCCTGTTACTAACCAAACTTTTTCTGTGTTCATAATATCTGTATTTGATACACAAAATTACGACGGTCTGGAGGGTGAGAATAACGAAATGCTTGCAATACATTACGAAATTCAAGCACACCTGAATTGCGTGGGGCTCAGATCAAGATGTTTTTTAAAAAAGTTGTTAAAATGGGTAACCTCTGTAAAGCCCAGTGCGAAAGCTATTTCTGATACATTCCATTCCGTATGCTTCAGAAGAATCTTTGCTTCCTGCAAGATACGTTCAGCTATAACTTCGGATGTAGTTTTTTTTGTAGTTAATTTTATCGCCCTGCTCAAGTGGTTGACATGAATAGAAAGCTGATTGGCGAAGTCGGATGCTGAACGCAGATTGACACGTTGACGTGTATCTTCAATTGGGAACTGTCGCTCCAATAACTCTAAAAACAGAATTGATATTCTGTGGGCAGCATTTACCTGTTCCTTTTCAGCTGTCCGGGCCGGATGCATCTTCATCGTATGGTGCAGGATCTCGAAAACCAAATTTCTCAATGCATCATACTTATGCTGATAATCGGAGTTGATCTCTTCAAACATCCTCAGGTATATCTGTTTTATCTTATCCGCTTGTTCATCGGTGAGCTCAAAAACGGGTGTGCCATTGGGTTTGAAAACGTCATAGTCTCTAAGGTTGCCGAAATGATGAAAAAAGCTGGGTGTAAATACGCAGAAGAAACCTGTTTGCTGATTGTCTATTTCTTCCCAGTTGTAAGGAATCTGAGGATTTGCAAATAATAAAGCTTGTTTTTTAATTTCAACGGTCTTGTCGGCATAGTAAATTATATTCCGCCCGATAATCAGACTGATTTTGAAATAATCCTTTCTGCTGTAAGGAATGGGTTTTGAATGACAGCCAACAAAATCGTCGAGCTTAAACACATTAAAATGTCCGATTTCCTTTCGCAGCGAATCTGGAACCCAATTAAGCTTGGTCTTGTAAAAATCTTCTATAGTTTCCGTTCCATTCATACTCCAATATAATCATATCCGTTGTATATCAAACGTACAATACATCCTCCTCTATCGGTATTTCAATTTTGAGCCTGAAAATACTATGTAGCCAAACTTGATTTCCCCACTGGAATGTTTGCAATAACGTTACCCAAGATAAGCAATATTGTTGTTTTGCGACTAGAATCAGCACGTCGCCAGCCTGTGTCGGCAAAGGAAGTTTATTTTATTTGTCCATCAGTTCAATCCAGGCATTAACCATTCTTTCAATCAGGTCTTTGTTTGCTGTTACCTGATCCATGGAATAAAACTTAGCATAAACTTTTCCTTTAGTAGCATTTTCAAGAAAGTCAGATTTTATGTTAAGAAGCTCACCTTTGTGAAATATAAGGGCTACGTAGTTTTTGATCCTCGGATTGAAAGTGGCCATGTCTTCTTTGTAAAAAAAACTGGGGCCTCCCCATTTTACGTCTTCTTCCATTTTAGGGTTGGCGTTGACAATGATTGATCTGACTGCTTCGAGCTCCGCTTTCAAAGGGTGTTCAAGCTTTGACATAAAGTCATCGACCTTCTTCGTATTATTCATAGAGATCTGAATTAAATGTATAACAAATATCAGAATCTTTTTCGCATACAGGCAAGTATATAAACGACAAATACACGGGTTGATTGCGACTAGTTCACTTATAATTTAAACCCATTGTAACTCCAAAGTACTTAAATGAAGCGCTGTTTGCTTGATCCAAGAATCCACTTGATTCATTGATTCCCGATTCTCGGATCAACCCGTAAAGTTGTGGACTAAGCATAAATTTTCATCAGACGATACATAA
>DALYUO010000243.1:0-445 GCA_031981225.1 Pararcticibacter sp.
TCCATGCCCTGTTGCCATTGTCAGGTTAGCATATCTTCTGCTGCGTCCGATATAAGGTAAGCCGTCGGGGGACGAGGGTCTGAAACCGAACCAGACATCTTTTTCGGCTGGAACATCGGGTTTCAGATCAGGAAAATACCTGGGTATGGACTCAACGATGCCTTTAACCCTGTTTATATTGACTTGGTTATTAATCTTCCCTATTTCCATGGTACCGCCATACCGAATACTGCCGTTCATTGGGGTTACTGCAACCCGTGCCTCAGCCAGCAATGCAGGGATCTTCATTCGGTTTTCAGGTTCTTTTACCATAAAGGAATATCCTTTACCTGCAAGCAAGGGAACATTCAATCCCGCCAGCCCCGCAATTGAGGGCGACCATGAACCACCGGCAATAACATATTGGTCTGCTGTCCATTTTTCATTTCCTGTATAAACACAGCTC
>DALYUO010000243.1:455-7289 GCA_031981225.1 Pararcticibacter sp.
TTTCCGAAGACTTCGATCTTATTTACCTCCCTATTTCTTAGGATCTTCACCCCACGTGATTCAAGAAGGCCAACAAGTCCGTTGATGAACTGATTTGGATAAATGTGGGCATCGCAACGGTAATGGACAGCTCCGAGAACATCTATATTCAGATCGGGTTGTAAAGTCCGGCATTCTGCGGGAGAAAGCACTTCCATATCAATACCCAGCTCTCTCGCTTTATCTACCACATGCGCTTCTTCCTCGGCTGCCTTCTCTGTTTTATAGAACATAAGGATCCCCTTCTTTACAAACCCGAACTCGAATGCCTTCTGACTATCCATCTCTTCGTATAACTTTTTACTTAACAGAGAGATGTCGCGGAGCGGAACTGCCGACCGCTCAACATGACCGGCATTGGCGTTTTTTAAGAACTTTATCCCCCACGACAAAAGGTCTGCGCTGAACGAAGGTTTCACATAAAAAGGACTCTTACTGTTAAACATCCACTTTATGCCTTGCTGAACCATGCCGGGGGCCGCAAGCGGAATAAAGTGGCTGGGGACGATCATCCCTGCATTTCCAAAAGAGCAGTTATCCGTTAAATCGCCTTTTTCGAGAATGGTAACATCAAAGCCTGCTTCATTTAAAAATTTCGCTGAACAAAGGCCTATAATTCCTCCTCCAATAATAATTACACTCGCCATATTGTATCCTCAGAAGTTGATTAAATAACCTGAAATCCGTGAGCGTAAGGATCGTCATCGTCTATTTTGATGGTGTTATATCCATATATTCTTGCCCACCCTTCTACCGAAGGGATAATTGCCGTATAGTCACCAAGCGCTACAACATCCTCCACAATTCCGGTAAACTTGCTGCCAATGATACTTTCGTGAATGAACGATTCCCCTTTCTTCAATTTACCTTTAGCAAACCACTGAGCCATACGTGCTGAAGTGCCGGTGCCGCAGGGAGAGCGGTCGATAGCCTTATCTCCATAAAACACTGCATTTCGTGCAGTAGCTTCATGGGACAACGTAGCTCCTGCCCAAAGAATATGAGTGCAGGTATTTATAGTCGGATCTTCCGGATGAACAAAGCTATACTCCTGGTTGATCCGTTTTCGGAGCTCACGACTCCAGCTGATCAGCTGCCCGGCACTATAGTTTTCAAGCCCTCTAAAGTTTGGTTGTGGATCAACGATGGCATAGTAGTTGCCACCATAGGCAACGTCGATAGTTAATATACCAAGATCGGGGCATTCAACCTCTATACCTTCGGCAGCAAGATAAGCCGGAACATTACGCAATTTTACAGATGTTACCTTCTGCCCCTCCTGCTTGTACTCGATCAGCACCAGTCCGGCAGGTGCTTCCATCCTTACAATGCCCGGCACTTTCGGCTGCAAAAGGCCCTCTTCTATGGCAATGGTAATAGTGCCTATTGTACCGTGCCCACACATTGGCAGGCATCCGCTGGTTTCGATAAACAGCACAGCAACATCGTTGTCAGGATTATGCGGCGGATAAAGAATACTCCCCGACATCATATCATGTCCACGAGGTTCAAACATTAGTCCCGTTCTTATCCAGTCGTACTCTTTTAAAAAATGCTGACGCTTCTCGCTCATACTGTCGCCTTTGAGGATAGGGCCGCCGCCGGCTACCAGGCGCACCGGGTTTCCGCAGGTATGAGCATCAATACAAAAAAAAGTTTTAACCGCCATTTATTCTTTAGTCCATTTATTATTAACCTTTCTCCAGATTCCCGAAGGGTTGTCACTTTTCAGTTCTGCGGGCAGCAATTCGTCGGGCCAGTCCTGCCAGCATAGAGGGCGCACAAACCGGTAAATGGCCGAAGTCCCGACCGACGTAAACCTGCTGTCATTTGTCGACGGAAACGGCCCCCCATGCTGCATTGCCGGACATACCTCAACCCCTGTGGGGACGCCATTTAGTATAAGCCTTCCTGCCTTTGCGCCAAGGTCGTAAATAAAACTGCGGTATGCTGAGAGTTCTGAAGGTTCTGCCATTACAGTGATAGTAAGCTGCCCACCCAAAGTGTCGATCACTTTTTCAAGTTCCTCCTGCCCTTCCGCAATCACCAGCAAAGAATACGGGCCAAACACTTCTTCCTTTAGCTGGGCGCTTGCCATGAAATCGGCAGCTGAAACCTTTGCCAGCGCGGGAACTGAAGAATAGCCTCCCGATTCTTGTGCATCCTCGGATCTAGCCAGAAGCGTAACTCCCGGAACCGCTAAGGCCTCTTCAGATAATTTTTTATAATTACTGCAGATACCCGGAGTGAGCATCACGGCCGGCTGCATTTTTTTTATGGCTTCAGAAAACACAACGGGATTTATACTCCCCATTTCTGCAAAAACAGGGATCGGCACCTCGCGTTCCTGCGCTATCTTCACAAGCGACATCCCACCTTTAAATGAACCGGTAAATGTAACCGCTTTAGTTTCGGGATGGCGGACGAGCTGTTCTCCTACTGCATATCCGTTATCGTACAAGAGAGAAAAAATGCCTGCTGGCATTCCGGTTTTTTCAGCTGCGGCCAGGATAGCCTGCCCTACGAGTGCACTCGTACCAGGATGAGCCGGATGAGCCTTCACTATAACCGGGCAGCCTGCAGCAAAGGCCGACGCAGTGTCTCCCCCTGCTACCGAAAAGGCCAGAGGAAAATTGCTTGCACCAAAGACAACAACAGGTCCTAATGGAACCAGCATCTTCCTGATGTCCGGCCGGGGCAAAGGAGAACGGTCTGGCATCGCGGTGTCAATTACGGCATCAACCCACGAACCTTCCTCTATCAGATCGGCAAACATATTCAGCTGAGAAGTGGTTCTCGCGGTTTCTCCGCTGAGCCGCCCCAGCGGCAATCCGCTTTCTGCTGCGGCCCTTTCGGTCAGTTCAGAACCTAAGGATGTTATTTCTGAAGCTATGGCCCTTAAAAAAGCTGCTCTTTGTGCCTTAGGCATCTCGCGGCATACCTGAAAAGCACCACTGGCAGCAGTAAGGGCGTCAGAAACGGCAGCGTCACCAGCTCTGAAGAAGATGCCATCCAATTCCTCACCGCTTGCAGGGCTAATGGCTTTAAAAGCCTCTGACTCATAACTCACATAGTTATTAGCAACTATATTTCTTCCGTCCATATGCTTTATTTATACTAAGCGGTTACAGGCACCCTTCCCCAGCTACCTTCCGGCAGTTCAGGGCGAACAGCGAGGGCCTTGTTTATTATATTCAACACTTTCTCTCTTTCAGCTCCTTCAATGGGTAACCTGGGCGCCCTTACCGTTTCTGTTCCAATCCCTGTCATTACTTCAGCAAGCTTGATATACTGTACGAGTTTCGGGTGGATGTCGAGCTCAAGAACGGGCAGAAACCACCGATAGATGTTAAGCGCTTCGTCTATTTTCCCGGCTTTCACCAGGCGGAATATCGCAACAGTCTCTTTAGGAAAGGCATCCACAAGTCCGGCCACCCATCCATCAGCCCCCAGTACCAGGCTTTCCAGAGCCAGGGGATCTACACCACACAATATTTTATAACGATCACCAAACCTGTTAATCATACGGGTTACGTTAGTGATATCCCTTGTCGATTCCTTTACAGCTTCAATATTACTACATTCCGCAAGCTCCTCAAACATGTCTAATGTAATATTGGGCGGAAGCAGCATTAATGCATCCGCGCCCAAATCTTCCGCCCTTCTGGCTATATTTACGGCAGCTTTGGTAGCCTGCTCTGCTATATTTAAAACCAGAGGAATCTTATTGTCAACCAACTTACTGGTGTGTTGCAACAGTGCAAACTTTTCTTCATCAGTCAATACACTTGCTTCTCCTAATGAGCCGCCCAGAATTAAGCCGTCTATTCCGGCTTCTAACTGGGCAAAAATGTTCTTGTCATAGGCATCAAAATCCAGTTCATCATTTAAGGTAAATTTAGTGGTTATTGCAGGATAAACTCCTTTCCATTCTACTTTCATGTTGTGCTTTTTTTGTTTTCCAAAATTATGGAGAGGAAAAATTGCTGCTTACATTAAAATTATCCGGTACTGCCCCTATTTTAACTTCTGCTTTGAATACTGAAAATCCGGAATGTAAAATAATGCATTTTGAGGTTAAAATACCTATATCCAATCGGATTACCGACCAGTAGCTCCAACCGCTTTTCATAACGAACAAGACCTAAGATCTTATTAATATGTAATTTATGTTGGGTAAAATGTAAGAAGTTAAAGCGTCAGTTTAACAATAATTTTATTAAACGAAAGAATAACCGGCTTTCAATTCATCAACAATAACTCATTATGAAACAAAAACAATTACTATTATTCGTTTTAGGTATTTTCTGTTTTTTAAATGCCTATCCGCAGTCAGTGACTTTACAAGGTAAGGTCACTGACTCTGACAACCTGCCTGTGCCAGGGGCAACTGTAAAAATCAAAAACTCCTCCTTTGGGGTTGCCTCCTCGGTAGACGGCACATTTCAGCTTACGTATGAAGGAAAGGCTATTCTGGTCGTGACCGCTGTAGGTATGACAACTTCTGAGGACAAAAAAATGTGTCCGTTAAACTATCTTACAGCTCTCAGGGATTGAATGAAGTAGTGGTGGTTGGTTACGGCACTCAGCGTCGCGGAGAAGTGACAAGTGCCATTGCCTCGGTTAAATCAGAGAACTTCACGAAAGGCGCTGTAAGGGATGCGGCTCAACTTGTTCAGGGTAAAGTGGCCGGACTAAGGATTACTACCCCGACCGGCGACCCGACAGGCAGCACGCAGATTAACCTGAGGGGGCTAAATTCTCTTACAGGCACATCAGAACCTCTCATACTGATTGACGGTATACCCGGCACACTCAATACCGTCGCACCGGAAGATATCGAAGCTATAGACGTCCTGAAAGACGGATCAGCGGCCTCAATTTACGGCACCAGGGCTACAGGTGGCGTAATCCTGATCACTACACGTCAGAACAGATCTGAAAGTAGAAACAGTATTGAATATTCTGCCTACGCCAATGTTCAATCGATCGTTAGAAAGCCGGAAATGCTGACAGCCGACGATTACCGGCGTCTCATATCTGAAGGAGTTAACTACACCGATTTAGGCGGAAATACGAACTGGCTGAATGAAATTTTGCAAAAGCCTTTCAGCCAGAATCATAACCTCACATTTTTCGGAGGAAATTCTACGACAAATTTTACCGGTTCCGTGAACTACAGAGACTGGGAAGGGATTTTCCTGAAAACAGGGCAGGAAAGATTAACGGTACGCGCGGGCTTGAATCATTCCATGTTTAACGATAAACTAAAAACAAACCTGCAGATCATCACCCGTACTACATCTTCAAAGCAAGGAGGTGCAGATGGGTATGCTTACCGGCAGGCGATAATACGCAATCCGACAGATAATATTTATACAGCGGACGGCAGATGGCAGGAGCGGGACGCATACAACTATGACAATCCCCTGGGAAGAATAAACGAGGCGAACAACGACAACACCTTTAGAGAAACCCGGATGAACGGAAGTCTCGACTACAGGCCAATTAAGGATCTTAGTTTAAAAATGCTGGTATCCAGAGTTCAGAACAACAACCTGAATGGATACAGTACCACTTTTCAACATGTCAACACAACCAAAAATAACCTGAACGGAACGGCCGGACGAAGCACGTACTCGAATAAGGAAAACTTGCTGGAACTTACAGCAAACTACACCAAAAGTGTTAACCGCCACAACTTTACCTTACTGGGTGGATACAGCTGGCAGGACGCAGTTTATGAAGCTTTTGATGTATATAACTTCGATTTTCCAACAGATGCGTATAGCTGGAACCAGATAGAAGCAGGGACAGCCCTGCAGCGGGGACTCTCAACCATAAGCAGCGAAAAGACCAAATGGCAACTGGCAGGTTTCTTCGGAAGATTAACCTATAACTGGAACGAAAAATATCTGTTCATGGCCAGTATCCGGCGTGAGGGCTCTTCCAAATTTGGAGTCGACGATCAGTGGGGTACCTTTCCCGGCGCTTCAGTCGGATGGCGGATAAGTAAAGAATCTTTCATGAAGAACGTCCCTGTGATCACAGATCTGAAGCTGCGGGGCGGTTATGGAGAGACGGGGACGATTGCCAGCAACCCTTATGCGTCGCAAAGCAGTTATGCATTTGATTTTGCAGAGGGCGCTTATATCGGCGGAAAATGGGTTCAGGGTTTCGTCCCAAAGCGTAATTTCAACCCGTACCTCCGCTGGGAGAAAAAGAAAGAATATAATGCCGGACTCGATTTCGGACTACTGAAGAACAGGATCACCGGGTCTCTGGATCTTTATAGCCGTAAAGTAGAGGATCTGCTTTACGACTTCCGTGTCCCTGTGCCTCCGTTTATTTACGAAACAATGTACATAAATGCCGGAACAATGAAAAATTCCGGTTTTGAAGCGCTTATTAACGTAAGGCCCGTAGAGACGAAAACGATCACATGGAACACCAGTATCACCTACTCTACCAATAAAAACACGCTCGAAAACTTGTCGAATGATCAATTCGATGTGACCGCAGAGTTCTTCGACGCAGGATATACCGGGGAGCCCATTCAACAGTCTACTCACCGTGTTAAAGCAGGCGGAGCTATTGGTCAGTTCTTTGTTTTAAAAAGCGTAGGAGTAGATGAAAACGGAAAATGGCTTGTTGAAAGCAAAGACGGAAGTACGATCCCCATTGCAGAGTCAAGCGCTGACGACAGGCAGTATTATGGTAATGGGATCCCAAAACACCTCGCAGGCTGGAACAACAGATTTAAGATTAAAAGCTTCGACCTGGAAATAAATGTTC
>DALYUO010000243.1:7299-7549 GCA_031981225.1 Pararcticibacter sp.
CGTTTGGGCACGACGTCCTCAACATGCAAAGAATGTATTATGAAAACCCGGCAAATGAAGATTACAATGCCCTTAAAACAGCATACGACCCGGTTTACGGAAGACAGTTAAATAATGATCTCGTTTATGTCAGCCACTATATTGAAAAGGCCGATTATGTAAAGATCGACAACATTACTCTGGGCTATACTCTCCCCGCGAAACTGAGAGGAGTAAAGAACGCCCGGATATATGTTTCGGGACTTAATCT
>DALYUO010000244.1:0-4775 GCA_031981225.1 Pararcticibacter sp.
CCTCATTTCTATCCCTATCTTCACCGGCATACAGAAGCGCAGATTGCCTGGATTCAGGAAGGAGAGGGGACTCTCGTGGTTGGCAATAATATGCACAGCTTTAAATCCGGGGAAGTCTATTTTCTGGGGCCTAATCAACCTCATTTGTTTAAAAGTAATCCCGAATACTTCGCCGAAGGGAACGACAAAACAATTAAGGCCCTGATGTTATTTTTTAATCCGATGGGACCTCTGGCTTCCCTTTTTGGCCTTCCTGAAATGAAATCGCTGAAGTTCTTTATTGATCAGCACGAACAGGGTTTTAAGTTGCCCTCAATGTATTATGATGATGTATCTCAATTAATGCTTGAAATAAAGCAATCTTCGGGTCCGGATCAATTGATGCAGTTTTTCCTTTTGCTGAAGTTTCTGAATAAGATGCGGATTAAGCTTAACCCTTTATCATCGTTTGGGCATGCAACAACCTTCAGCGAGAACGAGGGAATACGTATTAGCAATATTTATAATTACATTTTACAGCGTTACCACGAAGATATAACTCTTGAAGATGTCGCGAATGCTGCTCATATGACTCCTCAGGCATTTTGCCGGTATTTCAAAAAACATACGGGGCACACTTTTATCTCTTTCCTTAACGAAACACGTATTAACGAAGCCTGCAAAAAACTTACAGGCGGAAGGTTCGATAGTATCTCTGCTGTAGCTTACACCTGCGGTTTTAATAGTATTACAAATTTTAACAGGGTTTTTAAAAGTATTATCGGAAATTCGCCCCGGGAATACTTAGATAATTATTTAAAAAACGTTGGTTAAAATAAGACATTAATGAATTCTGTTTACAAAACTCCTGAAACCGGAGCGCTGAAAAAGTTTGCCTCCCTGGGATATCTGATTGTACTTTTATTTCTGATTGCTTTTAATGTCTCTGGCCAGGCTCGTCAGGAGACTCAATGGACTTCAGACGGCTACTCCTATTATAAGCTTGAGAAAGGCGCTATTGTTCAAACCGACAGCAGAACAGGTGTTAACACCGAAGTTATAAGCACCAAAATGCTTACCATGCCCGGAAGCAATACAGCTATCCCTGTTCGTCGTTTCATGTTCTCTGCCGACAGGCAAAAGCTTCTCATTATGAATAACACCAAAAGAGTGTGGCGTTATGATACAAAGGGCGATTATTATCTGTATGACCTGAAAACCGGCACGTTGAAGCAATTGGGCAAGGGTTTGCCGCCTTCTTCCCTGATGTATGCAAAAATTTCTCCTGACGGTACGAAAGCAGCTTATGTAAGCGCTCATAATCTCTATGTGGAGGATTTGCAAACCAATAAGGTTAGCCAGCTAACTTTTGATGGCACAGATCGGGTGATTAATGGAACATTTGACTGGGTATATGAGGAAGAGTTTGGCTGCAGGGACGGCTTCCGGTGGTCACCCGACAGCAAGAAACTGGCTTACTGGCAAATTGATGCTTCGAATATCCGCAATTACCTGATGATTAACACTACCGACTCAGTATATTCATTTACCGTTCCGGTGGAGTATCCAAAAGCAGGTGAGGACCCCAGCTCCTGCAGGATCGCTGTCATTGCGGCAGATGGTGGGAAACCTGTATGGATGAATGTACCCGGCGACGCGGTGCAGCATTATATACCACGTATGGAATGGGCTTATAATTCCAACGAACTGATCATTCAGCAACTTAACCGCAAACAGAATGAAAGCCGGATCATGTTATGTAATGCTATCTCCGGGTCAACAAAAACTGTTTATACAGAAAAAGATAATGCCTGGATCGACATCAAATCAAGATGGAATGACGACGACCCTTCGGGCTGGGAATGGATCAGCGGCGGTAAAGAATTCTTATGGGTAAGTGAGAAAGACGGATGGAGGCATATTTACAGGATTGACAGAAGCGGAAAAGAGGCCCTTGTTACAAAAGGGAACTACGATATTTCCTCAATTAACCTGATAGATGAAAAAGGAGGCTACATTTATTTCGATGCCTCTCCTTCAAACGCCACACAAACGTATTTATACAGGGTTCCAATCTCGGGAAAGAAACCGGCTGAACGGATTACGCCCGCTTTATATTCTGGTACAAACAGTTATCTGATCTCGCCAAATGGAAAAGTGGCTTTTCATCGTTTTTCCAGCAGTTTAGTTTCTCCAGCATCAGAACGGGTTGATCTTCCTTCCCATAAGACAATAGGCGCTAAGATGGCTATGGATTCGCTGAAGAATAACAGGGCCGAATTTTTCAAGGTTAAAACAGCAGACGGTGTGGTAATGGATGGATGGATGGTAAAACCTGCAAACTTCGATCCCTCAAAACGATATCCGGTTGTGTTTTATGTTTATGGCGAGCCTGCGGGCCAGACGGTTACAGATTCTTACGGAACAGGGTTTAACAGGCTCTACGATGGCGATATGGCTAAAGACGGCTACATTTACATGTCTGTTGAAAACAGAGGGGCGCCTGCTCCAAAAGGCAGGGAATGGCGTAAATCGATATATAAGAACATCGGCATACTGAATATCAGAGACCAGGCTATGGCTGCAAAAGAAATACTCAAATGGCCATTTGTCGATTCATCAAGGGTGGCTGTATGGGGCTGGAGCGGCGGAGGCTCGTCAACACTTAATCTGCTGTTTCAATACCCCGGGATTTATAAAACAGGCATAGCAGTAGCCGCTGTCGCAAGTCAGCTTAGTTACGACAATATCTATCAGGAGCGGTATATGGGCAATCCAAAAGAGGACAAAAAGCCTTTTATCGATGGATCGCCGATAAGCCACGTTCAGAACCTTCGCGGCAACCTGTTATATATACACGGTACGGGAGATGACAACGTACATTATCAAAATGCCGAGTTACTGATTAATGAACTAATAAAATACAATAAGCAGTTTCAATTAATGGCTTACCCCAACAGAACTCACTCCATCTCCGAAGGCGAGGGCACAAGAGAGCATCTTTCGGGCCTGTTTACGAACTTCCTGAAGACGCATTGTCCTCCCGGTGGCAGGTAGATCACAATGCGGGGGCAAAGTAATTTTTCTGTTGCAAATTATTTTGCCCCCTTTTCATGCTTAATTTACCCCTGCTCTATATAGCTTTGAATAACGTTCTTTGCTTGCAGATGCACACCATTTGAATTTAAATAAAATGAAAAACTATTTAGTTCAGGGGATCTTCCTTTTATGCCTGGCTGGCAGCGGCCTTCGCGCACAACAAAACGATTGGGAAAATCCTGCCCTGATAGAACAAAACAAAGAGAAACCGCATGCTACATTTATGCTTTTTAACAAAGAGCAGGATGTAAAAGCCGACGACTATACCCGGTCGCCTTTTTATCGATCACTAAATGGGAAATGGAAGTTTGTATACGTAGATAAGTATGCTGATCGCTTGAAGGACTTCTACAGGACAGACCTTGACGATTCTCATTGGACTGAGACGCCTGTTCCTTCAAACTGGGAGATGAAGGGCTTCGGCATTCCGATTTATACTAACATTACCTATCCGCATCCCAGGAATCCGCCCTATGTAGGAGAGGACAATCCCGTAGGAACCTACCGTAAAGCATTTACTGTTCCGGCAGGCTGGGACGGTCGCGAAGTGATCCTTCAGTTCGGATCAATAACCGGCTGTGCGTTTGTCTACGTGAATGGGCAGAAGGTCGGACTTACAAAAGCGTCTAAATCTCCGGCAGAATTCAATATCACCAAATATCTTAAGAAAGGGCAGAACCTCCTTGCTGTGCAGGTGTTCCGCTGGCACGACGGCAGTTATCTCGAAGATCAGGACTTCTGGAGGATCAGCGGTATTGAAAGGGATGTATGCCTGTATTCACTTCCCAAATTAAGTATATGGGATTTCTTTATAAAAGGGGATCTGGATTCTAAATATACCAACGGACTGTTTACCGCATCGGTTGATCTGAGGCAGTTTTCGGCGAATAACATTAAGGGAGGAAGCCTGACTGTTTCGGTACTTGACAAAGCTGGTAAAATAGTTTATAGCGCTCAGAAGGCTGTTTCCATCGGTGCAGATTCTATACAGACCGTAAATTTTAGCGGTACTGTCACTAATCCTTTAAAATGGAGTGCGGAACATCCCAATCTTTATGATTGCATTATCAGCCTGAAAGATAATAAAGGCGCCCTCCTTGGTCATACCGGCGCTAAAATAGGATTCAGGAAGGTCGAGATAAAAGATGCGCAGTTAACGGTAAATGGCATGCCCATTTATGTTAAAGGGGCCAACAGGCATGAGCATGATGATGTGAACGGACATATTCCTTCGAGGGAGCTTATGATGAAAGATATCATGCTGATGAAGCAGTTTAATATTAATGCCGTTCGTACCAGCCATTATCCCAACGATCCACTGTGGTACAAGCTCTGCGATCAGTATGGCCTCTATCTCGTGGACGAAGCTAATATCGAAACCCATGGCATGGGTGCAGAATGGCAGGGCTGGTTTGACAAGTCTAAACATCCGGCTTATTTACCCTTATGGGCTCCGGCGCACATGGATCGCATTCATCGCCTGGTGGAAAGAGATAAAAACCATCCTTCTGTGATCATCTGGTCGCTAGGTAACGAATGCGGTAACGGACCTGTGTTTTATGAAGCCTATAAATGGATCAAGCAAAGAGACAATACGCGAATGGTACAATTCGAGCAGTCGGGTGAGAATGAGAATACGGATATCGTTTGCCCGATGTATCCACGCGTAGAATCAATGAAAGAATATGCGAATGCGC
>DALYUO010000244.1:4785-7295 GCA_031981225.1 Pararcticibacter sp.
GACCATATATCATGTGTGAATATTCCCACGCGATGGGTAACAGCAATGGTAATTTTCAGGAATACTGGGATATAATCTACGGCAGTAAGCATATGCAGGGCGGCTTCATCTGGGATTGGGTAGATCAGGGTATGAAAACCACAACAAGAGACGGTCGTACCTTCTGGGCTTATGGTGGGGATCTGGGAGGCTATCATCTTCAGAATGACGAGAACTTCTGTGCTAACGGTCTGATAGCAGCCAACAGAACACCACACCCCGGACTGTATGAAGTGAAGAAAGTATATCAGAACATTCTGTTTAAAGATAAAGATGTTTCGAAAGGGCTTATTTCAGTAGAGAACCTCTTCGATTTTACGAATCTCGATCAGTATAATTTCAAATGGGAGATGTACCTTAACGGTGAGAAAGTAAAGGACGGCACTTTTGTTGTAAGCCTTGCACCCCACCAAAAGAAAGATGTTAAATTGCAGTTGCCGCAATTTAAGGCTTCCGCCGGAAGTGAGTTCTTTCTAAATGTTTATGCCTATACAAAGTCAGCCACCGAAATGATCCCTGTCGGGCACGAAATAGCAAGGGAGCAGTTTAAAACAGCCGGCGAATATTTGGCCCCTACTTCTGGTTCTGCCAGGAATGATCTTAAAATTGAAAGGACCGGTAATACTCTCAAGTTTACTTCAGGAGCGATAAACGGCGAATTCAATGCTAAAGAAGGCAGGTTCACACGCTTCTCTTCGGGTAAGAGCGGATGGATTATCAGCGGATATCCGCAGCCGTATTTTTGGAGGGCACCAACCGATAACGACTTTGGAAGCAGGATGCCTTCTACACTAGGCAT
Source organism: Pararcticibacter sp. (assembly GCA_031981225.1). Lineage (GTDB taxonomy): Bacteria > Bacteroidota > Bacteroidia > Sphingobacteriales > Sphingobacteriaceae > Arcticibacter. Next base: position 5,624 of record DALYUO010000244.1, read on the forward strand.
CTGGAGGAACGCACATGAAAATGCCGTTGTCAGAAATATCACTGTAGGAGAACAGGGAGATTCGGGTTTACCCATCAAAGTGGATTATGAACTGACCGGTATCGGCGTACCATACGTGGTTGATTACCTGATACAAAATGACGGATCAGTAAAAGTAACAGCTTCAATAGATATGACTGGTCGCGACCTTCCTGAATTGCCTCGATTCGGTATGCGGATGCAGCTGCCGGGACAGTATGAAAACCTTGAATACTATGGCCGCGGCCCCTGGGAAAATTATAGTGACCGGAAAACAGCAGCTTTCATTGGAAGATATAGCGATAAAGTAAGCAACCAGTACACTTTAAACTATATCCGGCCACAGGAAGGTGGTTATAAAACCGACGTGCGCTGGTTAAGCCTTACCGACGTTAATGGAAGGGGTCTTAGGATCGAAGGTGAACAGCCAATCTGTTTTAGCGCTATTAATAACCCGACAGAAGATCTGGATCCCGGGCTAACGAAGAAACAGCAGCACCCTGTAGATATCAAGCCGAGAAAAGACGTGTATCTTAACATTGATCTCAAACAAAGAGGAGTAGGAGGCGACGACAGTTGGGGCGCATTGCCGCATGACCAGTATCGCTTGCTAGATAAAAAATACTCTTACAGCTATGTACTCAGGCTGATGGATAAATAGAGTCCAGGCTTAAAAAGATCCGTAATTCCTTTAGATTGCGGATCTTTTATATTTCATCTATATTTCTTTGATTTTTATTCCGAAGCATTATATTTGCATTCAATTCCAAAAAGGGGGATTAGCTCAGCTGGCTAGAGCGTTTGCATGGCATGCAAAAGGTCATCGGTTCGACTCCGATATTCTCCACTTCAAAAAGGGCCTCAAGCAAATTGAGGCCTTTTTTGATAAAACCCGCAGCAGACAATGCCTTGATCCCTATCTTCTTTTCATTAAGTTTACATATATATTCAGAATAACATCATGCAGCCAGTATTGAATGGCATTGACATATTCCTGTTGAACGGCGATAAGAAGAAACGCCTCGGATTGTTAACAAACAACGCAGCAGTCACAAGGGATTACATCGCCTCGCGAAAGGCACTGCTTAATCATGGTTATCGGCTGGTAAAGCTTTTCTCTCCTGAACATGGATTAGATACGACGGGCGAAGACGGCCATTTTATAAATAACTGCGGCGATACACTCACGGGCTTACCTGTGATTAGTTTGTATGGAGATAAGTTAGCTCCGGACGATGTGGATCTTTCGGGTATAGACCTTGTTCTCGTCGATTTGCCCGATATTGGCAGCAGGTTCTACACGTACTTATGGACGATGACATGGATAATGGAAAGTTGTGCACGAAATAACAAGCCTTTGATAATACTTGACCGCCCCAATCCTATATCCGGACTGCTTTCCCTTGCTGAAGGGCCATTTCTGGATGAAAAATCCACCAGTAGCTTTATTGGCAGATGGGAGATTCCCGTAAGGCATAGCTGTACTCTAGGTGAACTGGCCTTGTATTTTAATGCAACAAGAAATTTAGGCTGTCCTCTGGATGTGGTACGTTGTGATGGTTGGACAAGAGAGATGATATATGGCGACTGGTCTGCTTCTTTTGTTCCTGCTTCCCCTGCAATAAATAGCTTTGAATCGGCGCTCTTATACCCC
>DALYUO010000244.1:7346-7529 GCA_031981225.1 Pararcticibacter sp.
TCTGTTCCGTTCCGGGTGGCTGGAGCCCCCTGGATGGAATCAGTGCTAATAGCGGAACAGTTCAATTCATTGGAAATCGAACATGTAACCGCAAGAGAAATAAGTTTTGTACCCGAGGCGGGAAAATACGGATCAAGCAAAAAAGTTGGGGACTAAGCATAGATTTTAGATAGTCTGTACATG
>DALYUO010000245.1:0-366 GCA_031981225.1 Pararcticibacter sp.
ATCAGCAAAGAGGGCTCCACCGAGTTTTCTGATATCAGGCGGCGTTTCTATCCAGCTTGACGTTTTTGTGTCGAAGTTACCTAGAGTTTGCAGATGTCTGTATTGTTCCTCAGTTAAGATTGTTATACCCATGTCCTCTGCCATACCCATGGCGGAATCGTCTGGTTTATGCTCTTTTCTTGACTCAATCGCCTCGTGGTCGTAACAAATGCTTCTCCGGCCTTTCGGGCTTTCAGCAGAACAATCGGTAAATATGTATTCCCCCGTACTTTTATCATAACCCACCACATCCGGTTCTCCTTCAGTTCTTTCCATTTCACTGAGCGACCATAGTTTTTCGGTATTGGCCACCAGTTTTGCCTGTAC
>DALYUO010000245.1:376-6327 GCA_031981225.1 Pararcticibacter sp.
CCATTCAATACCTTTATGGCGATTCATATTTTTCTCAAAACGGGCCTTCAGCGTTATCAATAATTCCTCGCGGTGTTCTTCTGAAAGTTGTTTGCTGCTCTTATTTTTCATAGCACGTGATTCTGTAGGGTAAATGTTATGATTTAGAATCTAAATTAAGAAAAAATGTGGTGTCTATATTATTACTATGGGACCTTTATTCAGAATAATGGTTATGCACTGGATCTGTTTCCTTATTTAAGCGGGATGCTTTTCCCTTAGCACCACCTGCTTGGGGCAGGAGGTGCTGAATGAATGCAACTATGGTTTCCATAGAAGGCGTGAGCGGAGGAGAAACGCATGATAACTCCTTAGGGAAACCTAATCCTTTTTTTTCTTAAATAGATTATAAGAAGCCCCGATGCTGAAATAGCCGGCACTCTGACGGTTCACTTTGAGAATATAATCGCTGGTAGATTCCCCTTTTTCTGTGAGCCTGTTACTTAGTGGAGTAGATATTCCTGTCTTGAAAGACAGTATCACGTTTTTAATGCCGTATTCATACGTTAAACCTGATCTTAATTCAACCTGCGTGAAATTGTAGACTGAGGAATATTCGGGAAGCGGATTATTGACGTAAAATCCGTCGCCAGCAATCTCGCTTCCTATAGAGATCCGTCCGTTAGTTAACAGGCTACGCTTGAGGAGCAGGCGTTGCGGAAGAATGAGATCCAATACCCAGGCTGATCCGCTGAACTTGTGGTCCAGCGAGAAGGTAGGTGCAAAGGGTAGAGGCGACGCCGGGTCTACGAATACAACCGCGCCCACGGTCATCATGGTTTGAGGTGTTCGCTTAATTACCAATGACCCTCCAATAAATCCTTTCAGGCGTTCTATATCTCTGTTACTGGCATCAGCTATCAGGCTGGAGTTGTAGATGAAAGGTTTTCCAAATAAAGTGGAGAAATAGGTGAAACTAACAGCTCCTACAAATGTATGGAACTCTCGTTTTTTGTTGTAAGGTGGTTGTAGCGGATTATTTTGACTGGACACGTTATGCAGATCAAAAGCATCATTAGTATAAATAAAAGAGCTCGTAATGTTCCATTTGGGTTGGCGGATTACCGGCAGGTTGATTCCTACCCTCAACTTTGAGTAACTCTCCAGCTTTCCTACCTCATATCCTTCTTCCATAAGCTCTGTATCAAAGTCTGAAGGCAGATAGCGAAGGTACCGAATATCAATAGTTCTGGTTTCCGGAAATTTATCGGCCAGTGTAGCCTGCATTTTTTTCTTGATATCATCGTTCTCCTGCGCCTTTAAGTTAAGGCAAAAGAAGGCCAATGAAAATAAACAGATTGTTTTTTTCATGATACGTTTTTTAAATTGTTAATTTTTTCCTCTATAGTTTCTCTGAAAGGTCCTTGCCGAGATACATTTCCAGAAAGGCCTTTCTGAAGATATCTCCTATAGGTATTTCAAATTGTCTGATGTAAATGGTATGATTATCAAAAGAGTCAATATGTGTGATGTTGACCAGATACGACTTGCTCACCCTTGCAAAAATTTTGCTATCCAAATGACTATGTACCGTTTTGAGGTTCATTGCTGTAGTGATTTTGTTTCCTTCTGTATAGATCACTACGTAATCTTTAAGGCCCTCGATATGAAGAATATCCTTAAATAAAACTTTATGATAACGACGGTCTGCCTTAATAAGCATGAAATCATTCTCCACACTTTCCGTAGTTCCGTGTTCACTCATCAAGGTGCGATAAGTGAACGCTTTGTTTACCGCCTTCTCCAGCCGCGCTTTCGCAATAGGCTTTACCAAATAATCAATCGCGTCTACTTCATAACTGTCGAGGGCGTATTGCGAGTAGGCAGTCGTAAATATTAAAAGAGACTCCTGTGGCATAGTTGCTGCAAATTCGAGACCATTCAAACCCGGCATTTGTATGTCAAGGAAGACAAGATCGATCCGGTTTTCCTGCATGAAATCGAATGCCTTTTTTGCACTGTTAAAGCTTCCGGAGACTATAATATTGGGAATGCTCTGCAAGTGCATAAGCAAGCCTTCTCTTGCCAGGGGTTCGTCGTCTACGATGATACAATTCATATCGGTATGCTTAAATCTACTTTATATAACTCTTGCTGGTTCTGAATATTAAGCGTGTAGCTTTTGCCATATAATAAATCCAGTCGGCGTGTGATGTTTGTTAGCCCAAGTCCGCCTGACTTTGTAGAGGACGGTTCTTTAGGCTTCGTGTTGATACAGGTAAATATTAGTCGTCTATCGCATATTGAGAAAGTAATGTCAATAGTAGAAGACTCCTCAGAATCTGCGCTGTGTTTTACCGCGTTTTCTACGAAAGTGAGAAACAAGCCGGGTGGTAACAAAAGTCTCATTGATTCTGCAGGAGTCGTATCCGATACTGTAAAGCTGAAGTCATCGCGTCGTATTTTTTCAAGCTCTATAAAGTCCTTGAGGAACTTGATTTCTGACTGCAATGATACCGACCCGCCGCTGGTTTCATATAGTTGGTATCTTAGAAATTCAGACAACTTCATAACAACAGTACTTGCCTTCTGCGGGTCTTTTTGTATCAGGACATTCACGTTATTGAGCATGTTGAACAAAAAGTGGGGACTGATCTGGTTCTTTAGTTCCCGAAGTTCTATCTGCAGGGTGTTTTTTTCAAGGTCATTAATCCTTGTTGAATCTATTTTTGATCGCTGAAGAAGTTTTATTGCAGTGGATGAGAATACAGCAATCCCAAGTAAATTCATATTTCCAATTATATCCCAAATTACACTTTGCGACTTTTCTGCCTCCTTCTGATAACCTGAGGAATAGTGATCGAAAATCCAGGCAGGAAGAAAGTAGGTGACAAGGATTATAGTTACGAGGGTAAACAGGTAAGTGAAATACCGGTCCTTAAGCAGAAGTGCCGGGATCAGCAGATACATGTTTACATATACCGCGGAAAAGAACAGCACAATCCTTAGCTTTACATGTGGCCCGTTTGGCTGATGGAATTCAGTTAAAATTATATAAGCCCATATAAGTGTATGTCGATATAATCTATATCTTTTCTCAATAAGGAAGCCTACAAGCCAGTTTTGATGGTACCTCGTGTCTTTGATTATATTGTCCGACATGTTCATATTATCAGCTAACTACGGCAAAAGAGATTGGAATAAAATAGTATTTATACAAAACAAACTTTTTTTTATACCAAAACGGAGTTCTTCATTATTTGCTATCCCTAAAACGGTCTCCGTTCTCATAAATTCTTTTTAAAGTTGTTAATAATTCGTTCTTTTCTTTAAATCGTTCTCCAGGCGTTTTTTAAGAAGCCTTGTAAGAAGGTTGTCGACAACGAGATACATCGCCGGAACTACAAACAGGGTCAGGATCATCGAACTTGCCAGACCTCCGATAATAACCCATGCCATCCCGTTTTTAATTTCGGCCCCGGCTCCGGTAGCCATTGCTATAGGAAGCATCCCAAATATCATGGCAAGCGTAGTCATCAGTATTGGTCTCAATCTTTCTCTGCCCGCTTCAACGAGAGCGCTCTTTACGGTAAATCCTTCGCTTTTCAACTGATTGGTAAAGTCGACTATCAGGATTGCATTTTTCGAAACCAGGCCTAAAAGCATGATTATCCCTATTATAGAAAAGATGTTTAGTGTTTCCATTGTCAAAGCCAGGGCCAGTAAAGCGCCCACGAGCGCCACCGGTATCGAAAACAGCACAACAAAAGGGTAAACAGCATTTTCATATAAAGCCACCATGATCAGGTAAACCAGTAAAAATGCGGTCACCAGAGCCAGTCCAAGACTGCCGAAAGCTTCATCCTGGTTTTTGGCATCTCCCAGATATTCTATACTGATTCCTTCTGGTAATTTTATAGATTGCGACCTGGCCTTGATGTCGTCTATCACGCTTCCTAGTGGCCGTCCCATGACGTTCGCCTCAATAGCAATAGATCCCATCCTGTCTGTTCGCTGAAGTGCACTTTCTCCCGGCGATTCGCTCACCTCTGCAAACTGGCTTAGTGTGAAGCTTTCGCCGTTACTGTTTGTAAAGGGAAGGTGCCTGACGTCGTTGATGCTCGAGCGGTTAAACCTGTTGAGAATAATACGTATATCGTACTCGTTGCCCGCCTCTTTAAACAGGCTTTGATCGTTTCCGCTGAAGGCGTTCTGGAGTGCAGCTCCAACGTCGCTGGCATTCAGCTCCAAAATGCCCATCCTTTCGCGGTTTAATTTTACATTAAGCTCAGTTCTTCTGTCAGTAACTGATAGCTTCACGAACTGGGTGCCCGGAACCGCAGCTATCATTTTTTGATACGATTCGGCAACCTGTCTTACTTTTTCAATGTCGAGCCCTTTAACCCCGATCTGTATCGGCGCATCCTCAGCTCCCCCCTCTATGGAACTTACCGAGGTGGTGAATTTTACCCCGGGTATCATACTTGTCAGCTTGCGCTGCATTACAACGCCAAATTCCTCCGACGACATTTGCCGCTCGTTTTTGCCGGTCAGTTTAATTGTAATTTCTGCCCGGTTTGCATTATTAGATGTACCCGCTACACTGCCCTCAATGAAACCGATACTCGAAAACACGTTTTTCACTATAGGTTCCTTCATGATAATTCTTTCCGCCTCCTGTGTGGCCTGGTTTGTTTTGTATATCGACGCCGTTGGTTCCAGCTCAAGATTGATCAGCAGTTCCCCCTGGTCGGCAGTCGGAATAAAAGCACTGCCAATAAAACCCATAGGCAGAAGGCTTATCGCTCCAAACAAAAGAAATAGCGTACCTGTAAAAAGCCATCTCTTCCTCTTAAGTACTCTGGCAAGTAACTTACCGTATTCGTCTTTGAGTGTATCAATAAACTGCTCAAAGCCCCGGTTTATCCGCCCCCATAAAGTCTGCTTTTTCAAATCTTCGATTTTTCCGAACCGGCTGGCGAGCATCGGCGTGATAGTAAAAGAAACAAACAAGCTCATTAGCGTTGAAAAAACTACCACGAGCGAGAATTCCCGGAGCACTGCACCGATGGTTCCTCCAGCCAGAGCAAGAGGAAGGAATACCACCACGTCAACCAGCGTGATTGCCAGAGCGGTAAAACCGATCTCATTACGGCCCTCAAGTGCAGCCTTTCTCTTGTCGGATCCGGCCTCCAGATGCCGGTAAATATTTTCCAGAACAACAATAGAGTCGTCTACCAGAATGCCTACAACCAGCGACATAGCCATCAGCGTCATCAGGTTTAATGAAAACCCAAGCAGGTACATCGCAATGAACGTTGGTATAATGGAGGAGGGAAGCGCAACAAGCACAAACAGCGAACTCCTGACACTGTGCAGAAAGGCAAGCATCACGAGGCCTACAATGAACATAGCAAGCATCAGGTCTGTTATTACTGCATCGGCCGATTCGAGGGTGTAAACGCTCTGGTCAGACGACACCCTGATACTCATAGCTTTTTGCTGATACTGTCCCTCTATACTTTTAAAAGTCGCTTTTATCAGGTCGCTTACATCTACGGCATTTGCATCAGCTTGCTTAATGATCTGTATACCAATAGCGGGTATTCCGTTAATATGACTAATAGCTGTGGTTTTCGATGTTGCGTCTGCCACTTCAGCAATGTCTCTAAGATAGATATTTCCTCCTGCAGAGTTCTGCACGATGATCAGGTTGCGCAGCTGATCGAGCGAGCTTAAATTGGCATCGTAACGGATAGAAAACTGCTGGTTTCTGGTTTCTATGCTGCCTGCAGGAAACGACTGGTTGGCATTGTGAACCGCATCGGTTACCTGCCTGGTAGATAACCCGTACAGCTGTAGTTTTTCCCTGTCTATGTTGACCTGTATTTCGCGTTTATCACCACCAATGATATCAACCTGTCCAACGCCGGGAACATTCTGAAGGATTGGTCTGATCTGATGATCTACCA
>DALYUO010000245.1:6337-7510 GCA_031981225.1 Pararcticibacter sp.
TTCGGAGGAAGGTCTGCAGTTATACCTGCTTTAATTACAGGAGCTTCTCCGAGATCCAGTTTTTGTACCCGCGGCCTTTCTGCAATGTCGGGCAGATCGTTGAGCGTCTGATCGGCCATACGCTGTATTTCACGTTCCGCATTGTTAACGTCTACACCACTTCTGAACTCTATAGTTATCTGTGAAACACCCTGAAGCGACGTAGAACTGATCTGCTGAAGGCCTTCAGCAGATGCAAATGCATCCTCCAGCTTCTTCGTTACCGACGACTGTACCTCCGCCGCCGAAGCACCTGGATATATGGTGCTGACTGATACTACCGGGATATCGATCCTGGGCAACAGATTATAGTTTAAGTTGAAGTACGACTGCAGTCCGAAGAGGATCAGTACAGTAAATATAACTATGAGCAGGAGAGGGCGTTTTATCGCAATTTCTGTTATCGACATAATCCTGTGTTTATCTAGAGATGTTTACTGATGTGCCGTCGCTGAGGTTGATCTGTCCTGAAGTCACTACAATATCGTTGCGGCCTATTCCCTCCAATACTTTAATATATTCTCCGTACCTGTCTCCAACGTTTATCTGCAATAGTCGTGCTTTTCCATTTTTGACTACATATACAGAGGGCTCTCTGGCGTTTTCCACTAATGTTTCCGCCGGAATCAACAGGATCCGTTGCGCAGTCTTTTTGGAAAAGTCGGCATATATAAAAGTCCCGGAACGTAAAGGCGACTCTGGAGGGTTGTTCGCTATGATCTCTACCAGGTAATTGTGTGTTTCATTGGGTTGCGGACTAATATAGGTGATGGTACCATCGAAGGTTTTTCCGGGATACACGTCTGCAGATAACTTTACTTTCTGACCTTCTGACACCTGATATACCTCTGTTTCAGTAAGATTGACCTGCACCTTCACTTGCGAAAGGTTTACTATACTGGTAATCTCGGTTCCTGAAGTAACAAAAACTCCTTCTTCAACCAGTTTCAGGCTTACAACTCCGCTGGTAGGGGCTTTGATGGCTGCGTCTGCCATTTGTTTCCTCAACTGTGCCGACTGGTTAAGAGCGTCCTGATAGTCCTGGCGTACCTGGCTCACCTTTTCCCGTGTGCCCGCATTAGCTTCCATGAGTTCTGTGTAGGTTTTGAGGTCGCGGGCAAGGCGCGCAACGTT
>DALYUO010000246.1:0-2867 GCA_031981225.1 Pararcticibacter sp.
CCCAATAGCTCCTGTTATGTTCATTTCTGTCAAACCTGGCAAGAGATTCAAGAACTGAATTGCTGGCATAAACCGCCCTATAGCAGTTACTCCAATCGTTTCCGTCCGTTCCAGGGGGAAAAAGGTTGTCTTTATCCCATATATACATTCTTTTTTCATAATCGCTGGAAAGGGCATTGTAGTCTGCTGAAGTCAGATAATAATCGTCCGCACTAACCTCTCCAACTGAACAAAAGCCTGTATTCATCACGCTATAGTTGTCCAGGATCGATTGCAGGTCATCAAGGGTTGAGGGAACCAGTAGTTTCTGGTCAGATTTTTCACTCAGAAACTTCTCGCAGCTGCTCAACGTGACTATTAGAAGAGCGAGAATCATGCACATATTTTTTCTCATGCTATTGAAAATTAGGATACGTTTAAAAGCTGGCTCTGAGACCTATTGAATAGATACGCGCCGGAGGCAACGGGTTGGTTCCGTAGTTGTAATCGGGGTCTATTCCATGTTTATTAGCTCTCCACAAGATGCCGATATTGTCTGCGTTCAGGTAAAGATGAAGTGTTTTAATTACCGGCGGGATCCCCCTGTTAGGAGTAATACGCCAATCAAGGTTGATATACTGGCATCTTATGTGGTCAGCCTTATCTACAAGGATTTCAGAGCCACTGTAGAAATTGTTACGTGCAGTAGTGGTTGGGTAAATCAAAGAAGGAACATTTGTCCATTGTTCGTCTCCGGGTTGCTGCCACCGTTTTTCATAGTCAGAATGCCCCTGCCAGTTCGAGAACAGGGACGAATAATTAATGGATGACCTGCGCATATAGTATCCAAGCTTGTAGGAGATGCTAAAAGCAAGGGTAATATTGCGATACGAGAAGCTGTTAATTAGTGAACCAAAGGTCGTTGGTACCGCAGATCCAAAAAACCGGAGATCGGTAACCTTTGTATCACTTCCGGTAATTGTTGAATAAGCCTTACTCTTCTCTCCGTTTACATAACCCATCGGGTCACCATTCTCCGGGTCCAGACCTGCCCACTGGTAAGCTAATATAGAATAAACCGGATACCCTTTCATCCCGGTGATTGGGAAAGTAGCGTCTGTGCTGATAAAGCGGCTGGCCTGGTAGGAGCTAAGGGAATAGTCTTTTATTTCATCTTTATAGTAGTTAAGGTTTAAGGTAGTTGTCCATCCTGTTTTCCCATTTAGGTTTTGGCTTTTTAGTTGTATATCAAGACCTTTTCCTGTCATGGAAGCAACGTTTTTTACTATTGTAGCACCAGTGCCGGCTGTGTAGTCCAATGGAGCGGTACCAAAAAGGTTAGTTCCATTCTTTCTATAGAACTCAATGCTCCCTGATAATTTGTTACTGCGGAAACTGAAATCAACACCCGCGTTAAGCATTCTGGAAGTTTCCCACTTAAGTTCAGGATTATAATAGTACGAAAACCGGCTATAGGGCAGATTGGTATAAGGAGAAGGTTCTGAAAGATAGGCGAGGGTAGTAACAGCTACCATAGAAGGATCAATATTGCCGCTCGAACCATAAGACATGCGGAATTTAAGATGGGGAAGGACAGTCAAGTTATAAAATCCTTCCCCTGAAAGAAGCCAGCCAGCGCCAACAGACCAGAAGGGGTTCCACTGATCGTTTGTCCTTAAACCGAACAAGTTGGACGCATCCCTGCGGCCGCTTATGGAAAGAGTATACTTGCGTGCGAAAGTATAAGCTCCATTAGCGAAAACGGAAACGAACCGGTTGTTTCTGCGTGAAATGTCACGATTGTTTTGAATATACGACAAACTTCCGTTAATAATAGAAGGGAAACGGGTCGTGTAGTCAACGTTTCCAAAAGTATAGTTGTCGCTGTCAAATCCGTACATCCGGTCCTGGTTTCCTTCGGTGACAGCATCCCTGATCTCCGCACCAGCTAATACGGAGAGGTCATTATTTCCAGACTGAATGGCATATCCTAACTGTGCCCTCAGGTTTTCTGAAAGAAGCTTTTGGTTGGAATAATCAAGAATCCCTCCAGGGGGAACGTTGTGTTTTACTGTTCCGGCGTCATCGAGTACTGTGTACAGATTTATAGTATTTCGGGCATAAAAGCTGTCTTCATCGTACAGCGTTCTGGTATTAATGTGTTGTGATTCCAGCTGGTACTTAAGGTCAAGATTCAAGGCAGAGGTCAGACGGTAATTCAATCCCAAGTTGATCAGCACATCATTTATATTATTCCGGTTAAAGGAGTGCTTGTAGTCTTCCAGCGGATAGTATTGCCAGTTAAGTAGTTTTCCTTGACCCGCGTTTAGTAAGTACGAGCTTCTGTATAACATAGGAAGAGCGAGCGGTTGTCCAAGATCATCTGCAAACTGCGCATAAGGATACAAGGCACCAGATCCTTTTGGAGCAATATCACCATAGCCTGGACGGCCACTTCTGCTTTCACTCTGCGTGTATAAAACCTCTGTAGTGATATTGAGGTTACTTGCCGGTTTGTAGCTTCCGTTTAACCGGAGATTCTTCCTTTCATAAACGGCATCCAGGTTGCTGACATTGTTGTCGTAACCGACGGAGCTTATCCAGTTAAACTTCTGACCTCCGCCGTTCAGCGAAAGCGAGTACTGCTGATTGTAAGAGGTGCGATAAACGTATCGTGAAAACTGATCTCTTACGTCCACTTCCTTTAATGTCTGAAGCTGTCTTTCAACATCGTCTGGTGTGATGGAACCATTATCTCTTGCTGAAAGGAGTTCAATCACGGGGGACAATACCGGCCTTGCTGAGGAATTGATCTGGCTCCGGTAATAATTCTTTGAGTACAATAGTTCTTCAATAGCGATGAAGTCGGAAGCAGACATCTGTTTTAT
>DALYUO010000246.1:2877-3350 GCA_031981225.1 Pararcticibacter sp.
GCTTGAGCCCGATCCTGACGTTCGAATTGAAATCGAGTGATACCGGCTGATTGAATTTACCTTTCCGGGTGGTAATGACTATCACCCCGTTACCGGCCCTGGCACCCCATATTGAGGCCGCGGCGGCATCTTTCAATACCGTGATACTTTCTACTTCGTTCGGGTTCAGATTTTGCAGATCCCCATTATAAGGGAAATTATCAACCACAATTAATGGGTCCTTCGGCCCTCTGATAGTACTCAGGCCTCTCACCATTATACGGGCCGTCGCCGAGGTCCCTTTGTCGGTTGTTAATCCCGCAGTAACAGCAGAAAGCCTGGTGAGGATATCTGCTCCCAACTGCTGGTTAAACAGGTCTTTGCTTACATGAGTGAACGATCCTGTAGATCTTTCTTTGGGTAGTTGCTGGTAACCGGTATTAATGCTGACCTCTTCTAACTGAAAAGATGATCTTTTTAGTCGTATTGCTAAT
>DALYUO010000246.1:3360-3909 GCA_031981225.1 Pararcticibacter sp.
CCGGATCGTTTTTGTTATTTGCTCGTAGCCGACCGAGGTAAAAGTGATGGTCTCTCCGGCAACTACATTCTTTAAAATGAAGTTGCCCTGATCATCCGATAATGTATTGCTTTTTATTTCTTTGGCGGAAATAGTCACACCCGGGAGAGGTTCTTCGGAGCTTGAAAGTATCCGCCCCTTAAGTTCGTGCTGACTATATGCGGAAGAAAGGTAAAACGTATATAAAAGAACGAAGGGTATAAACTTTAAATGCATTTTCTTATTTGTTTACGGTTGTTGAGTGGATGCCCGGTGGGAAAATTTATCTCTGATGACAAACATGTTAAGCAGCTCTTCTTTTTCAATTAAATCCAGTCCGTAACGTTGAAGGCCGCTCCTTAACGAGTGCAAGGATTTCTTACCGGACAGGGTAAGGTCAATGTTACAAGTGATTCCTGTCCGATCAATTACCGGTAATGGAATAGAGGGGTCGCTATCAAGCCTGCTAACTAAGCTGCGCACAGGCAGATTCGAAATGATAAAGGGACCAGTATTGCCGCCTATGGTGTT
>DALYUO010000246.1:3919-4890 GCA_031981225.1 Pararcticibacter sp.
CCCTTAGTTTTGTATGCTTCTGAACTTCCTTTCCTGACTAGTACGAAACACCTTGTTATGCGCCTTTCGATCGCACCAGCATATGGCGAATAACGATTTAACTCCCTAAGCACTACAATTGGAATACTGTCCGCTTTTTCCGGCGGCACAATCAGCTCATAGTTGTAAAGATTGTTTGTTTTATAAGATGAAGAATCGATGTATTGAAGCTGGATGTCCGCGCTGTTTCGCACTTCCAGTATATTCCGCTTTGCTGAGTACTTGTCGCCTAATTGCCTGAAGAGCGGTATGACCGCCGAGATGTAAATGTCGAGTATTGGAAGATTTGTGGACGCGTGACCTCTGACTTTCCCATTTATCGAGACGCGGTGATTTCCACTGGGCAAGCCTGAATAAGCGCCCTTAAGGAAGATGGAATAGGCAAGAAGGCTATCGCCGAAATTAAATGATTCTGACATGAACAGAGGTTTTTGAACATCCAGATCTTTTTTAGTTTTCAAGCGACTTTTTTGTACGAACCCGCTTAGCATTTCCCTCACCGAAGACTCAGTCAAACCATCTGTTCCCGTTGTTGCGATCAAAGTTCCCTCTTTGCTGATCCATGCGTAGTGAGGGATAAACCTGTGAGGAAATACTTTATTAAGAATAGTATCACTGATAACAGTGGCGAAATTTGCTGTTGACATCAGTGCGTTGCGATTAGAAAAGGCGGCGACCTTCTCTTTTCCCTCGTCGGTCACCAGCAAGGCCCTTACGTCTTCAGGAAAGGTTTGCTGCAGTTTCTTCAACTTTGGTATCGCGGCTATACATCCGGAACACCAGGTCGCCCAGAAGTCGAGGAGAATAAGTTTCCCTCTGTGATGATTGAGTGTTAGAGTGTTTTTGCCTTCCTGATGGTTTACAACCTCAAGGGGTTGGTGCCACAGTGCTTTCGGGATCGAGTCGCCAATATTAAGAGCTTTTATGCGATG
>DALYUO010000246.1:4900-6163 GCA_031981225.1 Pararcticibacter sp.
AAAAGGGCAAAGCACGGCCAGGGCTATCGTAAATAGCTTTTTTTTCATGAACGTTCTTTAATTAATGATTAAGAAGATAATATTCTAGAAAAGGTAGAACCAAGCGGTCGCTCGGCATTAATTTCACTCTGGGGACTTAAAGATGTTCATTATCGGGTCCTGAAGGGGAGTAGATTCAATAATGCTTAAGCTTATTTCTGTGTCGTTAAAAACAGTAAAAAGGAAGACGGAAAGTGATGCGAAAAGAATAAAAGAGTCATTATTCACTAACAATGACAGGCATCCTGATATAGGATGCCTCTGGAAAAAAAAGCTGTAAATCTTAGTTTCTTTCATTCTCGCTACTGTCAGTAACGAGTCTCTTAATATACGTACGGGCGCATGTACTATAGCGGGCCCCTTGATATCGCCGCGCTGGCTTCCGAGGGCCTACAGAACGATAAACAATAGGGCCCATAATGCTATAGTTTGCGCAAAAATACGCAAAAGTCATTATGGGCACTAACCTATTGTCTCGTCTGCTAGCAAAACTCGGAATTTGCGCGCGAGACTCTTTTGTTAATACCTCTTCTTTAAAATTATGATGTCTTTTATTTGTTTATATTAAAAATTAATACATAATACTAAGGTATAAATACTTACAATAATTCCAAAATAAATTTGGAACCAATGCATATTTTTTCATTGCCCGACCTTAGAATATGGCAAAAAGCAACTCAAAACCTTGCTATGTTTCAGCAGTTGATCAACATATAATTAACGTTGTTCGAACTTTTAGATACAATTTAGATTTATCACAGAAAAAACTCTCTTCAAAATCAAATGATTCAGCAAATCTATCTCTTGTGGGGAAAGCAGAAGGAATATCGAGCGAACATAAATATTCTGACGACCAGTTGCATGCATTCTTGCACATTTTTTCAGCTGAAGCAGCAATAATTAATAATAGATATGAAATGGATGGATCGAACGAGAGGGTACAGGAACAATATTCAATGTATGATTTTTATCCTCTCACTGTTCTACCTGACGTATTGGTACCGAAATCTATAAGCGTTATATCAAATAAAATATATCCAACTGGCGCACTTAACTATATACTTGACGAATCGATTTTTTTTAATTCCTATAAGTCTGCAAAAGAAGTCACCGAGTTTGCCAATACACTGTTTAGTAAAAGCTGGAGGCAATCAGATTTCGGATCGCCTTTAGACCGATTTGCGATAAAAGGGCGTTTGATAAAACGTGAATTAGAAAACTCCA
>DALYUO010000246.1:6173-7407 GCA_031981225.1 Pararcticibacter sp.
ACTGTACGGCTAAATTAGTTAAATAATGAAGAAAGGAAACCTTCCCGAAAATCAAACCTCCCATTCCTTTACAGTAACATCCATTGACTTTAAGAAGAGTTATAACGTAATGGACCTGAGGCTCTCACACGGTTTTTCAGACCGTGATCTGTCATTTTTATTGGGATACCAGCCTTTGTTTGTTCGGGATATCGAAAATCCACTTCACAGTAAACGATACAAACCAAAGGACACTAACTATCTCTTGCACATCTTTAATTGTCAACTATCTGCTATTTTGGATAAGTCATTGCCAACCCTTACATACAAACTTAAAGTGGTGACCACGACCAACAGTAACGCAACAAAAAACTATCAGATATACATAGAAGATCCTGATAAGAAATATCGTTTGTTCCGCTCGTTTACAGAATTAGCAAAAGATCAATTACTATCTCCTAAAAGCATTGCAACACCCGGTGAAGTGAAGGAATACCTTGAAGATATCTTAAAAGGTAGCTATTTTAAAACCCCCAGAACGGGGCTTGAACTGTTCATTAAATGCACAGAATACTTTAATGGGCATATTAAGCCGGTCTTTATTCAATCAGCGATTGATGGTATAAATAAAGAAGCAAAAACAAGCCGGATAGTTGTGGGCAAGAACGAAATGCGGCGGTTGGTTTATAGCATCAAATAGGGCAAATGACGACTATTTGACACGCCACCCATTGTCGTATCAGTGAAGCGTGCTAATTGTCTCGACAGTGTCGGGTAACAGCCTGTTTTTTTAGTTGAATATCCAATTTTAGCAAAAATAAAAATACTATTCCGGATTTGCATTATCTTTACTCTTGATAAGGTTTAGGTGCCCTGTTTGTGCTCATCACAGGCAGGGCTTTTATTAAAGGGCTTAAAGCAGCCCTTCATCAGCGAATGAGAAAAATCCTTCTGCCGTAACGATGATATGATCAAGAACCGGCATGTCAAGCATTTCACCGGCAGATGTAAGCTTTTTTGTAAGATTTATATCCGCCTGGCTGGGTTTTAGAGAAGAGGAGGGATGGTTATGAGAAATTATGACAGATGAACAATTCGATTTCAGCGCAGCTCCAAAAATCACCTTGGGATCAGCAATTGTTCCCGATACTCCTCCTGTAGAAGCTTCGAATATCCCTAATACCCGGTTTCCCCGGCTTAATAGAATTACTTTGAATTGTTCCACATACTGGATCTTTCCCTGGTCCCAGTTAGC
>DALYUO010000247.1:0-7366 GCA_031981225.1 Pararcticibacter sp.
AGCGCCACCCGTATTCTGATTGTTGTTTTCAAGGGCAGCAAAGATGTCCTCTATGCTGATGTTGACCGAGCTAAGTCTGGCGGGACTAACGGCTATTTCGTACTGCTTAAGACGTCCCCCAAAGCTACTTACATCAGCGACACCCTCCGTACCCAGCAATTGTCGCCGGATAATCCAGTCCTGGATGGTCCTGAGTTCCATAGGCCCATACTTGCCTTCATAACCCGGTTTTGGTCGCACCACATACTGGAAAATTTCTCCCAGTCCGGTGGTCACAGGCCCCAGAGTGGGCATTCCCAAAGAAGCGGGAATCTGAGCCTGCACCTCGATAAGCCGTTCATTCACCTGCGTCCGGGCCCAGTATACATCTGTCTGATCATTAAACACAATCGTTACGATAGAAAGCCCGAACCTGGAAAAAGATCTTTGCTCTATGATGCCAGGAATATTACGGGTAGACTGTTCAATAGGAAAAGTAATAAGCCGTTCAATGTCGGCTGCTCCAAGCGAAGGAGAAGAAGTGATCACAAGCACCTGATTGTTTGTAATATCGGGCACTGCATCAATAGGTAACTTGCTGACATTATAGATACCTGCACCAATAAGCGTCAGCGTCATCATTCCTATAATTAATTTATTCTTTATAGAAAATCGAATAATTCTGTTGAGCATAATTCCATCTTTTTTCAGAAATAATCCATATAGCGGTTTCCTTTCAGAAGTCCGGCAAAGGATTAGCCTATAAAATAGTAAACCTGAGTATCAGTCCCTTTGAGAGGGACAGTAAAAGAAATGTATTAGCTTTTTTGAGGTGGCTGCCATATCGGAACGGCAATTCCCATGATAATTTTTTCGGTATATTCCGGTCGACAGCGATAGATATCGAATTCAGCGGCTTTTATAGATATCGCGAGATTTTGAGGAATAATCGCAGAGAGAACAGAAAGTAACTGCGCCGGGCCTTCTGATTTAAAAGGTAAGCGCATATCCTGCATAAAATCTTTATCCTTCACGAATTTACTAAAATAATGAAGCTTGATAAAGGCAGCTACAGACATATCTGGTTTTTCCCATTTATGCTCAAGGTAATGCGAAACCAGTACCGGAAACCTCATAAGCTGCCCCAATTCTGTCTGAGTGATCAGGATAGTACTTAACAGAAATATTGCTATCGGGCGTCTTAGCATCACTGACAGGATATTGGAAGCAATAGAATATTGCTAATATACAGTAATGTTGTTTTATTCCCTTCTTTTGATTAGTAATTTTTTCATTTAAATGAGGCTATAAGAACCGCATGACTCGTTCTTTTAAGTAGGATAAAAACTCAAAAATGAATCGGTGCAGGATAATGCTGTGAGTCGCAGGAGTTGTGTACTCATCTTTAATATTAAAAAATTATTCTTTATTATTGGCCTTGTCATGCAAAAAGAGCAGAACCGTATTCTCAGGATTATAAAAATTTTCTTCTCCAGAAGATTTAATCTGCATGTCGACAAAGCGGATGAAGATGATGTGATCCTTTCTATCCGGAAAAATACAGATTTTGTCGGGCCAAATTTATGGACGCTGATATTTGCCATCTTTATCGCCTCCATTGGCTTGACCGTAAATTCCACAGCGGTAATTATCGGCGCCATGCTTATTTCGCCACTCATGGGCCCGATAATGGGAATCGGTCTGGGATTGGGCACTAACGATATTGAGCTAATAAAGAAAGGCGCCCGCAATCTTCTGATCGCTACGATTATCAGCATTGCAACTTCAAGCCTGTATTTCTGGTTAACGCCGCTTCACGATGCTCAAAGCGAATTATTGGCACGCACCACCCCATCCGTCTGGGATGTTTTTATTGCTTTTTTTGGTGGACTGGCGGGCATTGTTGCCGGAACCCGAAAAGAAAAAAGCAATGTCATTCCAGGGGTTGCAATTGCAACAGCACTCATGCCCCCTTTATGTACAGCCGGGTACGGTATCGCATCCGGAAATCTATACTACTTTCTCGGAGCAATTTATCTTTATTCAATCAATACCGTTTTTATAGGTATCAGCACGTTTCTTATCGTTCGCTTCTTGAAGTTCAAAGTAAAGCACTTTGAGAATAAAAAATATGAAAAGAAGGTTTCGCGTTATATCATTGCTATAATTACCATCACTATACTACCCAGCATCTATCTCGCTTATCGTATAGTGGATAAAAGCATATTTGAAAACAACGCACGAACCTTTGTAACAGAGCAATTCCGCTTTAAAAACACTCAGGTGGTAAACCGGACCTTCAAGTATAGCTCGAAAGGAAATGAGATAGATCTCCTGCTGATCGGTTATGAATTACCTGAAAGATCCATCGACAGTATCCGGAAAAACCTTAGGAACTATAAGCTTTTCAACACAACACTTTCGGTAAGACAGGGATTGAATGCCAAACAGGAAATAGATTTCACACAGATTAAAGCAAGCATTCTGGAAGATGTGTTCAGGAAGGATTCAATAACGCAGGCTGTTGATAATAGAAAAAACAGACTTGCAACTCCTCTTCCCGACATCCGGTCCGAACTTAAGGCTTTATATCCCTCACTTCAAACGTACTCCGTACATAACGTGGTTGAACGCAGAATGGATAGCCTTCGCCCTGATACGTTGACGCAGGTTGTCGCGAACTTCAGTAGTTCTTTCAGCACAGCCGATCGTAGAAAAATGCGGGAGTGGCTAAAGAGCAGGCTTAAAGTAGATTCTGTAAAGCTGATTATTCAATAAGAAGAATGCCAACCGGCCTACTTAACCTGGCGGGATGCTGCTAATAAGAGGCACTAAACAAAACCAGTCCTTAAGCTGCCATTTTCCGGCATTCTTCGGCGCACTCTTTGCAGATCCGGGCGCACTCCTGACAGTGTTCCATTTGATGCTTAGCGCATTCATTACCACATGCCTCACAAACTTCAGCGCAGATTGAACAGAGTTGTTTAGCCTGAGGACTTCCCATGCTCATCAGCTGAGCCGAAGCATAACAAATTGCAGCGCACTGCATATCCATTTCAATGCAGCCGGCCATCATTTTTACATCCTCTTCTTTTGTGCATGAACTTGCACAGTGATTACATACAGCGGCGCATTGCAAGCATGCGTCGATGCATGATTTCCATTCGTGATATCCCATAATAATATAATTTAATGGTTCATAGGTTTAACACATTATATCCATGAGGGTTTATTTTAAATTCATTTCATGCATCTGCTAAAAAAGTGCACCTGACATAGAAGCATAAATCCAGGGAAATGCTATTTGCCAGGTGCACTTTTGAGAACAAGGGGTCAAACTTTGCGAATACTCATTTTAATAAATTGAATGAGAAACCTATATTAAAATAGAAGTTCGGATCAAAAGTAGTTTTGCTTATTTCTTTCGTTTCTCCTCTCTGGCGAATAGTACCGTTTAAAAAGTAATTGGAGCCTGTTCTGAAATAAGCAATAAATTTCTCCGCTACTTTATGTTCGTACATCAGCCCTGATTTTATTTCGTTCCTGTTAAAGTTGTGCAACTTGGTTCCGCTTCCAGATATATTCGTATTAAAGTAAAAGGGTTCGCCTTCGAAAACTGTCCCAAGGGATAGTCTGCCACGATTCGAAAGCGAACGCCTCACATAAATTTGCTTCGGCAAAACTATATCAAGCTGCCAGGGGGAATTTCTAAACTGATGATTATATGAGAATGCCGGCAGCACAGGCAAAATGCTGTTAGGATTGGTCTGCAACACAAGACCTGCAGTCATAGTAGTAAATTTATCTTTCTTTAGTACCAAAGATGCTATGTAGGTGGCATTTGCAACACCAAACTTCTCATGTGATGCATCGCCGAATACGCTCAGGTTGGAAACCAATGTCTTCCCGAACAGCTTATCATAACGTGTATAGTTTACTGAAGCCAGGAAGTAGTGAAATTGCTGGCTGCTGCCCTGCCCTATAACCGGCTGCTCACCAGATGGAACGGTCACGTCAGCAAAACTTATATCCCTGTACCTGTACCGTAAGGATCCGCTTAAAACCCATTGTTCCTTTTTTATTATTGGAGCATTCATGGCCACCTGAACCCTTTTTTCACTTTCCACTTTCCCGTATTCATAATCCTGACCATGTAATTCGGTTTGGTAGTCTGTACTGCCTAACTGCTCATACTGCACATCCAGAAAGCGTGTGGAGGGGAACTGGTTGGTGATAAGTTTTGCCGTAGTCTTGTTTTTTGAATCTACAGAATCCCTGGTCTGGGACTGCAAAGAAACCACACTGATCATTAAGATGATTGTTGATGCACATTTTTTCATAAAAATTAATTATTAGATATACTTCTCATTTTTGATGTAGAAGTTCGTCATAGGCACGCTTTGAACTTGATTTTATATAAATTATGTGCTTGTTACTGTTCTATTTGCCAGTTTACCGCTTCTTCTGCAATGGCGCTTTTAGAGATTTTTTCACGCAAACTTTCCATAACCATGTACATGGCGGGGACAATAAAAAGTGTTAGCAAAAAAGAGCTGGTCAAGCCGCCGATCAATACCCAGGCCATCCCGTTCTTAAATTCGGAACCCGGGCTTTGCGACATGGCAATGGGGAGCATGCCAAGGATCATTGCGAAGGTAGTCATAATAATGGGCCGCAGTCTCTCCTTTCCTGCCTCTGCCAGTGCATCGGCCAGATTGTAGCCGGTTGCCCTTAGATGATTGGCAAAATCTACAATTAATATCCCGTTTTTAGTTACCAGTCCCATCAGCATAATCATACCTATTATTGTGAAAATTGTAAGTTGCTCCATGGTAAGAGCCAACGCGAGCAGAGCCCCAATAAGCGCCACAGGGACAGAGAAGATTACCACAAATGGATAGACCAGGCTTTCGTACAGGCCCACCATAACCATATAAACCAATATGAATGCAATTAATAAGGCCAAACCGAGGCTGGCAAATGCTTCTCCCTGGCTCTTAGAGTCACCGTCAAAAACAACTTGTACGCCCGAGGGTAACTCTTTTCCGGCCATTTTTTGTTTAATATCGCCAACTATATCCCCGGATGGCCGGCCCACAGCAGCTGCATTAACCGTTATTGAACTCTGCCGGTTGGTGCGTTGTAGTATCTGCGGGACATTAACCTTTTTTACATCGGCAACCTGATCTAATTTAATCATTTGCCCTTTCGCATTCATGAGCGACAAGTTTAGGATTGACTCTACATCAAATTTACTTTCCTTATTGATGCCGATATTAATCCGGTACGTTTCTCCCTCTTGAAGGAAATCAAGCTTATCGTTGCCATTAAAAGCCAGCTGTATGCTTCGCGTAACATCGGGCAGCGATAAGCCTAACTTCGCAATCTTCTCACGGTTGGGAGTCACCTCAACCTGGTTGACATTTTTCTTTGTACTGAAACGTACATAATCTGTACCGGCTGTTGACCTCACAACCTCTTCTACAATTAGCGCACTTTTCTGTACATCTGCACTATTGGTACTCTGGACGACAATTTGGACGGGTGCATTACTGCTGCCGGTTATACTCACGGGAAGGATAGTGACCTGTAGACCGGGGATCCTGCTTAATTCGTCCCTGACCATTGTGCCGAACTCATCCGTGGTAAAATTTCGTTTTGTCTTTTCTACCAGGTTTACAGACAATTCGGAAAGGTTCTCGGAATTGTTTTTAGCACCCGATTGCGTGCCTACCAATGTGTAGAGGCTCTGCACTTCAGGGTGCTTAAGTATTATCTTTTCTGCTTCCTGTGTCAGTAAATTAGTTTCTTCAACCGGCATGTCTGAAGCGGTTTCCAGTTGAATGGATAATTCCCCTTTCTCGTTGTTACCAATGAACGACGAACCGATAAAGCCGGCAGGCACCAGATATATACTGCCAGTCATTAGTATTAGGACAGTTACAAACAAATAACGCTTATGGTTTAGCACGCTCCTTAAAAGAATTTCGTAAAAATCTTTAAGCTGGTTCAGGAAAGATTCAAAACCCAGTATGATTTTGCCCCATAGTGTGCTTTTGGTAATGTGTTCCAGCCTGGCAAAACGGGAAGCCAGCATTGGGGTAACTGTAAAGGCTACCAACAGGCTCATCAGCGTTGAAACTACTACAACCACGGCAAATTCACGCAGTATATTTCCGATAAGGCCGGAGGCAAAGGTCATAGGAAGAAATACCACTACGTCAACCAGCGTAATGGCTACGGCGGTAAAGCCGATTTCATTTCTTCCTTCCATCGCTGCCCTACGTTTATCCTTACCCATTTCCAGGTGGCGGAATATGTTTTCAAGTACCACTATACTATCGTCTACAAGGATCCCTACCACGAGCGACAACGCCAAAAGAGTCATCAGGTTAAGGGAAAAACCCATGATACTCATTACAATAAAAGTGGGAATCATTGCGGAAGGTATAGCAATCAATACAAACAATGAGCTTCGGACGCTATGCAGAAACAATAACATTACCACACCTACTATTAGCACCGCCAGGAACAGATCATGCATCACGGCATCTGCAGAAGACAAGGTATATACAGATTGATCTGACGCTATCACGTAGTCAAAGCCCTGGTCTTTATATAAGGTTTTTAGTTCAGCCAAATTCTTCTTGATACCCTCAGCTACTTTTACGGCATTTGCGTCGTTTGTTTTAAATATCTGGATACCTATTCCGGGTTTACCGTTTATCCTGTTTAATGTTTGGATCTCCTGCTGCCCAATAGTTACTGTTGCAATATCTGTCAGCATAATGCGGCTTCCGAAACCATTATCGGCTATTACAATCTGGTTAAATGAGGTAATGTCTGCGTAGTTGCCATTGATGGTGATCGACAAATGCTGATGCTGATTTGTAATGTTTCCACCAGGCAACGACGACGTATTGGCTGCAATCGCCTGATACACTTTTTCAGGAGACAGGTTATAGCGTTGCAGCTTAGAATTGTCTAGTTCAATCTTAACCTCTTTTGGCTGCCCTCCGGCAATGGTGATCTGTCCAACTCCCTGTACATTGCTCAGCCTTGGTTTGATATTTTTATCAATAAGATCGTAAAATGCAGCACCGTCAAGGTTTGATGCTGTTACTGAAAGGTTCATGATAGCAAAATCATCTGTGCTGCGCCTGTTGACCACTGGCTCGTCAATATCATCGGGCAGCGTAGATTTCATTTGGTTAATTTTTCTCTCGATATCCTGCT
This sequence comes from Pararcticibacter sp., assembly GCA_031981225.1. GTDB lineage: Bacteria > Bacteroidota > Bacteroidia > Sphingobacteriales > Sphingobacteriaceae > Arcticibacter. The sequence continues at coordinate 7,216 of DALYUO010000247.1, forward strand.
GCACCTGCTTATCGTCAACATCCGGCTTTAATGAAATGGCTATAGATGATACATTTTGAAGCGAACTCGCAGTTACCAGATCAATACCCTCTACTTCGCTGATAGCGTCTTCTATCGGCCTGGTTACCTTCTCCTGGATCTCAGAAGGAGA
>DALYUO010000248.1:0-993 GCA_031981225.1 Pararcticibacter sp.
ATAAAGAATATTAAAGCGGAGACATCGGGAGGCAGTCTTACTGTAACGGGGAGCAGTGGAAAAGAGGCTAAAGTAGAAGTGTATGTTGGCGCAAATGGGCGTAACCGTAACATTTCAGATGAGGAGATTAAGAACCTGCTTTCAGAGAATTATAACATTGATATCTCTTTAAATGGTGACGAACTAAGGGCTATTGCTTCATCAAAAAAAAGCATGAACTGGAAAAAGTCTTTAAGTATTTCGTTCAGGATCTTCGTCCCTGCTAAAGTCTCGTCGAAACTTCATACGAGTGGCGGGAGCATCAGACTGTCAGCCTTAACAGGCAATCATGACTTCAGCACCAGCGGAGGCAGTCTACATATTGACGGACTAAGCGGCATGATATCGGGTAAGACATCAGGAGGAAGTATTTATGCTGCTAACAGCAAAGGAACCCTAGATCTTAAAACCAGCGGCGGCAGCATTGAAGCTGTTAAATGTAATGGAACAATTGATCTGGCAACCTCAGGAGGTTCATTAAAACTGGAGCAACTACAGGGAAACATAAAAGCCAGGACCAGCGGCGGCAGCATCAGTGGAAATAGTATTTCCGGTGAGCTGTTCTCACATACGTCCGGCGGTAGCATTCGTTTGGAACAATTAGCATGTAGTTTGGATGCCTCTACAAGCGCAGGAGGAGTGAATGCTTCTTTTACCGCGCCCGGGAAATTTGTAAAAATAAACGTCAGTGCCGGAAGCGCAACGTTAGCTCTGCCGAAAAACAAAGGGTTCAACCTCGACCTTGATGGCGGCAGAATCAATGCCGGAACGTTGAACAACTTCAACGGTATCGTTGAAAAAGATAAAATAAAAGGCAGTCTTAACGGAGGAGGGACAGACGTTTATGTGCGTACCTCTGCAGGCTCTGTGTCTATAGACTGGAGGTAAAGATGCATGGCATGTACTTTTGCATTTAAAAATGCACGTGAATGTGTATTTTTAAATGCAGAGTAT
>DALYUO010000248.1:1003-1996 GCA_031981225.1 Pararcticibacter sp.
TAGGTTTCAGCACGTATTTGTTATAGAATCTGAAGATGTGTTCTGCAGCTTCTTCGGCAGTATCTACTACGCGGTAAAGAGTTAAGTCGTCTTCGCTGATATTCTTCGCATCAAGCATATGGTTCTCTACCCAGTCGAGTAGTCCGCTCCAATATTCCTTACCTACAAGTACAATCGGGAAGCGTGCGATTTTCCCTGTTTGAATTAGCGTGATGGCCTCAAACATCTCATCCATTGTTCCGAACCCACCGGGCAATACGATAAAACCCTGAGAGTATTTCATAAACATTACCTTTCTTACAAAAAAGTAATTGAATTCCATCAACTTATCGCGATCGATGTATTTATTGTGAAACTGCTCAAACGGAAGTTCAATGTTTAATCCTACAGATTTACCTCCGGCCTCGTAAGCACCTTTATTTGCAGCTTCCATAATCCCCGGGCCTCCACCTGATATCACACCATAACCGTGCTCGGTTAGTAAGGCGGCTATCTCCTCTGCCATCTTGTAATATTTGCTATCCTGCGGCGTCCTCGCAGAACCGAATATAGATACGCATGGACCGATCTTAGCCATCTTTTCAAAACCTTCTACAAATTCGGCCATTATCTTAAAGATCTGCCATGAGTCGGTTACTTTAATCTCCTGCCAATCCTTATTGTCGAACGCGTTTCTTATTTTCTCGTCACTTGTCATAATTTCAATTAATAGTATTTAATGCAATGTTGTTTGCCCTGCAATTTATAAACTAAGATAAACTTGTTGTTTTATATGCAAGTTTACATAAAGCTGCATATAAAACAAGTTTATCGCCTCTCATCTTCCTCTGAAGAACAGTTTAATAGATGAAATTCTAAAATCAGGGCGCTAAATGTAAGAAAAATAAAGTTTACAATTCATTTCGTTAATTAGTGTTTCAAGATAACTTGTTTGAACGGATGCGGAACTTCTTCTAAAAGGCGTGACTCTATCTTCGATGCAGGCTGCCGCTC
>DALYUO010000248.1:2006-5248 GCA_031981225.1 Pararcticibacter sp.
AGACAAAACATGGTCCCTAAGTGAGTCCTATCCACTATGGAGCGGTTCTGAAGCGATACTAAAGCGGGGGGCACCTGTATAAAACCAATTCCCGTTTTCAATCACAAAATCTCCTATGTACCTTTGCAGGATGAACTTTTCCTCGCGTTTACTGGAAAATGCTGTAAATGAATTCTCGAAGCTTCCGGGAGTGGGTCAGAAAACAGCGCTTCGCCTGGTGCTCCATCTTTTGAATCAATCTTCGCAGGAGGTTGCAAACTTAAGCGATGCACTAACCCGCCTGAAACGTGAAATACGTTACTGCAAGGTTTGCGGTAACATTTCCGACTCTGAACTATGCGGTGTATGCTCGGCAAATAAACGCGACAGGTCTTTAGTTTGTATCGTCGAAGATACGCGCGATATTATGGCTATCGAGAACACCAATCAATACAATGGTGTCTATCATGTACTTGGAGGCCTCATCTCGCCTATGGATGGCGTTGGTCCCTCTGATCTGAACATAGAACGTCTTGTAGAACGGGTAAAAACCGGAGAGATAGAGGAAGTCATACTCGCTCTTAGCGCCACTATGGAAGGCGACACCACGATCTTTTATATTTTCAAAAAGCTGAAAGACCTGCCGGTAAAGATCAGCACTATCGCCCGCGGAATTGCTTTCGGCGGAGAAATCGAATATGCTGATGAAATAACTCTTGCACGCTCTATAGCAACGAGAGTGCCTTATGGAGTTGAGAGTTGAAGGTTAAAGGTTGAAGGTTGAAGGTTGAAAGTGACAAGGTACTTATATATTATCAATTGTTTTGAACTCTTTACTTTGAACTTTCACCTTTGAACTGTTAAAAAGCATGGATCTTAAAAATAAAACCATCATCATTACAGGGGCCTCTTCGGGAATAGGCAGGGCTTGCGCGGAGGAATTTGCGCGCAGGGGGGCGAATCTTGTTCTTGGAGCCCGGCAATACGTTGCCCTCTGTGAGCTGACGGATGAACTGGAAAGAAAATACAATATAAAAGCGGTTGCAGTTCAGTGCGATGTATCAAATGAAGAGGATTGCAAGCATCTTATTAAACAAGCCGTACTTACGTTCAGAGGAATCGATATTCTTGTAAATAACGCAGGGATCAGCATGAGAGCGCTTTTTAAAGACCTCGACCTGGTAGTGATACGAAATCTGATGGATGTTAATTTCTGGGGAACAGTATATTGCACAAAATATGCATTGCCCGAACTTCTTAAAAGCAGGGGCTCGGTGGTTGGCATATCGTCTATCGCGGGTTACCGGGGACTGCCAGGCCGGACAGGCTACTCAGCTTCGAAATTCGCAATGAACGGTTTTATGGAAGCCTTAAGGGTAGAGAACTTAAAAACAGGACTTCACGTGATGGTGGCAGCTCCGGGCTTCACAGCATCGAATATCCGGAATACCGCTCTGGCGAAAGATGGCTCTCAGCAGGGAGAGAGCAGCATGGATGAAGGAAAGATGATGACCGCGGAAGAGGTTGCCGCAATAATAGCTCAAGGCATCATTAAAAGAAAGCGCACGCTGATTATGACCGGACAAGGGAAACTGGCCGTATTAATGAACAAACTGCTACCCGCCTGGGTCGATAAAAAAGTTTATCAGCTGTTCACGAAAGAGAAAGAGCCGTTGATTAAGTAGCGATTGGCTATTGGCGGTTGGCGATTGGCAGTTGGCGATTGGGTTTTTATATTAGATAAAAGCTAATTGCCAATCGCTAATTGCCAACTGCTAATTGCCAATAGCTGCATTAAATAGCTGGAACCAGCTATTTAATGCAACGGTCTCCTTTTTATAAGTCCTCCGTTTGTTTCGGTAATTACATTCATCACCATAAATGCTTTCCTGTCGATCAGGCGGACAACATCCTTTATCTTAGATACTTCCAGACGGGTTACTACCGTAAAGATGATGTCTATTTCTTTATCGCTGTACTGATTGCCACCGTAACCCCGTTCGCCTTTATAAACAGTGACGCCACGCTTGAGATTGGTAGTGATTGCTTCTTTTATCTCGCGGCTTTTCGCCGATATGATCGTTACTCCGGTATATTCCTCGATCCCCTGTATAATAAAATCTACTGTCTTCGAGGCAGAAAGATAGGTCAATATGGAGTATAAGGCAGACTCTATTCCTAAAATGAAGGCCGCGCAGATGAAGATCACCACATTGATGATCATGATGATATCACCGATAGAGAAAACACTCTTTCGGTTGATATAAACGGCAATAATTTCAGTGCCGTCGAGTACGCATCCTCCCCTCATTGCAAAACCGATACCCGCACCCAGAAAGAAACCTCCGAATATAGATATCAGCAGCTTATCATGTGTTATAACGGGGAAGTCGAAAAAGAAAATCACCAACGAAAGACCAACAACCGCAAATAACGTATAAAGGGCAAAGGGCTTTCCTATTTGCCGCAAACCAAGAAGAATGAAAGGAGCGTTAAACACAAGCAGCCATACGGAAACAGGGACGCCTGTTATGTGATTAGCTAACAGGGATATCCCGGTGACTCCCCCATCGATGAATTCATTCGGGAGCAGAAAGCCTTTTAATCCGAAGGCCGCCAGCAATACTCCCACAATAACAAAAAGAATCTTCAGCAATTGTTGTTTCAACGATAAAGCATATCTCTTTCTTCTGTTAATCATATATTAGTATCAAGTATTTAGTATCAAGTATCAAGACGTACGTATTATCCAAGTATCAGGTATATAGTATCAAGTATCAAGACGTCAGTATCAGGATATGCTTTAATAAATCTACGATAAGCTTGAAGTTATGTTCTTGTCTGCTTTAGACGTCACAATATAGGTAAATTATAGAAAATCTTCTTACTCTCCCCTGTCGACGCCAGTATTTTGATATTTTGTCTTGATACTTGACACCAGATACTCGATACTGATTAAAATAAATTTTGTCAAACCAAAAGATATATTCATATTTGTCAGACAGGAATGAAAATAAACAACGTACATATTTGGTGGTGGCACTTCGATTTATCGTAGTGGCAAGCTGTATATGTAAGTAATTATTATAAGATAAACAGGGTTGCCCGCAAGGCAACCTTTTTTTTTGCCTTTGCGGGTAAAAAACAAACAGATAATGAAACAAATATTAAATCATTTATTTGAGCACAAAAGCTTCAACACTCAGGAAGCAAAAGCCATTTTAACCAACATCACCGGAGGTAAATACAACACTTCACAAATG
>DALYUO010000248.1:5258-6979 GCA_031981225.1 Pararcticibacter sp.
GACGGCTTACTGCATGCGAAGCATTACAGTAGATGAACTGGAAGGGTTCAGAGATGCGATGCTCGACCTTTGTCTTAACCCGGGGTTAGAGCAGTATGACCTGATTGACCTGTGCGGTACGGGAGGCGATGGAAAAGACACATTCAATATCTCTACTCTTGCATCCTTTGTGGTAGCCGGCGCTGGGTATCGCGTTGCAAAGCATGGCAACTACGGCGTATCTTCAGGATGTGGTTCGTCAAATGTAATGGAGTTTCTGGGGTATAAGTTCAGCAATGATACCTCGCATCTTAAAAAAAGCGTCGAGGAAGCCGGTATTTGTTTCTTGCACGCTCCGCTTTTTCATCCTGCGATGAAAAATGTGGGACCAATCCGAAAAGCACTGGGCGTAAAAACATTTTTCAACATGCTTGGCCCAATGGTAAATCCGGCAAAGCCAAGATACCAGGTCGTTGGGGTTTTCAGTCTCGAGCTTGCCCGCATATATGCTTACCTGTATCAGAAGTCTGACAAACAGTATACGATTTTACACGCCCTCGACGGGTACGACGAGATTTCGCTTACTGGCAGCTTTAAAACGTTCTCTAATGATGGAGAATATATCTACACACTCGATCAGTTAGGCTTTGACAAGATAAAACCCGAACAAATCGGGGGTGGCAGTTCTGTTGAGGAATCCGCTGCCATCTTTAAGAATGTGCTTGAAGGGACAGGCTCGTCTGAACAGAATAATGTGGTTCTGAGTAATGCGGCGCTGGCCATTAAAACTATCCGCCGCGACAGATCCTTTGCTGATTGTTATTATGAGGCGGAAGAATCGCTCGTAAGTAAACGGGCGCTTACAAGCTTTAAAACCCTCTTATCAATAAGCTGATGGATGGTCAATTCATAGGCAAGAACGACAGCAGGCCCAAACTTAAAGTTTGTGGCATGCGTGAGCCGAAAAACATTTTGCAGGTAGCAGCATTAAATCCTGATTACATGGGTTTCATCTTCTACCCTGCTTCTAAACGGTTTGTCGCTGATCTGAATGAAGATGTATTAAAAAGCCTGCCGCAAACAATTAAAAAGACTGGCGTATTTGTAAACGTTGCGTTGAATGAGATCCTGGAGAAAGTTGAGAAATATCAGCTTGATGCCGTTCAGCTGCATGGAAATGAGCCTAAGGAATTATGCAAACAAATTCAGTCAGAAGGAATTGAAGTGATCAAAGCATTCGGAATCGATGAGTCGTTCGATTTTGGAATCCTCAATGAGTATGAAGAAGTAACGGATTATTTCCTGTTCGATACTAAAACTCCGGCACATGGCGGATCAGGAAAGGCGTTCAACTGGGAACTCCTGGAAAAGAATCAAAGTAAAAAAGGTTACTTCCTAAGCGGCGGACTGGGTATAGAAACCATAGGTGCGTTAAACGATTTTAATGCCCCTGGGCTGTATGCACTCGATCTGAACAGCAGGTTCGAAACAGAACCCGGAGTAAAAGACATTAACAAATTAAACATCATTTTTGAACATATAAAAAAATCGTCTGCAGAAGCGGATAAGGAGAAATTATGAGCTATCATGTAAATGAAAAAGGATATTATGGAAATTTCGGAGGAGCCTATATTCCAGAAATGCTCTATCCTAACATAAAAGAATTAAATGAGGTATACCTCGAAATGATTGCAGATCCCAAATTCAAGGAAGAATATATGGGATTGTTAAAGGATTACGTA
>DALYUO010000248.1:6989-7304 GCA_031981225.1 Pararcticibacter sp.
GTAGGCCGACCTTCACCGTTATATCTGGCAGAGCGACTGTCGGAAAAGTACGGAACCACCATCTATTTAAAGCGTGAGGATCTGAATCATACGGGTGCGCACAAGATCAATAATACCGTGGGACAGATCCTTCTGGCAGAGCGCCTCGGTAAGAAACGCATCATAGCCGAAACCGGAGCCGGGCAGCATGGAGTAGCAACGGCTACCGTGTGCGCTTTAAAAGGACTGGAATGTATCGTCTACATGGGAGAAGTGGATATTGAGCGCCAGGCTCCCAATGTTGCGAGAATGAAAATGATGGGAGCGACAGTAATT
>DALYUO010000249.1:0-5933 GCA_031981225.1 Pararcticibacter sp.
GATAGCAGGCCGTACATTTCAGGCAGGCGTTCTGCTGAATAACCTGTCGGTACTCATGATGGTGCTGGTATCGGGCATCGCTCTGCTGGTACATATTTATTCTACGAAGTATATGCAGGACGACCCTTATTTGTACCGTTACTGGGCTTATCTGGGACTTTTTTGTTTTTCCATGCTTCTGCTGGTGATAGCCGATAACCTTCTGCTGATGTATATGGCATGGGAGCTGGTTGGCTTTTCATCTTATCTGCTCATTGGTTTCTGGTTTACGCGTCATACCGCGGTACTGGCCAACCGCAAAGCTTTCATCATGAACCGGCTCGGCGACCTTGGATTCCTTACGGGGATTATGATCGTATTGAATCAGTTTAACACGCTGGACGTCACTACGCTGTTTGGCGACAATGGCCTTGTTATGAGAGCTGTTGTCGAAAATGGCTTTTGGATAAATGGCACAAGCAGCATGCCTGACATATGGCTGAATGTAGCGGGACTCGCTTTCTTCCTTGGCGCTGTTGCTAAATCGGCTCAGTTTCCGCTTCATACCTGGCTGCCTGACGCGATGGAGGGCCCGACATCTGTCTCTTCTCTGATCCATGCGGCAACCATGGTGGCAGCAGGCGTGTTCCTGTTAGCCCGTATCAATCCGCTGTTCAGTTCTGATGTGCTGATAGTGATCGCAATCATCGGCGCCTTTACGGCTTTCATGTCTGCCAGCATTGCTCTGGTGCAGAACGATATTAAACGCATTCTGGCATTCTCTACCATTTCTCAGCTAGGATTCATGATGCTGGCGATGGGAGTAGGGGCGCAGTCGTCCGCTATTTTCCACCTGGTTACCCATGCATTCTTCAAGTGTTTGCTGTTTTTAGCGGCAGGATTCACGAAATGGCTCACCTCCGCGATAAAAATAATCTTCAGTTTGATACCCAGGACATTCGTCTGATGGGAGGTCTCAGGAAGAGGATGCCGGTTACATTTGTATGTATGCTTATAGCTTCCCTTGCGTTAGCCGGGCTTCCTCTTACTTCCGGCTATCTTTCAAAAGATGCTATCCTGATCCAGTCCTTTGAATGGGCAGAGGGTCGAGGCGGACTTTCGAGGTTGATTCCGTATTCGGCATTAATAACTTCATGGTTCACAGCCTTCTATATTGCACGACTTATCTTTAAGGTTTTCTTCGGCGAACTCCGCATAGAAAAGCAGTTCGACATGAAGTTCTCTGTCCATGAAGCCCCGGCTGCCATGAAAAATGTCCTCGTTGTTTTGGCTGCAATGTGCTTATTTCCGGTGTTTTCGTTTCATCCGCTTCTTTTTGAAGATGCGTGGCTGTTGAAGGGGCTTCCTGTAGCCGATACGATGACGCGTGTAAATGCTTTTCATACCATCGTTCCCGCCGCTGTGAATATGATGGCTGTTTTGCTGATCTATCTGGCTTATCAATGGTATGGCAGACAAAAGAAGATGCCAGCTTTTTCGAACACGGCGATCTTTCGTTTCGCCGGAAATCAATGGTTTTTCGATAAGGTTTATGATAATGTGATCGTTGATGGTATTGTATTACTTTCCAGAGGTATTTATTTTTTCGACAGGGTGGTAGTTGATGGTGTGGTTAATTTAGTGGGCAGAACAGGCGTTGTTTTGTCGTATCTTTCCCGCTGGACCGACCGGATTATTATTGATGGAATAGTTAATGGGGCGGCTTACTTAACGGGGCAGACCGGCAGGTTTTTTCGTCATTTCCAAACGGGACGACTGCAGCATTATTTTGTCACCATGCTTCTGATTTTACTAGGTTTTTTTATTTTTAAATATTACAGCGGAGCGATATGAGTTTGCTTTCTACATTGATATTCCTTCCTTTAGTTGCCGGACTGCTCATCCTGATGCCCTCAGCCTGGCAAAGCCGATACAAGTATGTCGCTTTGGGTGTTATTGCTATTCAGGTAATCCTCAGCGCCTATATATATTTAAATTTTAATGCCGGAACGTATCCTGGTATTGCTATTCAGAATAAGTTCCAGCTGGTGGAACGCCTTCCATGGATCAATATCAGCTTAGGAACGCTGGGAAAGCTTCAGATTGACTATTTCTTAGGTATCGATGGCTTATCAATGCCGTTCCTGGTGCTCACATCCATCGTGATGCTGGTAGCTGTACTAGCCTCATGGGGTATTAAAACCAATCTGAAGGGCTATTTTGCCTTGTTCCTGTTACTGGACACTGCCGTGATGGGCGTATTCGCATCCCTCGACTTTTTCCTGTTCTATATTTTCTATGAGCTGATGCTGCTGCCTCTGTACTTCCTAATCGGAATGTGGGGAGGTGTCAGGCGGGAATACGCTGCGATTAAGTTTTTCCTGTATACGCTGTTCGGTTCGGTGTTTATGCTGCTGGTTATTATAGGCCTGTACTTTTCCGTAACTGATCCGCAAACCGGCAATCATACCTTTAACATGCTGGCGATGATGGATCCGGCAAACTATACTCAGGGATCTATCTTTTCGGCCTTAGCCAAACAAGACTTGTTTGGTGTCTCTGCCCGGCTGCTTGGTTTTATTGTATTGTTCATCGCTTTTGCCATTAAAGTGCCCATAGTGCCTTTACATACCTGGCTTCCGGATGCCCACGTAGAAGCACCTACTCCGGTATCTATCATTCTTGCCGGTATTCTATTGAAAATAGGTGGTTATGGCATTCTGAGAGTTTGCATGAGCATATTCCCCGACGCAGCACTGCAAAGTGCCTGGTGGCTCGGCCTGATAGGCGTGGTGTCCGTTATTTATGGCGGATTGAATGCGCTTGCCCAGACAGATCTGAAGCGCCTGATTGCTTATTCTTCAGTATCGCACATGGGCTTCGTTTTGCTGGGTATCGCCTCCGTTACTGCCGAAGGTATTTCCGGGGCAATGATGCAGATGATCAGTCACGGCTTTTTATCCTCCATGCTGTTCTTCCTGGTAGGGGTGCTTTACGACAGAGTGCACGACCGGCAAATTCCTAATTTCAGGGGACTGGCGTTGATTATGCCAAAGTATACAGTATTTATCATGATCGCTTTTTTTGCTTCACTGGGACTGCCGGGATTCTCTGCATTCATCGCTGAAGCATTCAGTCTGATAGGAGCTTTTACCTCAGAAAGCGTCAATGGATTGCTGCCCCGCTGGATGGCTGTTTGCGGATCCGTAGGGATACTGCTGAGCGCCAGTTATCTTCTTTGGACACTTCAGCGTATGTTCTTTGGCGAAACCCGCTTAATGGGAGGGGAGGCATGGAAGTCCGCTTTAACCGACGTAAACGGGCGTGAGGTTCTGGCATTGTCGACGCTTGCTTTATTTGCGCTGGTGCTGGGCATAATGCCTTCGCTGGCTTTTGATAAAATGAATTTTTCAGTACTCGAACTAATTCGTCTTGTAAACCAGAAATAGGATGAACGAATTATTGCCAACGCTGCCATTATTTTTAAAGGATATACTTTCGGGTATGCCTTATCTTATTCCTGAAATAATTCTGATCGTCACCTTTATCATTGTACTGCTGGCCGATGTGTTTTTTCCCGGACGGCGGTCGTCGCTGGCATTCTGGCTATGCTTAGCCGGCATCACAGCCTCGGTGTTGTTTGTGGCTTTTAGGGGTCCTTCTGTTAAAGGCGTGGTGTTGCTTTTCGGAAATACGCTCGTTTCCGACGCTATGAGCCAGATATTTAAACAGATCTTTTATGCCGTAGTCGTTCTTTTTGCCGTTTTTATACGATATAACCCCAAGGTAAAAGAACACAAAAAGGGGTCAGGCGACCTGTATATTTTGCTGCCCGCTGTTCTTCTTGGCCTCAATCTGATGTCGATGGCATCCAGCCTGCTGCTGATCTATCTCTCTATCGAGATGATCTCTATATCCTCTTACCTGATGGTAGGCTATGTCTCCGGCGACGACAAACAAACGGAAGCAGCCATGAAGTATGTGCTCTTTGGTTCTGCCTGCTCGGCAATTATGCTTTACGGCATGTCGCTTTTGTATGGATTTACGGGTACATTAACGATTACAGATCCCGAGTTTTTACTTGGTTTGGGAGAGATGCCGCAGTCGGTAGTGGTTATAGCTGTGTCGCTGGTGCTGGTTGGTATTGGTTTTAAGCTGTCGTTTGTTCCTTTCCATTTCTGGAGCCCCGATGTATATGAAGGTGCACCGGTCCCCGTGACCGCTTTTCTTTCCACAGGCCCCAAAATAGCAGGTTTTGCTATTCTGATCCGCTTTTTGGGAGGGTTCAGTCCCCAGCAAGGAATGGGCTCCATATCTGTTTTCGACTTCGAGGGTGTTTTATCTGCTGTCGCTATCCTTTCTATGGTGGTCGGCAATTTCGTAGCCATCTGGCAGGACAACATCAAGAGGATGCTCGCTTATTCTTCGATCGGACATACCGGGTTCATTCTGATGGCTGTGGTAGTAAGCACAGGTAGCGGATTAAAGGCCATGATGTTTTACCTGCTTATATACGGGCTGATGAACATGTCGGCGTTTATGCTGGCCGGGAAAATCGAAGATCAATCCGGCGCAGTTAGTATTAAAGATTATAAAGGGTTAGGACGTTTTCTGAAGATTGAGATGGTGTGCTTCGTAGTGGTATTAATGTCACTTACCGGCCTACCTCCGCTTGCGGGTTTTATTGCGAAGTTCCTTGTCTTCTCAGCGGTTTTCGAAAATTACTCAGTTGATCATTCTCCGTGGATGCTTGCCCTTCTCGTAACCGGTGCCGTAACCACAGTAGTTTCATTGTTTTATTACTTTAAAGTTCCCTTAAACGCTTTCCTCCGTCAATCGGAAACAACACCGGTTATTACAGCTCGTCGTGATATTCTGACTTATATTATTATAGTCCTGACCTTCCTTATTTTGTTATGGGGAGTGTTCCCTGGATTGCTTATTTAGGTTGCAGGTTGTGGGTTGCGTGTTGTAGGTTGTGAGTTGCGGGTTGTGAGTTGTGAGTAGAAAGTTGAAAGTTAAGAGCGTTTTGTGCTTTAAGCTTTAACCTTTCGACTTTTGCCTCTTACCTTATCCTTAAATCTTTTCGGCTTTTAGCTTTCAACGTTCAACTTTGAACTCTCAACCCAAAAGCCAATAATTCCGTCATCAGATTTCAGACTATGCATAAAAAGTCCTAATTTTGCGTGCTTAGTGATAATCCATGAGTGAATCCATAAAACATGAGTGCGGTATCGCTCTCATTCGTCTATTAAAACCCCTCTCTTTTTATCAGCAGAAATATGGTACAGCCCTTTACGGCTTAAACAAACTGTACCTGTTGATGGAAAAACAACATAACCGTGGTCAGGATGGTGCTGGTATAGCAACAATTAAACTGGATGTAAGTCCCGGTAACCGATATATCAGCCGTTATCGAGCCATGGGCTCCAGCGCTGTTTCCGAGATTTTTGAGTATGTGCAGAGAAAGTTTGCCGATGTTCAGCACTTTCCCGAATTTGAAGATACTAAATGGCTGAAGGAGAATGTGAGTTTTACGGGAGAAGTACTTATGGGGCATCTCCGGTACGGTACGCATGGAAAAAACAGTATTGAGAACTGCCATCCATTTTTGCGGCAGAACAACTGGATGAGCAGGAACCTGGTTATCGCCGGCAATTTCAACATGACTAATGTCGACGAGCTTCTTGAACAGTTGTTTGAACTGGGGCAGCATCCTAAAGAGAAGGCCGACACTGTAACGGTGCTCGAAAAGATAGGCCACTTCCTGGACGCCGAAAACCAGAACCTCTTCGATAACTTTAAGGCCGAAGGATTCAGCAACGCCGAGATTAGTCATTTAATTTCAGATAAAATCGATGTTGCAAAGATCTTAAGACGATCAGCAAAAACCTGGGACGGCGGATACACTATAGAAGGTATCTTTGGTCACGGTGATGCCTTCGTGATGCGCG
>DALYUO010000249.1:5943-7251 GCA_031981225.1 Pararcticibacter sp.
GGCTTATTACTATTACGATGATGAAATTGCCGTAGTAACCTCCGAAAGACCTGCTATACAGACTGCGTTTAATGTTCCCTTTAGCGCGGTAAAAGAGATAAAGCCCGGGCATGCACTGATCATAAAGAAGAATGGTGAGATTTCGGAAGAACAGTTCAGAGAGCCGGAAGTGCAGAAGTCGTGTTCATTTGAGCGGATCTATTTCTCACGCGGTAGTGATGCCGCCATATACCGGGAAAGAAAACACCTCGGCAGGCTACTTTGTCCTCAGATCCTGGAATCTGTTGATCATGACTTGAAAAATACCGTATTTTCATTTATTCCTAATACTGCCGAAGTGGCGTTTTACGGAATGGTAGAAGGTCTGCATAAATATATTAAGCGTTTACAGAAGGACACCCTCTTAAACAGGGCAGATAAGATCTCCGATGCCGAACTGGAAGAAATGCTGAGTTTGGCGCCGCGGGTGGAGAAGATCGCCATCAAAGATGCGAAGCTCCGTACATTTATTACGCAGGATGCCGACAGGCAGGATATGGTATCGCATATTTATGATACCACTTATGGGCTTGTTAACGCCGGACAGGATAATCTTGTAGTAATCGACGACTCTATTGTACGGGGAACAACCTTACGGCAGAGTATCCTGAAGATACTCGACAGGCTTAATCCTAAGAAAATTGTAATCGTTTCTTCAGCTCCTCAAATCCGCTACCCCGATTGCTACGGTATAGATATGTCAAGGATGGGTGAGTTCGTGGCTTTTGAGGCTGCTATAACGCTTTTGAAGGAAACTAACAGAGAGCATATTATCTGGGAAACCTATGAAAAGTGCCAGGCATCGCTTTCTATGAATAAAGAAGAGATAGATAATTATATTAAAGCTATTTATGCTCCGTTTACAGATGAAGAAATAGCGGATAAGATAGCACAAATCATCTCTCCGAAAGATATCAAAGCCGAAGTAAAAGTAGTTTACCAGACCCTCGATAATCTTCATCTTGCCTGTCCCGCTCACCTTGGCGACTGGTACTTCTCGGGTAATTATCCTACCCCAGGTGGAAATAAAGTGGTCAACAGAGCCTTTATGAACTGGGTAGAAGGAAAGAACCAGAGAGCATACGTGTAGATATCGGGTTGTGAGTTGCGGGTTGCGGGATGTGACTTGCGGGTTGCAGGTCGTTTGGGACTTGATTTAGCTAATACTTCTTATCGTCTGCCTTAAGCAGAGCCGAAGCCGTCCCTGCTCCGTACCCTCGCTGTACCATGTTATCCATGAGTCTTTAGTGTACACATAGTGCGAGCACA
>DALYUO010000250.1:0-600 GCA_031981225.1 Pararcticibacter sp.
CAGAATTGCCAAATCCGGCTGCCTTTCTCTTTCTTATTTTTGTAGATGGACTGGTGAAGCTTTGAAGCAAGGCCGTTTAAATAAGCCGTAGTTTTTGACTTTGGATAAAAGGTCTTGGCGTAAGCCAGGTCATCGGTTACTGTAATAAAACGCTCAGCAAGCTGATCGGGATCGCCTGAACTAAGGTTCTCGAACTCTTTCCATTTATCGGAATTCTGCTTAACAAATAAGGCTTCCCTCATACAATTGTAAGGCCTGGATATTTGCAGTTAAATTACTCACAAAAATCAATTCTCCAATAAAAAGTTTAAATTAGTAGCTCCTTATTAAGCATTCATGCAAACCATCAAAATAACCACATCACAAAACATCGACATTGACTACGAAGTAGCCGGACTGGGCGAGCGCATCCTGGCATATCTTATTGACTGTGGTATCTTTATTTTGTTATTTTTTGGTCTCGCAATACTCGGTACAATAATGGGATTTGGCAGACAAATGGACAACATCAGCACCGGATTCGCCATGATATTCTTTATATTAGTATTTGTATTTTACGACCTGCTCTGCGAAATATTCTTTAACGGCCAGAGCATCGGC
>DALYUO010000250.1:610-1191 GCA_031981225.1 Pararcticibacter sp.
GATGAAGATCAGGGTGATCAGCATCGACGGCTCCTCGCCTACGGTAGGCCAGTACCTGTTAAGATGGATGTTCCGTATTGTTGACATCACTTTCACATCAGGTGTAGCAGCAATCATTGCAATAGCATTGTCCGAAAACAAACAGCGAATAGGAGACATCGTTGCCGGAACAACGTTAATAAAAACCGTTCCCCGAACTGATATACAGCATGTCGCTTTCGTACCACCCGAGGAAGCTTATGAACCCGCATTTCCCGATGTAACTCTCTTGCAGGATAGAGACATCGTCCTTATTCATGAAGTAATAAACAATGTAAGAAGAAGCGGCAATTATGTTCTTCTATATGATACCGCCACCCGGGTAAAAGAACACCTGTCCCTTCGCAATGTTCAAATGGACGACCTTAGCTTTCTGGAAAGCATCATAAAGGACTACAATTATCTGGCGGCAAGAGCAGAAGTTTAAGGAGGAATAGCTCCTTAATAAATATTCCTTATTACCCAAAACGCAATAATTGCTATCCCAGCAATTAGCCGCATTGTTAAGCACAATTGGAAAGGGGCTCTTTGCCCTTTTGCTA
>DALYUO010000250.1:1201-7222 GCA_031981225.1 Pararcticibacter sp.
CCGCATCCCGGACATTGCAGCCCCGTGAATTTATAAAAAAGACATGCAGGAAAAAGGCCAGATGTAGCCGGGTCAATAAAATGAAATACCCCGGCAAGCACCAGTAAAAGAACCGCAGCTAAAGTGTAATAAGCTTTTTTCACTATCAATTTACAACCTGATAAGTTAAGATATCGGTGCCTTTACATGCACGTATCGCTCTCTTTACATGCTCTTTTGCTATAAGGTTATTGTCATTGTAATAGCGACTGAATGCCAGATAATCATCACCCCCCATTTTACTGTCGATGACAAACATATGCCAAAGATCGCGACCAGATGGGAGCGACACAATCACTTTTCTCCCAGCCGCTAACTCAGCGTCAATAGTTTTAAACAGACTGTCAAACGGAAAATCGTCTCCCCTGTTTATATTAAACTGATGCTTAAATTTTATACCTGAAATGGTTCTGCCATCGAAATTCCTGAAAGTTCCATCGTTTTTATCTTTCCAATCCTTTTGAAGATCATAATAATCTGGAGCAACCCGGTTATTAAATTTCAGTATCATTTCAATGGACATTGGGATACACGAAAAACTATAAATTTGCTTATGCTCAAGTGCGACCTCACGCAAGGTCTTTTTATAGCCTTTCCCAAATGGCGGAGTCCTTTGGGCTGAGCAGGAGAAGCCGCTGCAAAGAAATAGCAGGAAAATAAGGTTGTAGAATATTTTTAAGCGCATTGGAATTAGTTATTAGAGAGGCAATATAGGATTTATTTCTAAACTGGAAAACCGTTGATCAAAATGCAGTTAAAGACTATCTATTCTGGTCTCCAACACATCCTGCACCCGTTTTGGCAGTGCCGACAAAAGATCATAACCGGTAGCCTTTTCAATACTTCTCACACTAACCCGATACAACCGCCAGTCGGGTTTCACATTGTTATCATTGGGCGTATTAACAGCGATAACACGAGTACTTGAATTTATACGCCTCAGATCTCCCCTTCCATTGGGCAGCACTACTATCACTTTCCAGATACTACCCGGCACGCATATTTTACCATCGCCGATCGTCGCTGCAAAGCCCTTCGATCCAACTCCTCCTTTTCCGTAACTGCCCATAATAACATAAACTTCGTTGCCTGCAGCTACCAGCGTCCGCGTATAATCCTCAAGGTTGCCCCACGTTTGCTGATTGTTGTTAGGCGCCTGAGGGATCATGTTTGTCATCAGGAAAGTAGCCCTGTTAGCTTCTGTAGTAGAGGTACGATCAGCGCTCGGGCAATTATGCCCTCTGTTAAATCCCGAACCTCCATAGCTTGAGCTGCTCGCCCTATACCAACCATATGGCAGTCTCTCATCCACCCTGAATGAATTTACACGTTTGGCATTGCCCAGACTCGTGCTGCCCACATACCAGCTTACCCAGTTAGGAACTCCATTATCCCGGCTATAACTTTCAACGAAGTAAGTCTGGTTCATGAGGTAATTATTGGGATTAAGGACACTGCTGGTCGCACCGCTTGGATTCCCTAGCAACATATTTGTATTATCACCGGTTGTATCGCCGATACTCTTATCGTCAGTCCAGTCATCTCCGTAACCGTAAACAACAAAGTCGTCAATATTAATACGGCTAGCCACTCCGGTCGTCTTTCTCAACTCAAAACAGACACGCCCTCCGACGTTAACGAGGAATGTAGCCATTCTTAATGTGGTATCAGCAGCAGTAACAGTGGCACCCGCCTGCCTGTAGCTCTTCCCTTGGTTATCAGATACCCATAGTTGGAAGTTAGAGGGCCCATCAGCTCCAAAAACTGCATATTTCAAAGTGACCATCGACACTCCACCCGCACTATCAAATTTCATCCGCAGCTTTCCGGCCTTACGGATTCTGATCGACTGTGCGCCCGACTTCCTGTCCGCCGTCGTACTACCAGTAATGGCATCAGCCAGATTCCAGAGGCCCGTTGCAAATGTAACGTTCTCACTTGCATAGGCATTTTTCGAACCCAACTCAAACCCTTCAGACAGAATCAGATCACGCTGCAGCAGTCTGGCTTCCGGCTCCGGCGTTCCGTTTTCCTGCACCGCAGTTTCAGTAGCATTGGCACAAATAATCAGGATAAATAAAGACGAAAGATGAGTAAAGAGAAAATGGTTCCATTTCATAACCTTGTACAAGCTCGCCGTGCAAGAATACCGTTATTCTTGAAAAGAAAAAAATTGACCTAATGAAACTTATAAGTTACATTTGTATAAAATGAACAAGGTTAGAGAGGTAATAGCCTACAAACATCATTTTGAAGATTTTCTGAACGCACAACCTCAAAAAGTACAAGACAAAATCTTCAAAATCATTGAAGCGTTAGAAACACTGGAATGAGTACCAGCAAACTACCTCAAGGCTATTGAAGACACAAATGGACTATATGAAGCCCGTATAAGCCTTGCCTCAAACATTTGGAGGGTTTTTTATATTTTTTCGACAGAGGGCGGCTGGTCGTTCTTTTAAACGGTTTTGTTAAAAAGAGTCAAAAGACTCCTAGACAGGAAATTCAAAAGGCTCTTAATTTGATGCAACAATATTTTACAGAAAAATCACGTGACTATGGAAACTAAAAGCTGGAAGGAAATTAAGAACGAAGTTTATGGGAAAAAAGGCACGGAAAGACGTGATGAACTGGAAAGAGACTTTGAGGCGTTTAAGATCGGCTTATTATTGCGGAAAGCCAGGGAAGAGAAGAATCTTACACAAAATCAACTTGCAGAGTTGATTGATAAAAACAGGGCCTATATTTCACGTATAGAAAATAATGGAAGTAACCTTACCTTGAAAACTCTTTATGATATTGTAGAAAAGGGGCTTGGCGGAAAAGTAAAGATCTTGATTGAAGTGTAAAATTCCACTCCATCACAAAGGCTCCTAGTATACCATCTCCATACCAAAGAGGCCCGCTATTTTCCCTTTTAGTACTTTCTTCACTTCAGCTACTTCCAACTCCCGGCCAAGCTCGCGTTGCATAGACGTAACATCTTTATCATCAATACCGCACGGCACAATGTTTCTGAAATATGAAAGATCAGTATTTACGTTAAATGCAAACCCGTGCATGGTAACCCAGCGGCTGCAGCGCACTCCCATGGCGCAGATCTTCCGGGCCTTTTCATTATCAGCATCCAGCCAAACACCAGTGTAACCGGGATATCTTCCGGCTTCAATACCATATTCCTTTAAAGTAAGGATGATGGCTTCCTCGAGCGTACGGAGATACAGGTGAATATCTGTAAAAAAATTATCGAGGTCGAGAATCGGATATCCAACAATCTGTCCGGGACCGTGGTACGTAATATCGCCTCCCCTGTTTATTTTGTAATAGGAAGCATGCTTCTCTACCAGGCCTTGTTCATCGAGCAGCAGGTTGTCCTGCTTGCCACTTTTACCGAGGGTATAAACATGCGGGTGTTCCGTAAAAATCAGGTAATTGTCGGTAGGATGAGTAATTTCGCTGTTGCGGTTTGCAGTTTTCTGATCTACAATCCCGGCAAATACCTGTTCCTGGCGGTCCCAGGCTTCCTGATAGTCCACCAGTCCCCAATCCTGAAAGTATACTTTTTTATTCTTCATTGAATTAGTAAAACTCCTCACTCATTGCTTGAGTGGCCATGTTCGCCAGCCACGTAACCTATCATGTAATCATGAAATGATTCATAATTGACATCGAAGGATTTAAATTCCTCATCCGTCTCCAGCGTGGCCTCAAACCGACCCTGCGGAGCATAAGGAAAAGCATGGAGCTTTATGTGGTCTTTAAATGAAACGTTTCGTTTTCCCTGTAGCTTATAAATAGCCTCTTTTGCACACCAGCAGATATACAAATGTTCTATGGTGTGAGCTGGGTCTATAAACATGAGCTCTTCCCGGCAGAGAAATTTATCTTCGATCCTCACTATCTTTTCTTTGACCAATTCGATGTCAATGCCTACAGGCTTGTCTTCACTGATCATCACAGCGGCATAGTCAAATGAGTGGCTCAGGGAAATCTGATGCGGAAAGTTAACGAGATAGGGTTTCCCGTGTTCATCTACCTCGCAGTTTATATATCTGCTTGTATTCAACATCTCACGCAACAACACGCGGGTACTCAACCAGTGAAGGTTTCGTTTCCCATTGTTCAGGCTTTCAATATACGCCCGCTCCCCGCTCTTCAGTTGAAGCCTCGAAATTAACTCTTCTGCGCTCTCTTCAATCTTCCAGACTGCAAAGGCGGTTTTCTCATCTAGCTGCCTGTGGTAAGCAATTGCCATTATCTGATACCTTCAAAACAAGTTACAATAATACCATAAAGAGTTATCATTGTTCTTGATTCTGTGTAAAATTACCATCTGAAAATTTTACACAAACTCAAAAATATAATGCCTAATTTAGTGCTAACCTTAAAAATACTATGATCCTCTCAGATAAACGCATTTTAGAAGAAATAGATACCGGAAGCATCATCATTGAACCCTTCGACAGAGAATGTCTGGGTACCAACTCTTATGATGTCCACCTTGGTAAATACCTGGCGACTTATAAGAACAGGGTGCTGGATGCACGGCTTCACAATGAAATTGAACACTTTGAAATACCTAAAGACGGATTTCTGCTGCAGCCCAATACATTGTATCTGGGCGTCACGATGGAATACACAGAGACACATCTTCACGTTCCTTTTTTGGAAGGCAAATCAAGTACCGGACGTTTAGGGATCGACATACATGCCACGGCGGGAAAAGGAGATGTTGGCTTTTGCAATACGTGGACGCTCGAGATTTCTGTAACACAGCCTGTAAAGATCTACGCGGGAATGCCTATCGGGCAACTTATCTATTTTGAAGTAGCAGGAGAAATAGAGACCTTCTACAATTCAAAAGGAGATGCGAAATATAACCGCAAGACCACCCGGCCGGTAGAAAGCATGATGTGGAAAAATACTTTTTAACAATCAACGTTATCAATATAACAAAAGCCTCACTACTAGCAAACTAAGGCTTTATATTCTTTTCTCACCATTATAAACCTTTATGAAAAGTCGATATTTCCTTTTTTGCTGTGTGCTGATCTGTTCAGCCTATGGTTTTGGTTTCATCCGCGACGATGACCCGTTGAAAAACCTGCTATCAAAACTCGAAAAGTTCAAAGATGAGTATCCTCAGGAAAAAGTGCATATACACACCGACAGGCCCTATTACAGTGTCGGTGATAGCATTTGGTTCAAGGCTTACATTGTAAATGCTGAACAGAATGAACTGTCCAATCTTAGTAAAATATTATATGTAGAACTCATTAACGAGAAAGACTCTATAAAAAAATCATTGCGGCTGCCAGTAATTGCGGGTCTTGCGTGGGGCGACTTTACATTAACCGATTCATTAACGGAAGGTAACTACCGGCTCAGAGCGTATACCAACTGGATGCGCAATTTCGGTGAAGAGTATTATTTTGATAAAGTCATTAAAATAGGCAGCTCCTTTGCCAACAAAGTTATTGGAAATGCAAGCTACAGCTTCACCAAAGTGGGCACGAAGGAAAACGTAAGTGCGGTGATCGTATACACTGATATCGACGGCGAACCTTTTGCTAACAAAGAGGTAAGCTACAATATCGAACTTGATGCAAGGAATGTGGCAAAAGGAAAGGGTCTGACCGACGCACAAGGCAGGCTTGCAATAAACTTTGTCAATTCTCAACCCTTTATACTCAAGTCAGGAAAAATAAGCCCCACACTCAAGCTTGACGAAAAAACATCTGTAAGCAAAGTATTTCCTGTTAAGGCAACCTCAGCAGATGTCGATGTACAGTTTTTTCCGGAAGGAGGGCAGATGGTCTCGGGACTGAGATCCAAGATAGCATTTAAGGCAGTTGGAGCAGACGGACGCAGCACCGAGATTTCCGGCCGAATCGTTGACAAGGACAACCAACAGGTGACAGAGTTTAAGTCGGAACACGCAGGAATGGGCTTCTTTAGTTTGCTTCCCGAGCAGGGAAACAT
>DALYUO010000251.1:0-3304 GCA_031981225.1 Pararcticibacter sp.
GTTCGGTTACCTGGAATAAAGGGGTTAAGGAGATCTTTGGATATTCCGACCAGGTCACTTCCTTTCAATGGTGGTGTGATCATATCCATCCGGATGAGGCTGCAGAGGTTATAAATAGTATAAAGAAACTTATTGAAAGCAAAGCAAGCTTCTGGCAAAAGGAGTATCGTTTCAGATGTAATGACGGAACTTATCGTCATGTACTCGACCGTGGTTTCCTGATGGTAAACGAGCAGGCAGAAGTTGTCAGAATCATCGGCTCGATGCAGGATATCTCACCGATCAGGGAGAAAGAAAGAGCGCTTGAAGAAAGCCTGCTTCTTTATAAGCTTGTCTCTAATGTTACCAGCGACGCGATTTACGAATGGGATCTGTACACAAACCAGATTCAATGGAATGAGTCTATCGGGCCGCTTTTTGGTTATGACAAGTCTGACGACCCCTCACGGGAGCACTGGTGGGTAGATAAAATGCATCCAAAAGACCTGGAAAAGGCGCATGCTGTATTGATGGACGCTATCGGACTTAAACAAACCAGACTCAAAAGAGAGTACCGTTTTCGTTGCAGCGATGGTAAGTACAAGTTTATTAAGGATAGCTGTACAATCATTTATCAGGACGAAAAGGCCGTGAAAATTATTGGCGCGATCAAGGATATTGACGACTTGAAAAGAGCGAATGCTGAGAACGAAAGGCTGGTCAATCTGATTAATAAAGTGAATAACCTGATCATTATCAGTGATCCCGATATGCGAATTTTGTGGGTGAATGAAGCCTTTGTCTCGCATTGTGGTTACTCGCGTGAAGAGGTGTATGGAAAAACTCCTATGGAACTCTTGCACGGCGAGGAAACCGATGCCGAAACGGTGGCTCTATTGAAAGTTCAGCTCGGGAGGGGACAAAGTTTTTCGGGAGAACTTGTTAATTATACAAAGAGTGGTGAAAAGTACTGGATCCATTTGAACTGCACCCCGGTTTTCGACGAAGAGGATGGATTTAAAGGCTTTGTTGCCGTTTCGAACGTGATTACCGAAAGGAAAGAGAGGGAGGGGCGATTACAGAAGCAGACTGCTGCCCTCAGAAATATAGCCTGGTTGAGTTCTCATGAAATCAGAAAGCCTGCTGCGAACATTCTTGGAATTCTGGGTCTGCTCCGACATGCAGATATGCAGGAGGAAGTAAATGAATACGTCGGGTTGTTGGAACAGGCGGCCGAAGAGCTTGATCGCATTGTGAGAGATATTAGCCGAAAGATCAATAGTATTGAAATAGAATAGCAGTGCTTGTGTTTCGCAACATTATTGCATTTGATTAGATTTGACTATATTTGTTGATACTTCTGATAGTATGTTTATCAACAAATAATCCTATGTCTAACAAAGCAGCTCCTGTTTTTTTTGATCAAAAGTTTTCTGAGAGCTACGATGAACGCAATCGTAACTTGTCTCCGATTTTTAAGAATTTGCATTTTCTGATAGGCCTGGTGCTGGCGGACCTCCCGGATAATGCCCATATTCTCTGTGTTGGCGTCGGTACGGGCGAGGAAATCGTTGCATTATCCGGAGCATATCCAGGCTGGCAGTTTACCGGCATAGAGCCATCGGCACCAATGGCCGGCATATGCAGGGAAAAAATACAGGCGATGGGGCTTGCTGACCGCTGCACCATCCTTAACGGATATCTTTCTGATACAGATGAGGGAACACACTATGATGCTGTGCTCTGCCTTCTTGTTACGCACTTTATTACTAATCACGATGAACGCCAGTTGATGTTTAACGACATGTACGCCAGGTTAAGGGCGGGGGGATATCTGATAAATGCAGATATCAGCGATGACATGTCCTCACCTCAATTTCAAAGTATTCTGGAAAAATGGAAAGTAATGCATAAGTCTTCAGGCGCCTCTGAACAAGCTTTAGAGAATATGGAAAAGGCATTAGCCACTCACGTTTCCGTGGTGTCAAAGAACAAAATGGAAAGCTTCCTTCGTGAAGCCGGTTTTGCATTGCCTGTGCAATTTTTTCAATCGCTGCTGATCCGGGCCTGGTATTCAAAAAAGGGATAGGCATTATGCAAAGGGATGCATCAAACTTTATACTGTTCCAGATGTTCCTTTTAAAATAATTAAAATCTACTCTATGTTCTACCACATTCAAAAATTAATCAACCCCATCGTAAATGACGAACCGGATCCGGCGGCAGCAAATGCCCTTCAGGAAGGTTTAGGAGGGCAGTTCGGCGAGATGCGCACCATGATGCAGTTTCTTTTCCAAAGTTTTAATTTCAGAGGCGACGGTATCCCTTATCTTGATTTAATTCAGGGTATCGGACTGGAAGAAATAAGCCACGTAGAGCTTATCAGCAAGACCATCGCCCAGCTCCTTGACGGGGCTCCCGAATATAATGGGAAGAAGTTTGACACCCCGGGAAAAGGAGGGAAGGCAACGCTCGACGTAGGCAAACATGCAAAAAATCCGCACCATTTTATTGTAGGAGCTCAGGGCGCTTTACCTGTAGATGCAGCCGGTAATCCATGGAGCGGATCATATGTACACAACCATGGCAATTTGGTTCTCGACTTAATGGATAATTTGGTATTGGAAGCTACCGGAAGGATACAGAAATCTAGGATATATCAGATGTCGGATAACAAGACACTGCGAGCTACTATTTCATTCCTGATAGTCCGCGACGAAGCACACCAGATGGCTTTTGCGAAAGCGCTGGAAACGCTCGGTATTGACTGGGCAAAAACGCTTCCAATTCCGAAGTTTGATTCGTCTCAATATCCTGAAGTGAAAAAATTACTGGATGCCGGATTACATCGTGAACAATATCATTTTCGTTTGGATAGCTCACAAATGGAGAAAATATTCCAGGGGAGTGCGCCTGCAAATGACGGAACTGACCTGATCACCAAAAAGGAGCCGGATGAGTCGTATCCTATTCCTGTTGCTCCTGAGCGGCCGGAGGAATTTGCACCTGGGCTTGATCCCGACATGCAAAAGATGGCCGACGCCTTAAATGAGTTTAAGGAAAAAACACTTAAGGATATCGAAAAAAAAGCGGGTCCGCCCCCTGAAAGAAAGAAATAGTAATAATATATTATTATAGCCGCTTTGATAATAGCCCGGAACTTATGCTTCGGGCTATTATCATTTACAATAAGCCCATGCCTCGGCATTTTGCACTATAATTTTTAAATGTCCTTTCTACATTTAAAATTATTGTTTAATCTTGTGTTTAAATATAACCAATGTTTAACCAGTCAGTTTAATGCAAAAGGAGCTCCGTATGTACC
>DALYUO010000251.1:3314-7192 GCA_031981225.1 Pararcticibacter sp.
GATTATTATTATTGTCATGTTTGTCGAGGTCCTTTGCGCAAGACCTGAATGTTTCCAGTCCGAATGAAGAGCTTATTGTAAAGCTGTCGTTAGATCAGGGCAGGCTCTACTATAGTGTATGGTTACAGGGAAAGGAAATGCTGGAAAAGTCGCCTCTGGGTCTGCGGAGCGCTCAGACTGACTTAAGCTCAAACTTGCGACTGGTAGAGAAGAAGTTGGGCCGGATCGACGAAACTTATTCTGAGGCGAAAATAAAAACAAGCACGGTCAGGTACCAGGCGAACGAATTGGTTTGCAAGTTCGAAAATCAAGATAAGAACCAGTTAGAGGTGATATTCCGTGTGAGTAATAATAATATTGCTTTCAGGTATCAAGTCCTGCAGACAGGCGAGCCAGCTAACTTTACTATCGAGGAGGAATTGAGCGGGTACAAATTCCCGTCGGTCAGCACCACTTTTTTAACGCCACAGGCATCTCCAATGATTGGCTGGATGAAAACCAAGCCCAGCTATGAGGAAGAGTATATTGCCGATCAACCTCTAGGTGTTCCTTCCAAATATGGTGTTGGATACACCTTTCCTTCGCTCTTTCATGTGGGCGACAGAGGCTGGGTTTTACTCTCAGAAACAGGTGTGAATAGCTTATACTGTGGCTCGAAACTGAGCGAAGGGACGAAAGATGGTTTGTATAAAATTGCTTTCCCCGAAGCCGGAGAAAATAATGGCATCGGTCGTGCGAATCCTACTATCGCTTTGCCAGGTTATACTCCCTGGCGGACGCTGACTGTAGGGCGCAACTTAAAGCCTATCGTTGAAACGACAATTCCATTCGACGTGGTAAAACACCAGTATAAGGCATCTAAAAAGTATTCTTTTGGCCGCTCTACCTGGAGCTGGCTCATGTGGCAGGACGAAAGCGTTAACTTCGGTGATCAAAAGAAGTATATTGATCTGGCAGCGGATATGGGCTACGAATTTGTGCTGGTAGACGGTTGGTGGGACACAAAAATTGGCCATAAAAAGATCGAAGAGCTGGCAGCTTATGCACATGATAAAAGCGTGGCCTTGTGTCTTTGGTATAATTCGAATGGGTTTTGGAATAATGCACCGCAGGGACCTAAGAATAAGATGAACACGGCCGTTGCGCGAAAGCAGGAAATGGCCTGGATGCAGCGTATAGGCGTTAAAGGCATTAAGGTGGATTTTTTTGGAGGAGATAAGCAGGAAACATTAAAGCTATATGAGGATATTCTGTCGGATGCAAACGATTATGGATTAACCGTGATTTTTCATGGTTGTACGCTGCCTCGCGGTTGGGAACGGATGTATCCCAACTTTGTAGGGAGTGAAGCTGTACTGGCTTCCGAAAACCTGATTTTTAACCAGCATGCTAATGATACTGAAGCCTTCAATGCAAGCTTGCATCCTTTTATACGTAACGCTGTAGCCTCTATGGAATTCGGTCCCGTCTTACTGAATAAGCGTCATAACCGGGAGAATAATGGTGGAACCACCAGAAAAACAACGGAGACGTTTCAGCTGGCGACAGCAATCCTGTTTCAAACGCCTGTCCAGAATTTTGGTATTGCACCCAACAACCTGACTGAAATGCCGGCTCATGTTATTGAGTTTATGAAAAAAGTTCCGACAACCTGGGATGAGACTGTGTTTATCGATGGTTATCCCGGGAAATATTGTGTGCTGGCACGACGCCATGGGAATACATGGTACATCGCAGGCATTAACGCAGAAGAAAAGACAAAAACGGTAACGGTGTCTTTGCCGATGTTATCGGGTAAAGAAGTTATGTTGTATTCGGATAACAAGGGCAGAGAACCGCAACGGACTTCGGTACGTCTCAAAAAGAATAACACGTTAACACTCTCCTTATTGCCTGGAGGCGGAAATATTATTGTCGGCGAGTAAACATTTAATTTAATGAAACTTATAAACTGTATAATGAAGAATGAATGTCAATATATACGGCTAGTCTTCCTTGTTGTTTTAATTGGCTTTGCCGGAAGCTTATTTGGCCAAACCTATAAATCAGGGCCAGCCGACAAGGACTTTGCCGGTTACTTGTTTGCTTACTTCAAAGGGAATGCTGTAGCAGATGAGGCTGTTTGCTTTGCCATCAGTACTGATGGGTATAATTACCGGGCACTAAACGGTAACAAACCTGTGCTTGATTCTAAAGTGATCAGCAGTACCGGCGGGGTGCGCGACCCTCATATCCTCCGGGGTGAAGACGGTCAGTCGTATTACATGGTTTTAACCGACATGACTTCATCGAAAGGGTGGGACTCTAACCGGGCCATGGTACTTTTGAAGTCACGCGATTTGATAAACTGGGAACATACAGTTGTGAATATACAACAACGTTACAAGGGCCACGAAGATTTGAAGCGTGTATGGGCTCCGCAAACGATATTTGATCCCACGGTACGAAAGTATATGGTTTACTGGTCTATGCAGCATGGCAGCGGTCCTGATATCATTTACTACGCTTATGCAAACAGCGAATTTACCGGTTTTGAGTCGGAGCCTAAAGTTCTGTTTCGACCTAAAAATGGCAAGTCGTGTATTGATGGCGACATTATCAACAAGAACGGACTGTTTTACCTGTTTTACAAAACGGAAGGCCATGGAAATGGAATAAAGCTCACGCTGACAGATTCTCTCACTTCCGGGAAATGGATTGAACAGCCGGGATATAAGCAGCAAACTAAGGATGCTGTAGAAGGATCGGGGGTGTTTAAGTTAAACCATTCGGACAAGTATATCCTGATGTACGACGTTTATGGCAAAGGCAGATATCAGTTTTGTGAAAGTACCGATCTGGATAGGTTTAAAGTGATTGACCAAAACGTGAAAATGGATTTCCATCCACGTCACGGCACCATTATACCCATCTCACGCAAAGAATTGAAGGAACTTACCGCCCGCTGGGGTATACCGCAAGGTATGGAGGTATCTTCAAAAAAAAATCCTGTACTGGATGGATTCTATGCAGATCCGGATGTGCTATATTCAAGCAAAACGAAGAAATATTACATTTATCCTACCAGTGACGGCTTTGATGGATGGGGCGGATATTATTTTAAAACCTTCTCTTCTACCGATCTGACTAACTGGACCGATGAGGGTGTGATACTGGATTTGAAGACGGACGTTTCCTGGGGAAACCGTAACGCCTGGGCGCCTACCATCACCGAGAGGAGATCGATCCTGCTGTATTTACTGATCCAAAAAGCGGTAAAACTTATTTATACTGGGGAAATGGATACCTGGCTGTAGCCGAGCTTAATAAGGACATGGTTTCGCTTAAGGCGAATACCACTAAGGTTCTGACACCGGACAAAACATTCAGGGAAGGATGTTACGTAATCTACCGAAAAGGAACTTATTATTTTCTATGGTCGGAAGATGATACACGCAGCGAGAATTACCGGGTGCGTTATGGAACATCACGGTCGCCCTTTGGTCCGATCGAAATTCCCAAAAATAACCTGATACTGCAGAAGGATCCATCAAAGGGTATATATGGTACAGGGCATTGCTCCGTACTGCAGGTACCCGGGAAAGATGAATGGTATATGGTTTACCATCGGTTTAATTATCCGGACGGGATACATATGGGAAATGCAGCTGGCTTTAACCGGGAGGTGTGTATTGACCCTATGTATTTTGACCAAAATGGAAATATTGTACCGGTAGTACCGTCTCATTAGGTTAGAAATTACCATGAGCCGGTTAAACTCATTTTGTCGTAAAACACCCTTTGATAGTCGTAATGTACCCTTTGCTTTTTGTGAAGGGCAGGTATCTTTGTATGAACAGAACCGGTTAAAAAATTACACAACCATTAATCTACTTCAA
>DALYUO010000252.1:0-4527 GCA_031981225.1 Pararcticibacter sp.
CGGCTTCAGGTCACAGTTATAACACTAATTACCACGATGATGAATCATAAAATACGATATACATATACCATTTTAGCGCTGCTCTTGTTATCATGCAATAAGAGCAACTTTCTCAACGAGAAGCCAGGGACGGACATCAATACACCAACCAAGCTGTCCGACTTCCGGAATATACTGGACAATACCGAAGTGATGAACTACACCGGTGGGCTTGCCCAGCTGGCTTCGGATGATTATGAAGTGACGTATGCAAACTGGCAGGGCGCCTCCAGTACCCAGCGGAATTCGTATACCTGGCAGAAATCCCTGTACAACGGCGACCTGGCTATTAAAGACTGGAACGACCTGTACCGGGAGGTTTTCTATGCCAATGTCGTTCTGGAAGGACTGGCCTCTTCAGGATTTGCCGATACAGCCGGGGCGGCGGAGCTCAGGGGCTGGGCTTTGTTTGCCAGGAGCTACGCCTTTTACGATCTCACCCGGAATTTCTGCCCTGCCTATAACAGCAGTACAACCGCAACTGACTTAGGTATCCCCCTCAGGCTATCTTCAAATATCGACTACCTGCAAAAGCGCGGCAGCTTACAGGAAAGTTTCGACCGTATCCTGGTAGACCTGAAAGAGAGCGCCGCTTTGCTTCCTGCTTCACGCCCTTCGGCTAATCTGAACCGCCCCTGGAAGGCAGCGGCATTTGCATTACTGGCCCGGGTATACCTGGATATGCGCGACTATAGTCAGACAGAATACTACGCCGACGAGTGCCTGAAATTGTATAACACGCTGATAGACTATAACGCGGTCAGCAAAAGCTCTGCTACCCCTTTTTCGACCACGAATGATGAACTGATCTACAACAGCACCCAGGTAACCGATTATACCTTTACCGTTACCAGCACCTCCTCGCGTGGGATGATCAGCCCGGCTTTAATAAACTTATACGGCACGGGCGACCTCCGCCTGAACGTATACTTTTCGAAGTCGGCAGATGGTATCTACCGGAAAAAGCGAGGGTATAACGGCTCCGGATTGTATCATTTCACAGGCCTGGCTACCGACGAGCTGTACCTAATTAAAGCCGAATGCCTGGCCAGGCGGGGAGAGGCTCAATCCTCAATGGATGTTCTGAACGACCTGCTCATTAAACGCTATCAGAATACCAGCCCCTATGTTCCCTTGACAGCAGCCTCCGGCGAAGAAGCGCTGAACAAGGTGCTGGCCGAACGCAGAAAAGAACTGGTATGGCGCGGCCTGCGCTGGCATGATTTGAAACGGCTCAACAGGGAAGGTCGGAACATCAGCCTGTCGAGGTCACTGAACGGGAACACATACACCCTTGCACCTGACGGCCCTCGCTGGGTATTCCCCATCCCCGACGACGAAATTGCTTTAAGCGGAATTCAACAAAACGACAGATAAAAAGAGTAAAATGAAAACTTGCGTATTTAGTATTTTTATGTTGATAGCATCGGTCGCGGTTTACGGACAAACCCGCCTGGCGCCAATTATCATCTCCGGCTATGTGCCGGATTCCTGTTTGCAACAGACGACAGACAGCCTCGAAATTTTCTTCCACCAAAGGTATAATCAGAGGCTCTGGCATGAGGGGAAAATATACCCGGTGAGGATTGAGGGCAACCGGTTTTCTGTCACTATTCAACCGGTGTCCGAAATATCCTGGTTCCAGATCAGGAAAGCTGTTTCCAGTACCCGCCTGTTAAAATCTATTGAGTCGGATGCTTTTCTGGTCAATGCGGGCGATAGTATTTTTATGAACTTTAAAACACCGAATGAGGTTGCAGTTTCTGGTAAAGGTTCTGAAAAGATCAATTACCAGCATTTTGCCGGACGCCTTATTTCGAGCTGGGGAGCTATTACATATATTAAGGGGTACAAGCCCGAACATATTGCTTACTTTAAGAAATTGGCTGCAGATCATTTAAGCCGGACGATGAATGAGCTTGACAAGATCCGGCCATTTTTGTCGGGCTCTGTTTACCATGTGTTGAGGTATAATACAGCCGCTACGATCAGTAGTGTTTATGCTGGTCGTATCCAGTCGAATATCATCCTGAATGATTTTTTGGTGGGTGATAGTACGTATATAGAATTAATAAAAAGTGAGCTTCAAATAATGGACCTGCAGCAGCGTGGTTTTGCTGCCACCGATCCCGATGTTATAAACCATGCTTCTGCTTATACTTCTTATCTGGCTGATTTTGCAATGCTGTATAGCCAGGTATCTCAAAAGAAAAGGAACCCTCCGTACGCTTCAGTATATACTAAGATAATAAACGATTATAGCGGACCCCTCAGAGATAAAATATTGGCTCATAGTATTAACAGGTATTACGGCGTCCTGACGGGACCTGAATTCGCAACGCAGGCCCTGGATATCGTACAGGACCCTGAAAGCAGGGAGCTGCTTACTGAGATTAGCAAAGCCAAAACAAGCGGAGCTCCGGCGTACGACTTCTCGTTTGAAGATGTGAATGGCAGTAAAGTAAGTTTGCAGGACCTTAGGGGAAAAGTGGTTGTCCTTGAAGCGTGGTTCAATGGCTGTACTGGTTGCACAAGCCTGGCAGAGCGGATGCATCCGGTTATAGAACATTTCAGGGATAAAAAGAACGTCGTGTTCCTTTCGCTGAACGTGGACCGTGATAAGAAACGTTTTTTAGAAGGCGTGAAGAGCGGTAAGTACGGGTCGAAGTACAGCAAGTATGTATACACGAACGGGAAAGGCTGGGAGCATCCCATGTGCCTGTATTATAAATGGACTTCCTATCCAAAAATGCTCATCATCGATAAAGAAGGCAGGATCATTACGGCGAGTACGATGGACCCTGTAAATGAAGCGAAAAAGAAAGAGTTGATTGATTTGATAGCCCGTAATATGTAAAAGCAGGCAACCCGGTTGCCCTCAGGGCAGCCGGGTTCATAAGCCATGGGTTATTGGATGTAAAGCCCATTTGAACTTGACTCACTGATGCGGTCCGCTGTTGGAGCTGCGTCAGCGGAAAAAGAATCACCTTTGTCGACGGAATACCCCAGCCAGCATTTGTGATCTGCTTCGTTCTCACAATTGCCGTTAGTGGGGGCCATGTTTGACCTTTGGTACTGATTTTCGGAGGTCAAGATGTAAAACACAGTTGCCCTTGCTGCCTTTGCAGTTTCTGCTTTTTTAAATGCGCTGCCGCCTAAAGTTAGAGCAGCCAGGAATAAACCCATTAGAAATTTACTTACGTTGTTCATGATCTTTGTTTTTAATAGATTATTGATTTCTGTTGATCCTCAAGGCAAACCAGGCGAGTAAAATAAAAACTACGTTAAACGTCAGATGCCCTCCCCAGCTCATCGAAGAAATGAGCAGGTTACAGTTGCAGGGGAGCTTCTCCACCCGCAGCATCATGCCCGCGATGTAAAGCGTAAAAACCGTCATCAGTCCCGCGAAGAGACGAAGCCCCATCCTGCTTGTTCGCGGCACGATCAGAAGCACTGCAACGGCAGCTTCGAGTACCGGCACTGCCCAGGCGATAAACCCGGCGTAATTGCCGATGACGGCTACCCGGAACAGGCCTTTCTCAAAAGCATCGTGCCCTGTCAGCTTATCGTAAGCAGACGACAGGGACAACATCATACAGAGAAGGCAGATAATGAATGCAGCGTATTCCCTCGCTTTTGGTGTGACAGGGATGCTGATTTTCTGATTGAACATGTGGGGCATGGTTGTTTTCATTTGGTTTTTTGCTGAATATTTTCTCTTCACCTCCTTTCTTTGATACAAAAGAAAGTGCTAAGCTCCCACCACAGGGAGGCTATGAAAACGCTGTTTTTGAATGGCTTAGGAGCAGGAGAGGGGTAAATGCCAAAATCAAAAATGGCCATTCTGAAGCCTTCATGCATGAAGAGGGGGCAGAATGTCAGTCCCCCCCTTTTTAGCTAAAGCCGAAATCTTTACCGATCATCTCGATGATCTTTTGCAGCATGCGCCGGTATTCAACTGCTGCTCCGATAAGGCTTGTTTTATCAAATTTTTGGATCGAATGGGCACTGATCTGGCTGGTGTGGGGCGTGGAGTGTATTACCGCATAATCGGCGGCAGCTTCTTCTCTTGTGCGGTAGTCAAACTGGTTCAGCTTATACCTGTAATTGAAATCAACAGAAAGCCCGTCGACCGACTGGCGCATCCGGAGATGGACAGCATCGTCCTTTCTTTCTGCTTCTATCTCGTTCATTATGGTCTGTTTCTGGAGAGCTAAAAACGACGTGAAATGCTCTTTAAGCGAGGGGGAAAACCAATCGTAGGAGAGGTTGGGGAAAGCACGGGTGTGGTTCAGTAGCTCTGTCTCGCGGTCGAGAAAGCGGATCTGATGCTTCCTGTTTCCTCTGGCCGACAGGCTTCGCCCGATGTCGTCGCTCCAGCGGTTAAACAACCCGATGTGATTAAAGTTAAACTTCAGCAGGAAGAGCAGGGTTCTTTTTGTCCACTCTTTCTGGCGTGTATCCGCTGCGAAGCGACTAAGTTCGGGT
>DALYUO010000252.1:4537-7191 GCA_031981225.1 Pararcticibacter sp.
ATAAACGTTTGAAAATACGAATAGTCATGATAGTTCAGCGCAGGGAAAGTTCGCCTGACAGCGCTGTTCAGACCGCTCTCTATTTCACGGATGATCCAGGCTGCAACATCTTTCTTTTTGAGGCCTTCTTTTATTGCAGGGAGATGAGCGGTCAGCAGTTCCTTCATCCTCAAAACAAAGAGGAGAGGCACTGGTTGCTTAAAGTCCAGTATTCCCCTGTAACACATTTCATTGCAGTTCAGCAGATCTGCAACGCAGTAAAGACAGTATAATAACGGATCATTCTCTTCCTGTGTGGCCGCGGGCTTGCTGATGATTATCAGTTCTTCCTCCGGAAGCTGGTGCATAACCTCATTCGCAATCCTTACTAAGGCCGAATGATAGTTATTCAGGTCCCAGGTGGCTGTCTGTTTATCGGGCGCTTTTTTGTAGAGTTCGTAGATGACGACTTTCAATCGCTGGCATTCGGCAGTCAAAGGGCCAAGTAATTCGCTGGCGAGGGCATCATCTGAATGCCTTTTAGTGTTTCTTTTTGTTATTTCGCCGATAAGATTTTTTAGGCGACGGATTTCTGTTAACATTTCAGGTTTTTGTTGTCTTGTGTAACGTTTATTGCAATATAAGGCATGAGATGTCTGTAAATACTGACACACGCTGCCATAAATTGAGTGATACATGTTGTTTTAAGCCCATATTTGCACTCAATGCCTTTGAATTTTATCATCTATTTTATTAATTGCCTGCGCTATCCGGATGAACACTCTCACTATTAGACACTATACTATTATCGCATGCCAGATAAATGGAAAGCACTTTGGGAGACTCCGCTAGACCGAACCCACTCCCTTGTTGAGCAAATTGTAACAAGATGCCTGGAGGCAATGAACAACGGGCATTTGCAACTTGGTGAAAAAGTACCACCCCTCCGGAAATTAAGTAAAAAGCTGGGCGTATCGCTTGGAACGGTAAAGGATGCTTATTTGAAGCTTCAGTTTGACGGGTATTTTGTGACCCGGGCGCATTTAGGCTCTTATGTGGCCCGTATCCCGGACGAGGGTGCCCTGCACGGGCTTGAATGGACTGATTTGGCGCCTTTTTCATTTCAGGATGATCAGCCTGCCTATAACACCGGGTGCGAAACCGGGCACATTAGTTTTCTGAAAATAGGGGCTGATGCCCCCGGGCCCGAGCGGCTCAATTTCAAGGAATATCTCAATCTCCTGCAGGTTACGTTTGATCCTCCAAAGAAACACTCCGTGAGAGCAGCGGAAACTGAAAAAGATCCGGAGGAGACGCTTGACGAACTCCTCGGAGCGCTTTTGAAAAAGAGGGGCATTGAGACCCGTCCTGGCCAGCGGCTGTTACTTCCCCCGGGAATAGCGCTACCGCTGATGGCAAGTACATTGCTATCGCCGGAGGACTGTGTAGTGGTGGCTTCCCTGCTCGACATCCCGGCACGGGAAGCTTTTCTCGGTATTCCGGTCTGTCTGAAACCTGCAGGTTACGACCGGGAAGGGATCCTTACCAGCAAGGTTGAGCAAATTTGCCAGGAGCAGAACGTTAAAGCTGTCTTTGTACGGCCTCCGGCGGCCTTTCCTCAAAATGTAACGATGTCGGAGAAAAGGCGTGACGAACTGGTCGACCTGTCACTCCGGTATAAATTTGTACTCATCGCTCAGGACGATGCCTGCGAGTTCTGGTTCAGCCGCCCATACATTCCCGTCGGAGGGAAACGCCATCAGGGAAGAGTGATTCATATCAGCAGATTGAGCTGCCTGGCCTGGGCTATAGATGGCTACGAAGTGATAACGGGAGCGAATCCGTTTATCAAACGGATGAATGAGAAGGCAAAGGCGCTTGGCTTATCTATAAACATGCGGAAGGCGTTGGCACTGATCCGCTTTCTGAACTTGTATGGAAACGAAACCCGTGCCGGGAAATTTATAAGATTTTACTCGGCCCGGTTACGGGCCATACAATACTTGTTTGAAGAAGAATTATCGGGTAAAGCGTGCATCGTATTACCGCTGGCCGGTCTTTCCTTGTGGATAGGCTTCAAAAGCGCCGTACGGGTTGATTTGTTACTGCCGCTTATCAAAGAAAGCGGTTTCAGCGACTATAACAACGGCCAGTCAATAATAGTGGACGGTTCGGTAACAGCCTTGCATGCCGGATTTGCCTGTCACGATGAAACCTGCTGGGCGCGCCTCTTCGAAGGGCTTGCTAAACTGCTTTAAAAATTCTAATAAACCAAACCCATATTATGCGTGAAATTGTCCGTTTAACTAAAAACGTTTTCAATTTAGTAGAAATCCTTGGCGACATCCGTGCTATTATGCAGGAGATGAATCAATGTCAAAAGGAAATGCAGTCCGATTTCCAGGCCCTTATCAAATCAGATGAAAAGGAAACCTACCTTACAGCGAAGCAAGTTGCTATTCTACTTTCGGTAGATGTAAAAACAGTGAGAAACTGGAAATTGAGCGGCGAACTGGAACCCGATACCATAAGGGGAAGGAAGCTATATGCCAGGTCGAAAGTGTTGAAGTACGGGCAAACTCGTTTCGGGCGCTAACCGGTATGAGGACATCCGCTTCGCACCCGCTTCAGAAATGCTTCAGAGTGGAAAGCCACCACTTAGCGACCATGCTTTG
>DALYUO010000253.1:0-7191 GCA_031981225.1 Pararcticibacter sp.
GTTTTTTTTGTTTAATTTATCCTAATATCTTTTATTGTATCAACGGAAGTACTATCCGTGGCCGCGGGGGCCAGGTTGGTGCTGTCCGTTATATTTTTCTCACACACAATTTGATTGGTGTATTTAATATTTATTGTTTTATAAGCATCCCAGCCAACCGCCGGTATTGCCTTTTTGTAAAAAATCAACAAATTATTAAGCCTGACATCCAGAGAATCCGCATTTCCCAACACGATCCGATGATCACCCACACGTGGTATCAGCACAATCTCCTTTTGCTCATTAACATACATCTGCTCAATCTGCTCCTTCCATAAAGTATCCTTCTCCATATATGAAGCTGTCTTATAAAGATCTTTTGCAACTACCGTTTTCAAAGAGTCAACCGAACCGTTAAAGCTCTCCATTATAAATCCATTCGCGACCAGAACGTGGGGCGTATAGCTTGAAGAATAGGGAATTTTAAACCCATCTTTATCGACATAAAAATCCTGATTGGTGAAATTAATAATCCGTAATACAGGCTCTCTCTGTTCAATTTCAAGATGAACAACACCGTCCATATCAATATATACCTTCGCCTGCCTGATATAAGGATTTCTCTTTAATACGGTTTCGACTAACTGTACATTAATATTACTTAATGGCTTACCTATCAACTTACCCGAACTCTCAAAAACCATACGGTTAATCTCTTCTCTGTCAATAAAGCTGGTAGTTCCGGGGATGATCACCTTTAAATCGCTGCACTTCAGCTCGCTTTTTCTTATACTGATAAAACTCATAAGGGTTACGAGCCCTCCCAGGCTTATCAGCCAGATAAACGCAAACAACACCCGTTTCCACTTTATTCTTTTAAGCATGCGACAGAATTTTCTTAAGTGGTTCAACCATCGTGTCAATATCTCCGGCACCTGCGGTCAGAAGCAACTCTGGATTTTCACTCTCGATAAACATCAATGCCTCTTCCTTAGAACATTGCTTTTTGAAAATCGAGTTTACCCGGTCAAAAATGATCTCAGAACTTACACCAGGAATGGGTAACTCTCTTGCCGGATAAATATCCAACAGGATCAATTCATCTGCTATACTTAATACTTCAGCAAAGCCTTCAGCAAAATCTCTTGTTCGCGAATACAAGTGAGGTTGAAAAATCACCGTGAGCTTTTTATCCGGATACAACTGCCTCGCTGCTGACAAACATGCGCGCAACTCTTCCGGATGATGAGCATAATCATCTATATATATCGACTTACCCCTTACTATATACTCAAACCGTCTTTTTACCCCTTTAAACTCAGCTATCGCTGCTTTAATTTTTTGCGGAGAAATGGATAGCAGCAATGCAGCCTGTATAGCTCCTACCGCGTTCTCAACGTTATGCAGCCCAGGCAGAGGCATCTGAATGTCCTTAATTTCGAGTTCATCATTTATGAAGTCAAATACGAAACACCCTTTCTCAATCCTGACATTAACGGCACACGCGGTCGCTTCTCCTGAAGCGGAATAACTAATTCCTCCATCCAGAGACAGACCCTTCTTGCAGATAAGTTTACCATTCTCCTTTATCTGTCCCGCAAACATCCTGAACGACTCGTTCACATTCTCGGCACTTCCGTAAATATCGAGGTGGTCGGCGTCCATAGAAGTAACTACCGCAATATCGGGATGCAAAGTAAGGAATGACCGATCGTATTCGTCCGCCTCAACAACTAAAACATTATTTGTACCAAACAAAACATTGGTATCATAATTGGAAGATATCCCCCCTAAGAACGCAGTACATCCAAAATTGCTATGAGTTAAGATATGAGCAATAAGTGTAGACGTAGTTGTTTTACCATGCGTTCCGGCAACGGCAACTGTATACATTCCACGACTTATAATCCCAAGCACTTCAGAACGCTTCTTAAGAATAGCACCCTTACTCCTGAAATAGTTCAGAATAGCAGAGCTGCCCGGAATTGCCGGGGTATATATAATAAGAGCGGATGGGTCGTCAGTGCGGAAAGCGGGAGAGATCTCGTCAACACTATCCACATACGTTACTTCTATGCCTTCCTCCCGGAGACTATCGGTTAACGGAGTTTGCGTGCGATCATATCCCTCAACGGAGCACCCCCTTTTATGGAAATAACGTGCGAGAGCACTCATTCCGATGCCCCCGATTCCAATAAGATAAACCCGTTTAATATTGTTCAACTCCATAACCTTTATAACTCCGTTGCTATTCTCAGCACTTCCCGTGCTATAACTTCATCGGCATCGGGCAATGCAAGCTCTCCGATACGCTCACTTAACTCCGCACACCGTTGTTCATTTTTCAAAACGTTCAGCGCCACATCTGCCAGTTCTTTTTCAGCGTTCTGGTCGGTCACCAGGACTGCAGCGCCATGTTTAACGAGCGATGCAGCGTTTTTTGTCTGATGATCCTCGGCCACATTCGGCGAGGGCACCAGGATAACCGGCTTTTTAACTACACAAAGTTCTGCTATTGTACCTGCTCCGGCCCTGGCGACAATAATATCGGCAGCGGCATAAGCAAGATCCATCCGGTTGAGAAATTCAGTGACATGAAAATTCGGATGCGGACCTTCCCCAATCTCATCCATTACCATCTTGTAGTAAAATCTTCCAGTCTGCCAGATCACCTGAATATCCTCAGCCATAAATTTATACATGCCTGCGAGCATACTCCTGTTTAATGTGCCGGCTCCTAAACTACCACCAGTAACAAGTATCGTTTTCTTCGTTACTGACAAGCCAAAGAAAGCAAGCGCCTCTTCACGTTTACCCGAAATATCTACAGCCTCTTTACGAATCGGGTTGCCTGTAAGTAATATCTTCTCCGAAGGAAAGAACTTATCCATTCCGTCGTAGGCAACACATATTCTGGCCGCTTTGTCACCTAATCTTTTATTGGTTATACCGGCGTAGGAATTCTGCTCCTGTATCAGATAAGGTACCTTCATCCTTCCCGCAGCGTATAACAATGGACCAGAGGCATACCCTCCAACACCCACTGCAGCATCAGGCCTAAACTTCCTGACCACAGAACGCGCCTTCAGCAAACTGCTAAATAGTTTTAATGGCAACAATAAGTTTTTAAGAATCGATTTTCGCTGAAATCCCTGAATGTCCAGCCCTACAATCGGATATCCTGCGCCAGGAACCTTTTCCATTTCCATCCTGCCTTTGGCGCCTACAAAAAGGATCTCTGTTGCGGGATCCAAACGTTTTAATGCATTAGCAATAGAAATAGCCGGGAAGATGTGTCCTCCAGTACCTCCACCGCTTATGATTATCCTTTTTGCCATAATTTCTGACTTTGGCTTTTAGCATTTGCTATCGGCCTTTATTATTTTATTTAAAAGTTAACTACTCTCAACTTTAAACCCTTGCACTATAAACTCTCAACCCGCAACCTTCAACACGCAACTTAACTAGCCCATTGCGGGAATCTCCCCGATAATCACTTTATCTCCTTTTAAGTCCTTCTCTTTTTTCTTCTCCTCAATATCCCTGCTTACGCTGAGGATAATTCCAAAGGCCACGCTGGTAAATAATATCGAAGTTCCCCCCATGCTTACCAATGGAAGCGGTACCCCGGTGACCGGCCCCAGACCCACGGCTACCGCCATGTTCGCAAAAGCCTGAATCGTCAAACTAAAACTCAGTCCCGCGGCAAGCAATGCACCAAACGCCTTGGGACTCGCCGTGACAATCAAAATACATCGATATAAAAACACCAGATAAATCAGTACCAGCACAAACCCTCCGATCAGGCCGTATTCCTCAATAATCAAAGCATAAACAAAGTCGGAATATGGGTGAGGCAAGTAATTCCGCTGCGTACTGTTTCCCGGACCTTTTCCGAAAACTCCTCCCGTTGCAATAGCGATTTTAGCCTGGTTTGATTGAAATGCTTTATCAGGATCGGCCTTTTCAGGATGTAGATAAGTCTCTATACGTGAAGCATACGTTTTACGCCTCGGCCCCAAAAATATCACCCCTGTTAAAAGAACTGCACCAGCCAAACAAACAATCAGAATTTGTTTAATGCTTATCCTTCCTATAATGAGAAGCAAGATGCTTACACCGAACAGCATCAGCGCTGTTGAAAGATTTGCCAGCGCGATCAGGATAAAAACGACCGAGACGGAACCCATAATAGGGAGAAAAGATCTTTTTACATCTTTAATTTGCTCCTGCTTTTTCGTGAGGGTACGCGCAAGAAAAGTAATCAGCGCAAGCTTGGCAAGATCCGAGGTTTGAAACGTCTGGTTGATGACCGGGATCGTTACCCAGCGGTTAGCATCGTTTACCGTGGCTCCAAAGATCAGTGTATATAACAATAATGGAATGGTCAGGAGCATCAGCACCTTCGAAATCCCGGCGTAGTACCTGTAATCGAGTTTATGCGAGAAATACATTAATGCCAAGCCACCAACGATCATCACAAGATGCTTGATAAGATATTGCTCAGCCGACTTATCGTTCTTATACGCGATGGTACCCGTAGAACTGTATACTGCCAGTAAGGACCATACCGATAGTAAGATCACGATCAGCCAGATCCAGCGATCGCCTTTGGTTTTACTGAGTATTTGATTTATCATTTGCTGAGTTATGAGATTTGAGTTATGAGATTTGAGATACCAGAAAACGGATTTCCGGTCCCGGCTTACTCACAATACTTTTTAATTTGTTTCCTATGTCCTTATTATTAGCAATCATATATTTTTTACTTTCCGCTTTTCTGGCTTTCAACTCACAACCCGCAACTCACAACGCACAACCTGCAACTCGCAACCTGCAACTTATAAGTCCCTTACTGCCGCTTTAAACTGATCTCCCCTGTCTTCATAATTTTTAAAAAGATCAAAACTTGCACACGCAGGCGAAAGAAGAACCGTATCGCCTTTCGCCGCCAGATGATATGAAATCTCCACCGCCTCTTTCATTGAGAATGTATTTACTATAACAT
Source organism: Pararcticibacter sp. (assembly GCA_031981225.1). Classification (GTDB taxonomy): domain Bacteria; phylum Bacteroidota; class Bacteroidia; order Sphingobacteriales; family Sphingobacteriaceae; genus Arcticibacter. The sequence goes on from DALYUO010000253.1 coordinate 4,988, forward strand.
CTACCTGGTCCTCGAAAGCATCGTGTATTCGTTTGGTGTCTTTACCTAAACAAACAATGGCTTTCACTTTATTCTTTACCAGATCTTTCAACATCGAATAGTCATTCCCTTTATCAACACCTCCAAGGATTAGTACAACATCAGTGGTCATGCTTTCAAGGGCATACCATGTAGAGTTAATGTTCGTAGCTTTCGAATCATTAATGAAATCAATACCCGAAATCTTTCCTGCATGCTCGAGCCGGTGTTCAATATTCTTAAAGTTACCCATGCTCTCACGTATAGATTCATTCCGTAACTCGAGAACTTTGGCTACAATCCCTGAAGCCATAGAATTGTAAATGTTGTGTTTTCCCTGTAGCGCTAATTCTGTAATAGACATATTAAATAGTTGATCTGTTCCCAGGTTAATAATAATTTCATTGTTTGATAAATATGCGCCCCTATCCAGCTCTTTCTGAATCGAAAAAGGATAGGTTTTCGCATGAACATGCTGACGTTGTAGTCCGCTCATTGTTTCCGGATCATCTTCACAATAAATAAAGACGTCCTCCTCTGTTTGATTCTGGAGAATGCGGAATTTAGAATCTGCATAATTCTCCATTTTATAGTCATACCGGTCGAGATGGTCCGGAGTGATGTTTAGCAACACTGCGATATCCGCTCTGAAGTGGTACATGTCATCCAGCATAAAACTGCTTATCTCCAATACGTACCAGTCAAAACTTTCCTCTGCAACCTGCCGGGCAAAGCTTTTACCTATGTTCCCTGCGAGACCCACATTCAGTCCTGCATTTTTGAGAATATGATAGGTCAGCATCGTAGTGGTGGACTTCCCGTTTGACCCGGTAATGCAGATCGTTTTTGCCTTGTTGTAACGACCCGCGAACTCTATTTCCGATATTACAGGAACTCCTTTTTCTTTCAGCTTCTTTACCAGTGGGGCCTTCTCCGGAATCCCCGGGCTTTTTATCACTTCGGCAGCCTGCAGGATCTTTTCGTCGAAATGGTGTCTTTCCTCATAAGCAATTCCACGACTTTCGAGTTCAGACTTATATGAATCAGCGATTATTCCTGAATCCGACACGAACACATCATACCCATGCTTTTGAGCAAGTATTGCAGCGCCGGTACCGCTTTCTGCAGCTCCGAGGATTACAATAAGGGCTCCTGCGCCTTTTTTAGGCTGACCTGAAGTATCCGATATATTTTTAACAGAATTCATGTTTCTTCCTGAACTTAATTACCGTAGTTTGAGCGTGACGATCGTTAGTATTGCCAGAATGACTCCAATGATCCAGAAGCGCGTAGCGATCTTCGATTCGTGATATCCTTTCTTCTGATAATGATGATGAAGCGGCGACATTAAAAATATTCGTCGTCCCTCTCCGAACTTCCCCTTTGTATATTTAAAATAAGAAACCTGTATAATCACTGAGAGATTCTCTATCAGGAATATCCCGCAGAGGATAGGTATAAGCAACTCTTTCCTGATCATTATGGCAAAGGCGGCAATAATTCCTCCTATAGCCAGGCTTCCCGTATCGCCCATAAAAACCTGGGCCGGATAAGAATTATACCATAAAAACCCTACACAAGCCCCTACAAACGCTCCTGCGAAAACTACCAGCTCCCCCGAATTGGGGATATACATAATATTGAGATAGTCCGCCGTAATGGTATTACCAGAAACGTACGCCAAAATGGCCAGCGTTATCCCGATGATTGCGGAAGTTCCTGTAGCCAGGCCGTCAATTCCGTCGGTAATATTCGCACCATTTGAAACCGCTGTAATGATTACGATAACAAAGAACAAAAAGATTACCAGTGCATATTTTTCATAGCCCTCGCCCAAAAAGCTGAGGAACTTCGCGTAATCAAGTTCATTGTTCTTTACGAAAGGAATATTCGTCCTGGTCGACTTCAGATTCTGCGTAAAGTAATAGCTGTTGCCCTTTTGGTGTACTTCAAGCGGACTGGTATTGGTAGTCGGAAGGGTGATTTGCTGGCGTACGACAATATTAGGATGAAAGTACATCGTCCAGCCAATGATCAACGCCAACCCTACCTGACCCATTATTTTAAACCTGCCAGCCAGCCCTTCCTTATCCTTTTTAAATACCTTAATATAATCATCAACAAAACCTATAACTCCCATCCAGATGGTTGTTACAACCATCAGCACAACATACACATTACCCAGT
>DALYUO010000254.1:0-474 GCA_031981225.1 Pararcticibacter sp.
ATGAGCCGGAGCACTGCCTCCCCCGAAGGAAAACAATATCTTCACATGATGCTCGTGGGCACGTTTCGCAGCAGCTGCTAAACCTGGAACGGCAGCAAACAGACCATTTTCATCGGGATTCAGAAAGGCAATATTCAGGTGAGTTATCTTGCTAAAATCGAGCTTTGCTGATTCGGTGTCCATATTGCCGCTGCTGAACATATACCCTACGATATGAAAGCCTTTCTCATATGCCTTTTTCTCCGAACTCTGCCCGGGAGAATCCGTGCTGGATTTGCTGCAAGCGGTAAAAGCCGGCAAGAAGCAAATAATCTGTATTATTAATCTGACTACTTTCATAAAAGTGCTTTAACAAAGTCATTATTGTTTATCCCACCAAACCCTGTTGGTCCAGGTATTCCCGCCTGCGCCAAGAGCCGCTACTGCTACTGCAGCGTTTTCGGCGTTCTGTTCAAGCTCGAAAATCGGATATTC
>DALYUO010000254.1:484-7186 GCA_031981225.1 Pararcticibacter sp.
GGAATAGTGGGGATTGAAGACTCGGCTGTTGTTGCGGGTGTAAGCGCTGGGAAGCCAGTCCTTCTCCAGTTGGCATAGGCTTCCGGGCCGTTTAGAAGAAGCGCTATCCAGAGCTGCCTGTTAATCAATTCAATCTCTCTGCCGGGCACAAGACTGTTCCCTTGTATAAATGCATCTATTTCAGTCTGACTGATAGTGGGTCCGCCTGGAAAAAGGCTCAACTGCCCCATGGCAGCCTCAACGCCTTTTGCATAATGCTGAGCCGCTGTACCGCCAAAGTTTGATCCCCATCTTACAGATGCTTCGGCGAGCAACAGCTCAACTTCTGCATATGTAAGATGTAAAAACGGAGCGTTATTACGGATCATGAAGTTTGCGAGCTGCGCTTTCTGATCGTTGTTAACAGCCTGAATGTTGCCTGCGCCCGGGACGTTGATTGTAATGGCATCCAGCCATCCATCCCAAATGTATTGGTTGGAAGGAACACCATAATAGCCTTTCTGTGCTCTTACCTGATCTGTAATATCCAGACGATCAAACGGCCGGTTGATAATATCTTTGTAATATCTTATCAGGCGTGGTAATCGCGGATCATTAGTGCTCCTTAATTGCTCTACAAAGGTGCTTTGTACCCTTGGAATAACTTCAGATTGACAAAAAGCTGCCGAAATTGCGTTGCCTCTTACATCTGTATAAGTGTTTTGCACATCCTGGTGTACAAGCTTGCATATTTCCGAATTACTGGCAAAGACGCCCGATTGATATGCCGCGACGGCTTCCGTCCTCGCTTTTTCAGGATTGATCTTTACAAGGCGCATTGCATACCTGAGTCGCAAGGAATTAGCAAATTTTTTCCATAATTCCACATTCCCGTTGTAGAACAGATCCCCGCTTACAGCATCTTTAGAAGCATCTAATTGCGCCGCAGCTTCCTTCAGCTCCTTAAAGAAGTCGTTATAGATATCTTCCTGCTTGTCGAAAGCCGGCCTAACTATTCCGTCCGAGAAAGCCTTTCCTGCCTGGCTGTAAGGAATATCTCCATACACGTCGGTTAAACGCGCAAACTCGTACACCTTCATAATGCGGCAGATGGCATTGAGATTCGTTTTATCAGGCTTGCCATTGGTGCGCGTTACTGCATCCACAATATTAACTACGTCATTGTTATAGGTGTTGCTCCACAATGACGAAAGATAATTCCGGTCATAAATGTAAAACTGCCCATTCCTGTTCAGCCATATCCCCCCGATCTGTTGCACTAAAGGCATGGTGAATACAAGTCCGAGTTTCTCATTCACTTCCAGATCGCCCGAAAAGCGCAACTGGACATTGGTAAGCTGCAGGGCTGGGTCGAGATTACTTGACCTGGATGGATCGATATTGGTATCCCCGAATTTTTTGCATGATGTTAGTACAAGTGCAATAACCGATAGTACGAGTACTGAATATTTTAATTTCGTTTTCATTCTGTAGTCCCCGTATTTAAAATTTAAAATTCACGTTAACTCCCCAGCTCCGCCGGGTAGGCAAAGAACCGTATTCCAAACCCTGACCGTTACCATTGTTATAATTCGAATCCGGATCGACATTAGGTACATCTTTGTAGATGATGAATGGATTTCGGCTGACAAGAGCAATTTGAACGTCCTTGACACCCCATCGTGCCGTTATCTTCGAAGGAATAGTATATCCAAGCGTAATCTCCCGCATCTTAACATAAGAACCGTCATAGATATAGGGTATTGCCACTCCGCCACTGGCCAGTATCTGCGACCAGTATACTGACGGATCGACTGCCTTTGTATTGGGCACATATTCTCCATTTGTATTCTTTACAACTCCTTTCGGCACCAGGCCTCTGACGTTGCCCATGGCAGCCCACTGTTGGGCTGTATATCCCCCGGCCTGACGTAGTTCTTCCGACTCTATCCATTCGGCTCTGCCTTCAAGGGTCGTATTCAGACTTCCCCGGTTAGCGGCAAAAAGGTTGGTCATGGAAAACAGGTCCGCACCCTGCTTCACATCGATCAAGGCGCTCAATCTGAAATTCTTAAAATATATTGAATTGCTCAGACCACCCGTCCAGTTAAAAATACCTTTACCTACAACCTGCCTTTCTTCACTCTGCAAGGGAAGCAGCGTGGTAGGATCCAGTATCAGGTTACCCTCAGGATCTTTCTGATAACCAAATGCCAGTATAGAGCCGTAGTCTTCCCCTGGTTTTGCAATTACCGCCACACTCATCCATCTTGCTTCAGATAAAGTAAGAAATGGCACGCCCTCTGCCAGCGATTCAACCTTATTGATGTTCCTCGCAAAGTTTACGCTGATATCCCAACGAAAGTCCTTCTTTGCTATAAGGCCGCCGGTAAGCAGCACTTCAACTCCCTTGTTGGTCACAACTGCGGCGTTGATAGTCTGCGCAGAGAAGCCTGACGACAAAGGAAGAGGAACGCGGTTGATCTGATCACGCGAGCGCTGGCTATAATAGGTTATATCTGCACCAAGCCTGTTATTCAGGAATTTCAGTTCTGTCCCCACCTCCCAGGAGCGGGTGCGGGTAGGCCTTAGGTTCGCATTGGCCATGACGTCTGTACTTAAGCCGCCATAAGAAACCCCGTTAAAAGAGAACGGATTAACATTGTAATAAAGATTAAGTAAATAAGGATCCGTATCACTTGCAACTTCCGATACAGCCGCTCTTATCTTACCCATTGTCAAAAGGCTTTTACTTAGCTTGAAAGCATCTGAAAAAACAAAGCTCGTAGACAAAGAAGGGTATACATATGACTTCGATAATGTCGAATAAGAATCCTGCCGGATAGTTGCATCGAGGTACAGGTAGCTTTTATAGCCAGCGCTGAATAATCCGTAAACAGAATTCAAGTGTTTACGGTAAGGTACCGGAATGATGTTTTTATCAGTGAAACTAGTGGGCGAAATCGCATCCGGAACCGTAAGATTAGTAAACTGCATGTTGTCAGCCTTGTTATGAACTCTGGAAATACTTCCTCCTAAACGCGCCGCAAGATGAAGAGAGGGACTTACTTGCTTCTCTGCTGTAAGTAAAACGTCGGCTTCAGTAGTGACGTGCTTTCTGTTTATCTGATCAAGGGCACCGGTTATGAAGCCTGGAGTTGTTCGAGGACTAAATTTCTCGAACTCGATATAAGTGAGATCCGTAGAAGCCCTCCCCTGGAAGTTCAGCCACTTCGTTATGGCATAATTTAACTGGAAAGCTCCGAGAAGGCGGTTCTTGGTAGTCTCATTCTTCATTTCATTAATTACCCAGTAAGGGTTCAGCCGGTATTGACCTCCGCCCCATTCTATATACGAACCGTCCGGATTTTTATAGGTCCTGGCAAACCAGGCCTGATCAACGTTATTGGCCAATCCTATAAATGCATTGCCGATATTGCCCGGGTCATCCGCAAGCGCTGGTCTATTGTCTACATCCTCGTTTATATAGAAAGCACGCGCTTCGAGCGAAATCTTAGATCCGAATTTCGATGTTCCGTTAAACGTAAAAGAATTCCTACGGAGGCCGCTTTCCGGAATTATGTCGCTGTTTCTGAGATCGCTTGCCGAAAACCGGAAAGAAGATTTTTCAGTTGCACTACTCAACGAGACCGTATTGGTCGTCGTGGTACCAGTCCTGAAAAACCCGCCGATGTTATCTTTCACTTTCTGGTATGGCCGATATACTCCGTCGTACGAAATTACCATAAGGTCAGGATCAAGCCTTGCCCCGAAATTATTGAACATAGAAGTGCGGGCCTGATCCGTTGATGTATTTATCGTTTGATTGCGGCCCTGACCGTACTGATACTGGTATCCGTCAAAAGAAGTAAGCTGATTCTCAAACGTTGTGGTACTGTTCACCTCAATTCCAAGGTCCTTTCCGCCCTGCGCTTTCTTAGTAGTAATAAGAATTACACCATTTGCAGCCCTGGCCCCGTAGAGAGCAGAGGCCGAAGGTCCTTTCAACACACTGATCTTATCGATATCATCCGGATTAATTGCAGAAATAGCATCCCCAAAGTCATATCCCTGGGCGTACATCCCTGACCCCGTACCACCGTAATTGGAGTTATCAATCGGGATACCGTCTACAACATACAAAGGTTGATTATTTCCTGTAACCGTCGTATTTCCGCGGATAATCACCCTTGAGGATCCTGTAGGGCCGCTGGCAGTGCTGTTAATAATGAGTCCGGGGATTGTACCTGCCAGAGAATTGATCACATTGGTTTCGCGGGCTTTCATTAAGGCCTCGCCATCAATCTCCGAAACCGAATACCCCAGCGACCGTTCTTCGCGTCTTATTCCGAGGGCAGTAACAACGGTTGTCTGCAATTGAACAGGAGCTTCCTTTAGTATCACGGTGATGTTATTCTGAGCCTCATTTGCGATGATCACTTTCTCTTCAAAGCCGATCATCCTGAACCTGATTATATCCCCCTTATCGGCGCCTATTGTAAACCGGCCATTTTCATCAGCAGCTACGGATTTATCCTTGGTAACATTCATAACCACAACACCGGGTAGAGGCGCTTTCTTTTCGTCGGTTACAAGCCCTGTTAATGTAAACGCTCTTCTCTTTTCCTTCACTACCACGATCCTGTCACTTATCACGTACATCAGGTCCCTGTTTTCAAAACACCGGTCGAGTGCCTCAAAAAGGTTCACGTCTTTTAAATGAAGGCTTACTGTCCCCGACCTTTTAATAAGGTCCTCATCATAAATAAAATCGTATCCCGACTGCTTTTTTATTTCCGAAAAGATTGCCTTTAGCGGGGCGTTTTGCTTGTTTAAGTTAATTTTCTGCGCAAATGAACCTGCGCTGACAGACATAACAAATGCTAAAAGTAAGAGAGTAGTTATTTTCATAACTAATAGCAGTTTTGGTGGCAGCCAAAGTTTTGGCATACCAGTGAGAATAGCATATAAATGCATACTTTTGTACCGTTTGGGTTAATACCTTGATTAATAACACGTTTTTCTCCGGGTCAAACCGGTAACGGGTTACTCAAACGTCCACGTAAAGGTGTTACCAGCACCTTTACGTTTCTTTCTGGTCCCGTAATGATCATTTTTTTAACATCGTAGAATTTCCATCATTACTTTTCAATTTAAGTGATTAATTTCCTTATTTGACTTTCTTCTTCAGACTCTATCTTGTAACGGTAATTTTCCTGCCTTCAATCCGGAATTTTACTTTTCCGGTAAGTTCTATAGCTTGCAGCACCACCGACACATCATTTGAACGCGACACATAGCCACCAATCATGATATTGTCAGGCAAACGCTCATACACTACCTCTACATTATACCATCTGGCAATCTGCCGCATCGTTGTTTGAAGGTCCTGGTCCTCGAAAATAAAATCTCCGTTTTTCCATGCTACAGCCTGCGAGGTATTTCCTTCAACCACGCTTATCCTGTTGTTCAGTAAGGAAGCTTCCTCTCCCGGCCGGAGAACAACATGATCACGACTTCCTGCAGCTTTTACCGCAACAGCCCCTTCAAGCAAGGTGGTTTTTATTCCTTTTTCTTCGGGATAAGCATTAATGTTAAAGTGGGTACCCAAGACTTCAACCAACTGCCCCCCGGCTTTTACTATGAATGGCAGCTTTTCCTCACCTCTTTTCACATTTGCCCCCGTGGTCTTATATCTCTTTGCAATTTCGAAATACGCCTCCCCTGTCATTTCTATTCTCCGTTCATTCTCATCGAAAACGGTTGGGTAAGTCAAACTTGAAGCAGCGTTTAACCATACCTTTGAACCGTCAGGAAGAATAACTTGCCACTGTCCTCCCCGGGGTGTGGAAATTGTATTATAAACATTGGCTTTCTTGACGATGCCATGCTGACCGTCTTTTACTCCCTGCAGCTCACAAACGATCTGCCCTTCTCTGCTCTTCCGTATCTTAATGCCGTTATCATAAGCAAGATCGCCTTCTGAAGCGTCATCAAGGCTGATCTCTCTCCCATTGGCAAGAGTAAGTGTCGCTTTGTTTCCACCAGGAAAAATCTTCCGTCCTGTATGCTGAACAGCTTTTTTATCCTGCCCGTCATACTGAATGTTCCTCTCAAAAAAGAAATAAAAGCCAAGGCTCAATACAAGCAGTATGGAAGCGGCCGCAGCAATCCTCAGACGTAACTTTCTTTTGCTGCCGGTGCTGTCATTCCCCTCCCGGTGCAAACCAATTTCGTCATCCATATCCTCTTCCATCAGGCGATCAAGCTCATCCAGGCTTAAAAGGGTAAAGAGAGACTTTAGTTCTTCTTCCGAAGCCCGTCCGCTCTTATATCTCTTAATCAGTCTTTTCTTATGTTGTTCCTCACTCTCTGACATCCTTTTAATCGGTTTTATATATGTATGTCGATTAATGCGATAAAAAGGGTACCCCTATGTTAAATTAATTTTAACATAAAGAGAACAACCTGTTAATAAAGAGATTATAATTGCGAAGAAAGAAGGATCAGAAGAAGGGTGAAAGAAATTCCGAGCTCGCTCTCTGCAGCCTCTTTCAGGATCTTCATAGACCTTACCATGTGCTTTTTTATAGCATTACGGGTAACCCCCAACTCTGAAGCCGCTTCTTCATAGCTTTTTGATTGCTGACGGCAAAGGTTAAAAACATGCTGCGTCTGAGGAGGCATACGCAGGAGCACCTTTTCGATAAAATGCATATACTC
>DALYUO010000255.1:0-1516 GCA_031981225.1 Pararcticibacter sp.
CCAATGAAGTGTACCTGATCAACGCCGAGGCTAGAGTGAGGATGAACGATATCCCGGGCGGATTGTCGGTACTCAACGACCTGCTCGGCCATCGTTTTGCCGCCGGTACCTTTCAGCCCTATACCGCCGAAGATGTGCCTTCAGCGCTTCAATTGATTATCAATGAACGGCGGAAGGAGCTTCCCTTTACCGGGCAGCTGCGGTGGGAAGACCTGAGGCGGCTCAACCCCGATCCCCGTTTCGCTAAACGCCTTACCCGCAGGGTCAACGGGCAGGACTACGTGCTTGAACCGGGAGACCCAAGGTATGTATACCCCATACCCGAGAATGAGCTGAAGTATAACCCCATGGAACAAAACGAACGGTAATGGAAATCAGCATGATAAAGATCCATTTAATAATCCCTGTGCTCATGGTTTACAGCCTGTGCTGCCTTCTGTTCGCCTTAAGCGGGCAGCCAGGCAGCGCGGCTTCAAAGGGGGCTTCGATTCGCGTGTATCTCCCTGAGGCAGGCGCGGAGGATACCATCAGGTATGTGGGGTTCAGGCATACCTTTACGGATGTAACAGACTTAAACCAGGAGCATACCGAGGCTTACCCGGTACGGCAGGGCGGCGGGTATTTCCGGTTCCGGATTCCATCTCTTGCCCGTCCCGGATACTTTTCCCTTCTGGAGAACAGCAGGGCCGGTAAACTGCGCGATTTTATCCAGATCATCAGCATGTACCTTATGGAGCCGGGTGATGATGTGGTGCTGCGGGCTGATAAGGATACCTCTTACAGGCCGCAGGAACATCTGGTCAGGGCCTCGGGACTTGGAATGATCCCCGAAGTGGAGGCCTTCGGTACCAAATATCAAAAGGAATACCGTTTGGTATTTTCAGGACGCGGTGCGGCTAAATATCGCATCCGGTATGCGCTCGACAAACTGGTTGAAAGGGGAGGTTCCAACTATGACGGGCTTCTACATGCAGGTTTAAAACTGATTAACCAAAGCCGGGACAGCCTGAGCCGGATGGCATATGACCTGTTACGCGCCGATTTCGTGGGCAGGCTGGAACTTTTAAAAGTGAAAACCGGGGAGTACCGCGACTCGCTTTCGGTATCCGGCAAGCGGTATCCCGACTCACTTTTTCCTGATACGGTTATTGCGCTGTCGGCATCATTCCCTCAGTTTATTATTCAAAGGGATGCCAGGATCAGCGGGGAAAAGCACAATAGCGCTGAAATGCTGAAAAGGCTGGCAGATACGTACCCTCCGGGCCTGCTGCGGGATAAGCTGCTGACCATTTTTCTGCTGAACAATAATGAATTTCTGCCGGAAAAAACGGTAGAGCATGCGGTAAGTCTGGTCGAGGACCCATTTTATGCAGGAGAGCTCCGCAAGCTGAGGTCGCATTTGAACCCCGGAACCCCGGCTTTTGACTTTCTGCTCCCCGACACATCGGGAAGGGCCATCCGGCTGAGTGACTTCAGGGGGAAAGTGGTATTTGTTGATTTCTGGTTCACGGGATGC
>DALYUO010000255.1:1526-3828 GCA_031981225.1 Pararcticibacter sp.
AAAGTAGAACAGCAGTTTGAGAAGAACCCGGATGTGGTGTTCATTTCTGTTTCAGTAGACCGGACAAAGGAAAAGTGGCTGAATGGATTAAGAAGCGGATCCTATACCTCTTCAAAAGTGCTGAACGTATATACCGGCGGGCAGGGAAACCTGCACCCGGTAATAAAACATTACGGAATTACGGCGTATCCGCGGCCATTTCTGATCGATAAGAAGGGGAAGATCTACAGTGGTAAAATGGAGGAATTGTATAGCGGCGGACCTGAAATACTGGCGGAGACCATTATCCGGGCACTGAAAAAGTAGTTACTCAATGAAGCGTTGCCCGTATGCCGGCAACGCTTCATCTTTTAGGGAACGGCCTTAGTTGGTGCTTTGGAAAGTCCCGAGGCTCACCGAAGCATCATTTTTGTCCAGCTTGTACTGGGTTCCATCCATTTGAGGACTGGAAGACGACTGGACTGTACAAATAGTCTGGGCGTCGTTGCAGCGGTAGGTTCCGTCAGTCAGCGGTGCCTGTTGAACGATGTAATGACCGGACGTTTGGGAAATGTACCGATAGCTCTGGTCGGCCTGTTTTGCACCGCCCTGCACTGCCATTGCTCCCCCGAATCCCAGGATTGTAATTAAAACCGTAAAAACAATCCGTACCCTCTCCATGAGAGTCGTTTTTTTAGTAATCATGACTTTTTTTTAAGTAGTTTAACTTGTGCTTACTCTTTTCTGCAGGTTTTCAGCTTTCTCCTGATCTTCGCGCAAAGAATATTTTGAGGCCCCGGCCTGTACCCGGGTTTTGTTCTCTATTAATTGAAGTATAAGACCGGCGCCGCCAAGCAGCGTGAAAAAGATATTGATTGCCAGGTGCCATTCCCATGACAGCTTCTCGAAGGCGGTGGCACAGCCGCAGGGAATGCGGTCAAAGTAATTTGCGGTCACCAGTGCAACGTAGAGCGTGAACGCAGCCATCATGCATGTGAACACTGCAAAACCGTACACCCGGATTTTCGGCCATACCAGGAGAATGACAACGGCAAGTTCAGACAGCGGTATCGCGTAGGTAAGAAACGGCGTATACTGGTTGCCGAACACCTGGTTACTGATCTGCCCCCTGAACGTATCAAGGTCGATGAGTTTGCTGGCGGCTGTATACAAAAACAGCAGGGCCGCCAGGTAAGCTGAAATTTCAAGGATCCATTGTTTTATTTTCATGGTTTATCAGTTTAACAGACAGTAATAATTTAGCACCTGCTCTCTCAGTTCTTTAAGCGCAGGTCTTTTCTCCCGCTGCGGGTCTAGGCATTTCAGAACGATGTTGCTTAACATGCCCGGCCCTGCAAGGCCCTTTAGTTTGGACCGCGTCTTTTGGGGTGGTGCTTCTATAAAGTCGGCAGGTTGTTTTCCGGTGAGGATAAAGCATAACAAGGCCCCCAGCGAGTAAACGTCCTCCTTGACGGAAGGCACCGCATACTGCATCTGCTCCGGGGCCATATATCCCCTGGTGCCCAGTACAAACGGAACGGCTGGCTTCCGCTTGGTCAGGCTGTAGGAGAGTTCTAAGTCGATCACGCACAGGCGGTTGTCGTTTAAGATAATGAAATTCATATCCGAGATATCGCGGTGTACGTAGCCTTTTTGATGGACCTTACCGGTTATTTCGAGCGCCCCGAGGTACCAGCGGAGCAATTGTTTCTTTTCACCGGTGTTGAGGGCCAGCCAGGTCCTTCCTTTAAGCAATTCGGTTACTTTCTGTCCCAGGGGTTCGCCTTCGGCATATTCCATTACGAGGTAAGAGTGATCGCGCCGTTCAAAAAAGTCGAGGAAACGGGGCGTTGGAACATTTCCGGCAATATCTTCGAGCACTTCCTTCTGCCAGAGCAGCCGGTCTTTCATGTCGCGCCCGAAATGATCGTCAAGGGCCGAGGGCTTTCCCTGCTTGATGAGGCACCAGTTGAAGGCACAGCTTTTTATATTAACGCCTTTATAAATATCGCCCTTGGCCGAACTCCTGATCATCTGAACGGGCACATAGTATCTGCCCAGGATGGCGGGCCGCTTCTTTTTCTGCCGGTATTCTGTGGCAATGCGGAGAGGAAGCTTTTCTGGGTTAGGGGCATACAGGATCTTGCCGATCCTTGCCGCTCCGGGAACAACCGGTCCGCTATAATTGCCGCTAAGTGCATTGATCTGGCCGGCAAGGATCACGGCATCCTGCCTTGTTTTAGGATAAAGGGTGATTACCTTACCAACAAGCTCTTCGCCGAATGCTCCTGCATTCAGCTGGTATTGCAGCAACTGGTTTTTG
>DALYUO010000255.1:3991-4558 GCA_031981225.1 Pararcticibacter sp.
GGGCGTTCCGTGCAGGAGCATATTATTCACTTCGTGGTACGCAATTCCATGCTTTTGCAGCATAGGGCCGTAACTGAGTAGTGATATTTCGAATGCTTTTTCCATGACAGATAGCGTGCTGTTAATCAGTGAAATAAAGTTAGGCTGGAAGGAAGGATCAGAGGTAGTGCAGATGGTACATGTTGCTGTAACATGTGTCACTCTTTTGTGTACCACATACTACCTGCTACAGATCGCGCCGCCTGCCCCGGCTGATGCTGCCGGGTGCTTTGCCAAGGTAGGAGGCAATGTCCTTGCGGGAGATGCGGTTGAGGGGATATAATTGATCGAGGTAATTAAGGGCGGTAGCGGTGTCGCGGCTTTTGAGCTCGTGATGTATCCGCTGACGCATGCGGCTGATGTGGATAATGGTTTCCTTTAGCCGGAGCTGCGGGTTACTGGTTTCTGCGGCGAGCAGGGCGGGAAGGCTGAACATATCGAGTTCTGTTTCTTCGAGGAGTTCGGTATACTCTGGAGCTTCTACTTCGAGAAAGAAATTTTCTGGCTGAAGCATCACTTCGTTCATCC
>DALYUO010000255.1:4568-6244 GCA_031981225.1 Pararcticibacter sp.
ACCCTGTAATCACTTCATTGCCCTGTATGTCGCGGTAGTATTGTTTGGCCAGCCCCTTGCTGATGACGCAGGCAATGGTGCTCTTTGTTTCTGGCCCAAGCAGCAGCAGGTGTTTGCTGTAAGTCCGTTTTACCAGTGGGACGTAGTTTCTAACCGCCAGGCTAAGCCGGGATGTTTGCTGCTGGTAAAGGCTGATCATTTGTTCCATTTTTTTATGGCGGTAGCACCGTAAAATGTGTTTATGGAGCAAAGCTCTAAGAAAAAAAACAAGAAATTGGCCTCCAAACAGGCAGAAAGGAGGCAACCAGCGAAAAAAATGTTTTATAATCAGGAATACGTGTATAATTTTATTTCGCTAATGTAAAAGCAAGGATTTGCCTGTTTCTCTGTTTGCCTTAATAGTTGAAAATTTTGCACTATTTCCCGCGCAAGCTATCCGTTCAGGCCAAACTTTATCAAGATGAGTACAGAACTAAATGATTATCCCGGCAGCAAAACCCCACGCTATGAAAAACTCGCTGCCAGATTCAGACAAAACATTATGAATGGCGTATGGCCGGCTGGCAGCAGGATCCCCTCCAGAAGAGTATTGGCTAAAACGTATGCCGAGAGCGAGGACGTGGTAATGAATGCCTGCCATATGCTTTTCCGTGAACACCTGCTGATGACCAAAAACAGGAAGGGTACCTATGTAAGCAGCCTGCTGCTGGTGGATGAAATAAACAGGAACCTGGCCAGCGAGCCCGGCTACGACTACGGAGATTTTTCTGAGCCTGAGCTGAAGGTTTGTAGACCGGCACGAAAGACAGCCATCAGGCTTGATCTGAATTCGCCCGAGCCCGACGAAAAACTACTGGATAAGCTTAGAAAACACTGTATCCGCCGGAAAGCGCCGTCGTTCCCGCATGATATCGCAGCGGTTAAAGACGCTATCATTGAATGTGTGAGGCCTTCGCTGGTACACCGGGGATTTGCTCTTGATGCCAGCCAGATCTGCCTCACGGAGGGCGAGTTTACCATCTTGCATCATATTGCTTCGCTGCTGCGCGAAAATGAAGGTGAATTTATTGTTTTGCCTGCTTTGTTTAATCCGGTGGCCGTTAGGATGATACGCTCGGTGGGGGTAAATGTAATGCAGGTGGATTTTGATTCATACGATCAATTCTTTCAATCGCTCAAAACGGCCGCCTTTGCGCATCGCGTAAAAGGCGTATTCCTCGAAACCCGCTGCGACAGCGGCAGGGGCATCATGTTTCCTGAGGATGGCAGGGAAGAGCTGTTTGAGCTTGCCAGGGCCTGCAGGTTCCCGATAGTTGAGATTGATTACGACTACGAGTTCAGCTACTGTCAGGCCAGGCTGCTGTTTGCCGACGCTCCCGATATCGTGATCTATGTGAGCTGCATCAGTAAATTGACAAACTTAATGTACGATATTAAATATGCTGCCGGACCGGTATCGCTGATCCGCTCGCTCAGGCACCTCTCTGAAAACTGCAGCCGGGCCGCCGAATGCCGGCTAATGGCGATTAAGCGTGTGATCGAACAGCCGGGCATGGAGGAGGCCGCCAGGATGAGGGCTGAACGATGCAGAGAAGCCGCCGTTTTGTTAAAGAAACAACTCTATAATAATCTTAAGAACCGTGTCGACGTGTTCCTGCCCGGCGCAGGTACCGGCA
>DALYUO010000255.1:6254-6742 GCA_031981225.1 Pararcticibacter sp.
GCCTCCCGTTACGGATGGGCAGATGCTGAAGCAGCTTCTGTACAAAGAGAATATTTACATAAAAAATCCGGCCTTAAGAGTGGTTGACGGTGTGGAGAGGATGGTGTTAAAACTGGACTATTCGAACATAGATGTTGTGCAGGCTGAATTAGTGGCGCTCCGCTTCGTCGCCGCTTTCAGGAAGAGCGCACCCTATACTTATTGGTAGTAAAACCTTTATTTTTTGTTAAATCCTTATAGAAAACATGAAGTTAATTTTGCGCCTGGTGAGGACCGCCATTAGATCTGCTGGGGTCCTTGCCGAAATCCTCTCCGTACTGCGGGAGCGGAATGTGTCATCTTCAAAGGAAGTATGGCTCGATAGTACCGAAGTGGCCAAACGCCTGAACGTATCGGAACGTACCTTGTATACCTACAAGATGGAGGGGCTTTTGAAGCCTCACCGGATAGGGAAACGTGATTACTATATTGAATCCGAAGTATTTCGT
>DALYUO010000255.1:6752-7110 GCA_031981225.1 Pararcticibacter sp.
CTGAGCCCCGATTGCAGGCACCGGCTCATCCGGTGCTTCTGCTCTGAACAATCTCCCCTTAACTGCTCCCGGACTGCTGGCAGACTGACGGCAGACTGCTCTCAGGTTTATTCTTTGGCCATACTTCGGCCCGAGTCCGCTTATTCGACTTCGAGTCGATGAATTGTCGATAAATTCAGCATCCGCTGTCGATGAATTGCCGATCAAATGTGCCGGAAGTCCGCCAGCAGGCTGCCATCAGTCTGCCGCCAGACTGTCCGGAAATCGGTTTTTTGTACCCGGAAAATACCGGAAAATACCGGAAAATTCAGGAAGATTCCGGAAGTAAGATATTGTAAATTAGGTTGTTGTGTGTTTT
>DALYUO010000256.1:0-5585 GCA_031981225.1 Pararcticibacter sp.
CATCTTTTGGTCTGATTGAGAACCGGAAGACTGCTATTATCGAGATGGCAGAAGCATCTGGGATACGGTTATTATCACAGGAGGAGCTTAATCCGCTTTATGCTTCTTCTTTTGGTACAGGTGAGCTGATCCTTAATGCACTTGATCGTGGTGCAGACAAATTGGTAATCACGATGGGAGGGTCGGCCACAGTAGATGGAGGGACGGGGATTCTAAAAGCCCTGGGGGTGCGTTTTTTGGATGGAGCGGGACTTGATCTGAATCAGCTTCCTGCAGGGCTGATAGGCCTTGAAAGAGCAGACCTGTCGGGATTGGACCCGCGAATCCTGGACTGCGAAATTGTAGTGCTGTGCGACGTGGAGAATACTTTGCTTGGTGATCATGGATCAGCAGCAGTCTTTGGTCCGCAAAAGGGAGCCTCGGAAAAAGATATCCCCTTACTCGAGGCATCGCTCCGGAGATTACGGGATGTGGCCTTGAGGGAGACCGGAAAAGACATGGCTGAGGTGGTAAGCGGAGGTACAGCCGGGGGAGCCGCTGCGGGTCTTTACGCTTTTTTGAGTGCAAGGCTTGTTAACGGCATCGATTATTATCTGCAGATTACTGAATTCGAGCGCGCTTTACAGAATGCAGATCTGGTAGTAACCGGAGAAGGAAGCATTGACGAACAAACCCTGCATGGAAAAGGACCGTTTGGTGTGGCACGGCGTGCAAAAGAGAGGGACATACCGGTGATTGGTGTAGCCGGTAAAATTCCTTTGGAGAGCCACGCCGGACTTTCGAAGTATTTTGATGTGCTGCTGTCTATTGGCAATGAACCATCTGATATTGCAAGCGCTATGATGGGCACTAAAGATAATCTGGTAAGAACATCGGAACAGATCGGTAATTTGCTGGCAATAAAGTAAAATTGTGTCCTGTTTTCAGCAGGAGGAAGCTTTTGACAAACAAATAGGAACGGCTGAATGTATTCTTTTACATGTCGTTAAACGAGCAATTGATATGGCTTTTTGTACTGGCAATTCCTATTGCCTGCATTGCCTGGACTGTAACACATGAAGAAGTGTTCAGGGAACCGCGGGAATACTGTGTCCGCAACAGTCATGAGGGCAGAACGCTGTTTAAAAGGAAGTTCTTTTATCTTTTTACCTGTGAATATTGCTTTAGTCATTATGTAACTGTCTTTATCTTGATGCTGACTGATTTTCAGCTTTTGCTAATGGACTGGAGAGGGTACCTCATTGCCGGCTTCTCTTTGGTCTGGATAGCCAATGTGTATATGAGCCTTTACAACCTTATCAGGATCGACCTTAAGAAAGAGCGGTTACTTGCAAAAAAAGAAGAGGAGAGTTTGAAATCCTAGGGGGTTAATGTAAGCCTTAAGAAGCCTCTATTCGCTATTTAACTTGTTTGAAACAACGTAGGAAGAGGATAAAAGAGCAGGACAGGAATTTTTAAAGTTGATCTAATAGTTCTTTAATCTCCTTGTCAGAAATAGTCTCTCGTTCTGCTTTATCGTAAATTGATAATAGAAATACTGTTTCTTCTTGAATCAGCACATGAGTAATAACCCTTGCACCGCCCGATTTCCCCTTGCCCTTAGATGCTATTGCAATGCGGATCTTAAAGCAATTGTCTCCGTCTTTCTTTAGGTCTTCTATAAGTTCAGCAAACTCCTTTTTTAACGAAGCATATTTTTTGACAAGCTTTTTGATATCCCTTCTAAAACGAGGTGTCGCTATTATCTCATAATTCATCAAGCAAGTCCTCTGCAGAAATTCCCTTTAATTTCCCCTGCTTTATAAGAGCAACTTCCTTTACAGACTCCTTCAGCCCCTCAAAAACGTCTGCCTTATAGGAAGAAAGTGGTTTCACTTTAACATCTTTAAAGTTTTTTAAAACCTCTATAATAAAGGAAGCTTTTTCGTCTTTTATCTCTAACAACAGTTTCATCGCTTTTATTTAATGGGATACAGCAAATTTAAATAATATTACTGATAGTAACCACTTTGAGCCATTCGATAATATGTTTCTTCATACCCTTACACCTTAATAATAACGTTCTTCTTATACATCGGCCAAAGGATAAGCAGCCAGAAAAGTACAAAAGTTACAGCCCATGCCAGGGACGCATTGAGGTCGGAAAGGTAGGGCGTGAAAAATGATTTATAGAGCCACGTTTGCAATCCCACCTGCTCGCCGTCAAGATCTATTTTTATCCTGCTCATCACTTTTACAATGATCGCAGACATGAAGAACACGGTAATGGCGTTAACGCCATATGCAACAAAGGGCTTCGTGTATCTTTTGTAACCCTGCACGTCGATCATCCAGTACAGAAGCGCCAGCATCATGGTAGCAAGTCCCCCGGCATATAATACGTAAGAGCTGGTCCACAAGGATTTATTTATCGGAAAGGCAAGATCCCAGATCTGACCAAGGAGGGCTGATATAAATCCCAAAGAGAACATCCACGCTATCTTTTCGCTCTCTGTTTTATCCTTTCTTCTCAGCCACGTTCCGGCAAGCATCCCCAGAATTCCGGTGCCAATAGCGGGCAGGGTGCTTAATATACCTTCGGGGTCCCAGGTGCGGGCAGCTTTCCAGGTATGTTGTTCTGTAATAATGAGCCTGTCGAGCCATGCGGCCAGGTTAGTTTCCTTGTCAAGATTGGGATAGCCAACGCCCGGCACAGGAACCAGTGTCATCAGTACCCAGTACTGGTTTTAATAAATAATACCGCGCATATAAAAAATACGATACCAATTCGCTGAAGAACTCCGAAGATCCTTATCGTACTAAAGTCGAAGGCAGGAAAAAGGGCAAGGAAGAAACCCAGGAAGAAAAGAATAAGGCCTCTTTTGAAAGCCCGCAGGATAAGTTTGCTATGTTGTGCCTGATCTTCCTTTTTCGAACCGAAAGCAAATGCAATTGCCACTCCCACAATATACAGGAAAAAAGGGAAGATCAGATCAGTCGGCGTGCATCCGTTCCATTCGGCATGCTCCAGAGGCGGATAAATATGTCCCCAGCTACCGGGGTTATTTACAAGGATCATTGCTGCAACAGTGGCGCCCCTGAATACATCAAGAGAGAGCAGGCGTGGCTTAAGTGGGGTCATTGTTTTGCTTGTTTGTGCATTTGTTTATAAAAATATGCAGAAAATAGAACATATGTATGAGAAAAATGTTATTTGTTGGTTGTTAAGGTTAATGGGCTCTCTGCGCTTGCGTTATAATGCGGAAGTTTAAAAAAATAATGCCGCTTGTTTTATTCTTTTTCAGTTATTCTCTGTTGGTCTGTATGCACAGCAGGATTCAATCGCTGTGGTAAACGCCAGGTGGGAAACGAAAAGGATCGCCCGGGGAATATCGTTAAAACACTACAGTTTTACCGGTAATACTCTGTTTAATTCTAATCAGAATATTACTATTCTAGAGGTAAAACAAAAGCGCAAACTGGAGTTTGACCTGGCGGCAGAAGCGAGGCTTAAGAAGACAACCAGCGAGTTTGGTATTGAGAATAATGCGATAGCCGCCATTAACGGAACTTTCTTTGATGTAGCGAACGGGGGATCTGTTGATTTTATAAAATTAAACGACCGCATTATCAATGAGAATCGCACATTGGCGGCTAATGCACGTGCTATTCATCAGAAAGCTGCGGTTGTGATTAATAAGGGTAAGCTTTCGATAAGCCAGTGGGATGGCTCAGGGGACTGGGAAAAGCTGTTAAAGGGAGGCGATGTGATGTTGTCGGGCCCCATGCTTCTTGATGATTTTGCTAATGTTCTTTCTGATACGTCCTCTTTCAGCGTAAGCAGACATCCGCGTTCGGTAATTGCAGTTGACGGAAGGAACCGTGTTTTGTTTATTACTGTAGATGGCCGTCATCAAAGTTCTGCAGGGATGAGTCTTTCTGAAATTAGCAACGTAGTGAAATGGATGAAATGTAAAGATGCTATCAACCTCGACGGAGGAGGATCTACTACTCTGTGGGTAAGAGGCCAGTCCGGAAATGGAGTGGTTAACTATCCATCCGATAATAAAAAATGGGACCACGAAGGTCAACGGAAAGTGGCAAATGTTGTTCTTTTAAAAAGGAAATGATATGATAAGGAATTTAAGTGCTTTGTTGTTTTTTGTATTTGCAGCATCTGGCTGTGTGTTTTCATCTTCTTCTAGGACAGGAGATAAAGAAATCATAACCGGTGCAGATCAGACGGAAAAGTATGTTCCTTATTTAAAAGGTAAGCGTGTAGGGATGGTGGTTAATCCCACGTCCATTATCGGCACTAAAGCAAGTGTGGATAGTTTGCTATCGTTAGGTGTCAATATCGTAAAAGTATTTGGGCCAGAGCATGGTTTTCGGGGAGACGCAAGTGCAGGTGTGAGTGTAGAGGATAGTAAAGATTCTAAAACGAGCATACCGATTATTTCTTTATATGGTAAAAATCATAAGCCTTCAAAAGAGAGCTTGGCAGATGTAGACGTGATGGTCTTTGATATTCAGGACGTGGGTGCCCGTTTTTATACGTATATAGCAACTATGCATCGGGTGATGGAAGCTTGTGCAGAGAACGGCAAAGAGATGCTGATACTTGACCGTCCTAACCCCAATGGATATTTTGTAGATGGTCCGGTGCTTGACATGCAACTAAAGTCAGGGATTGGAATGCATCCGGTTCCGATTGCTCATGGAATGACTGTAGGGGAGTTTGCCCGGATGATTAACGGGGAGGGGTGGCTTGCTAATGGAGTAAAGTGCAAAATTAAGGTTATTCCAGTTGCAAATTACCGGCATGATATGTTGTATACACTTCCTGTTAATCCTTCGCCAAACCTGAATACGCAGCAATCCATCATGCTGTATCCTTCTGTCTGTTTGTTTGAAGGAACTATTATCAGTCAGGGAAGAGGCACTCATTTTCCTTTTACTGTTCTCGGAAATCCAGATTTAAAAGGCAAGTATTCCTTCTCTTTCACCCCGGTGAGTATTAAAGGGATGAGCGAAACACCGCTACATATGAATAAAACATGCTATGGCTTAGACTTGCGTAAGTACGACATTAATAAGCTGGTTAAGAGTAGGCAGATAAACCTAAAGTGGCTTATTGAGCTTTATGCTGCTTATCCGGATAAAGAAAAATTTTTCGATTATAAGCAGAGTAAAGAGATGGGTAACTTCGATAAACTAGCCGGAACCACTCTTTTGAAAGAGCAGATTGTTGCAGGTTTGCCAGAAGCCCAGATTAGGAAGACCTGGGAGCCTGAACTTAAAAAATTCAAGGAAACAAGAAAGAAATATTTACTGTATTTATAGAAACGTGTATAGAATTGCACGTTTATATAAATAAAACTACCTTCTTAAGCGATTTAGGTGTTTTTTAATGCTGTTTTGTGTTTTTTTTTATTAAAATTTGCTAAAACACTGAAAATTGAATTTCTTAATTTATATATTCGCTCTCAATACTAAATATAGCTGTTCTTTTGTTTAGGTATGCCAATTCATGCGTTTTTGATCTTCTTTAAGAAGAATAGCGCATAGAGTTGAGTGTTTTGGGAAATATCAAATCCTTAATTAAT
>DALYUO010000256.1:5638-7076 GCA_031981225.1 Pararcticibacter sp.
CGCAACAAAACGTTGTAACGGGTAGGGTCATTTCAGCAGAAGACAATTTGCCATTACCGGGAGTTTCGGTTAAAGTAAAAGGTACCAATGTAGGTACGAACACGGGTTCTAATGGTAATTATTCCATTCGCGCGTCGGCAGGCCAGATATTGGTATTTACCTTTGTCGGTACAAAGTCCATCGAGCGAATCGTTGGAAGTCAGAATGTAATTGACGTAAGTCTGAGATCTGAGATCACCTCACTGAATGAAGTAGTTGTTACTTCTTTAGGACAAACGACACAAAAAAGAGCGCTTGGCACATCGCAGCAGACGGTTAAGGGGGCCGATATTGCTCAAACACAAAGAGAGAACTTTGTAAACTCCTTACAGGGCCGTATTGCGGGCGTGGATGTGACAAGTACTTCGGGTGTTCCAGGAGCATCTTCTTCGATTACTATAAGAGGGGTAAGTTCGATCAGTGGAAGCAATCAGCCATTGTTTATTGTCGATGGACTCCCTATAGACAATAAGACCACAAATACGTCTGTGTTTTATTCTGAGGTAAGTTCCAATACCTCACAGGCGAATCGGGGAACCGATTTCACAAATCGATCAGCTGATATTAATCCTGAAGATATTGAAAGCCTTGTGGTATTAAAAGGCCCGGAGGCCGCTGCTCTGTACGGAATAGACGCGGCTAATGGAGCAATTGTAATAACTACAAAAAGAGGTAAAGCCGGTACCGGTGTAATCGATTACAGCAATAGCTTTCGTGTAGAAACTCCAAGAGGTGAACCAGAGATCCAGCGGGTATATGCACCGAGTACAGTAGTTACCGGTGTCAATGGTTCTTTTCTTTACTTTGGTGAGGAATATCCTGAAGGAACTCAATTTTATGATAATATTGGTGGTTTCTTTCGGACGGCACTTACTCAAAAGCACAATCTGGCCTTTAGCGGGGGCGCGGAGAAGGTCAACTATAGAATCTCGACTTCATATACCGGTCAAAATGGAGTTGTTCCAAACTCTACATATGATAGAATCACAGTTACAGGAGCGTCTCAGGCAACTTTAAATAAATGGCTTACGACCGATCTTTCAATAAACTATTCGTATTCTAATAACGACCAGCCCAGAAAGGGAGCTGGCGGTCCCCTCATCGGTCTATTGGTATGGCCTCAAACTGACGATGCTAAAGTTTACCTGACACCTGCAGGGACACGAAGGCAAATCACAACCCTCGGCGCCAGTCAGGAGGTAGATAACCCTTACTTTAGTGTGAATAAGAATAATATCAATTCAAAAAATAACAGGGTGCTTGTTAATTTTGGATTGACAATAACCCCTTTTCGTTGGGGTAATATAGAGTCTAATATCGGAGTTGATAGTTACACGAATGAGAACCTCGTTTTGAGGCATGCTGAAAGTGTCTCCGGTTATTCATATAATGGTATTTT
>DALYUO010000257.1:0-5900 GCA_031981225.1 Pararcticibacter sp.
TGAGTTTAAATATCACCTGTTAAAACAATAGAAAATGGCGTTAGAAAAAGCAACTTTTGGAGCCGGATGTTTTTGGTGTACCGAAGCAGTTTTCCAGGCACTTCAGGGTGTTTCGAATGTAGTATCAGGATATATGGGGGGAGAAACGCCCGACCCATCGTACATGGACGTGTGCAGTGGCACCACAGGTCATGCTGAAGTAATTCAACTTGATTATGATCCTGAAATCATTTCTTTTGAAGATCTGTTACTTGTCTTTTTTAAAACTCACGACCCTACCACACTTAACCGGCAGGGGAATGACACCGGCACACAGTACCGATCGGTGATCTTTTTCCATAATCAGGAGCAGAAGGAGGCCTCACTGAAAATGATTGATGATCTTACCAAAGACCTTGTGTACGACAAACCGATAGTTACCGAGATTGCGCCGGTAACCGATTTTTACCGGGCAGAAGATTATCATCAGAACTATTATATACAAAATACAGCTAAGCCCTACTGCTTGTTAGTGATTCAACCCAAACTCGCGACATTCGCAGAGAGCTTCAGGGAGAAAATAATGAAATAGCGATTGGCAATTGGCGGTTGGCAGTTGGCTTATTTAATAGCTGATTATTATTTAGCGATTTCGAAAAGCCAACTGCCAATAGCCAACTGCTAACCGCGGCTTATTCTGACAGCCCTTCCAGCTGTCAGAATAAGCCCAGTTGTCCCTTGTCGTCAATATCTATATCGTCGGGGTTGGTTATTTCGAAATCAATTTTCTTTTTTGGCTTCTCTTCCACTTCAGGAGTTACTTCAGCAGATGCTTCCGGCACCGCCGCATCATCCTCTTTCGTTACAACCTCTTTTTCAGCCTCGATATCCTGTTCTTCAGCAAGTACTACCTCTTTTAAAGGAGTCTCCGCTACAGGATCTGGTACATCTTCCTCATCATCGTGTTCGGCAATAAGTTCAATTTTCTTCACCTCATGCGGCGAGAGTTTATTACCCTGCGCCTTCATACCTTTCACGTCAATAGCATCAGCAAGGTTGATCTCTGCCGTTTCAGGAGTCAACGATTTTCCTTTTAGCAGATCAAGATGTACAACGGGCTGCGCAGCTCCCGATATCAGGATCATCTTCGAGCCCGGTTCTTCATTGATGATGCTCATCTGCCTGCCAATGGCCAGATCGTCGAAGGTAAAACGCTTTACATAATAGTTCTTCGACTTCCCGTCCAGATGGATCACCGTATAAACCTTCTCAGGATCATACTTTTCTATGAGGGTCATCTTGTCGTCGAAGTGATTGGTCAGGTCGAATGACGACAGTTCATAAGCGCCTGTACTAAGAACGGTTAGGATTTTATCGGCCCCATCAAACTCTCCAAGATACTTACCTCTTCCATCTACGTTCAGTCGTCTGAGTACATCGTCGAACCATATCTTCCTGCCGGAAAGAGTAGAAATACCTTTAGACTTCAACAGAATTTTCTTAACAGGATACTTGGTAACGATGTTACCCATAGAGCTCCGGCCTTTAATGGCAATCTCCGAGAAGTCAATATCAATATTCAGCTTTTTAAGCTTCGTATGAGGCTTCAGCTGCACATTAACCACCTCAGCCTCTCCGTTCGGATTAGCTGTAAAGTAGAGCACCTTAGAGCCTTTAGAACCTTTTGTGAGGTCGTACTCCTTATCGCGGGTAACGCCGAGTACCGAAAATCGTTTTATATAAGATGTACCGCTCTGACCATCTTTGTAGATCATGTTGTAAACAGTACGCTCATCCCCTTTTTTGAACACACCTACATGGACAATATCCTTACCTACGAATATTTTATCCTGGATTTTCACAACCAGGAAGCGGCCGTCTTCCCTGAATACAATGATTTCGTCAAGGTCCGAACAGTCGCATACAAAGTCATCCTTCTTCAGTCCCGAGCCGATAAAGCCATCCGCTTTATTTACGTATAGTTTTACGTTAGCCAGGGCAACCTGAGCGGCCTCTACTTTATCAAAAGTACGCAGTTCGGTTTTCCGTCCACGATCTTTACCGTATTTCTCGCGGATACGCTCAAACCAGTTTATAGCATAATCTGTAAGATGCTTTAGTTTATGGGAGACATCTTTAATTTCGTCTTCAAGGGCCCGCATTTGCTCATCAGCCTTCTTCACATCGAAGCGGGTGATGCTGCTCATAGGCTTGTCTATAAGCTTTTTATAATCTTCAGGCTCTATAGTGCGGTAGAACTGAGAAAAGAAAGGTTCAAACAAACGATTCAGCACCTCTACCACGGCATCAAACGCTCCTGAATTTTCGTATTCAGGATTCTTGTACATCCCTTCCTGGATGAATATTTTAAGCAGGGTGCTGAAAAATATTTTCTCCTTCAACTCAGCAAGCTTTATCTCCAGCTCCTGCTTCAACAAATCTTTTGTATTAACTGTATTCTCGATAAGAATATCGTTAACGCTCATAAAATGAGGCTTATCGTCGCGGATAACGCAAGTATTAGGAGAGATAGAGACTTCACAATCTGTAAAGGCATACAGGGCGTCAATGGTCACATCGGGCGAAATTCCCGGAGCAAGGTGAACCATGATCTCGACATTCTGAGCGGTATTATCTTCAATCTTTCTGATTTTGATCTTACCCTTGTCGTTTGCCGAAATAATACTATCAATTAAGCTGCCTGTGGTGGTAGAAAACGGGATCTCGGTAATCGCGAGCGTCTTCTTGTCCCTCTCCAGGATTCGGGCGCGCACCCTTACCCTTCCACCCCTCTGGCCTTCATTATAATTGGAGCAATCTGCCATACCGCCGGTAGGAAAGTCGGGCACCAGGTTGGGCCTGTTCCCTTTGAGCACTTCAATAGAAGCATCAATTAACTCAATAAAATTATGAGGGAGAATTTTCGTTGCCAGTCCGACCGCTATACCTTCGGCTCCCTGAGCGAGCAACAACGGGAACTTTACAGGTAGGGTAACCGGTTCGCGGTTACGTCCGTCGTAACTGGATTGCCATACCGTAGTGTCGGGATTAAAAACAACTTCATTGGCAAACTTTGAAAGCCGTGCTTCAATGTAACGGGGCGCTGCTGCAGAATCCCCGGTCATTGGGTCTCCCCAGTTACCTTGTGTATCGATAAGAAGGTTTTTCTGACCGATCTGTACCATGGCGTCTCCAATCGACGCATCCCCATGCGGGTGATATTTCATGGTATTCCCTATCACATTGGCAGCCTTATTAAAGCGTCCATCATCCATTTCCTTCAGCGAGTGAAGAATACGGCGCTGCACTGGTTTAAAACCGTCGTTGACATGGGGTACGGCTCGATCCAGTATTACATAGGATGCATAGTCAAGAAACCAGTTTTCGTATAGGCCGTTAAGCGTGGTGACATTTTGTAATTTATCGTTGCTTTCGTTCGTAGTATCAATAGATTCGTCGCTCATCCTTTTTTCTAAACTCTGGGACGCGTAAATATACAAAAAAACCCGGCCTAAACCGGGTTTTCTATTCTATATTCAAGGGAAACTTGCTATCGCTGATTATAACCAGCGGCAATCTGTTCCGATCATTTTATTCGCCATCAGCTTTATTTTCCTGATTTCCGTCGGGCATTTGTGCCTCTTTTTCCTTTTTTGCAGCTGCCGGAGCGATGCGGATCTCTTGCGCTTCCTTATCGAAGTCAACCGCCATTACCCCGCCTTCGGCTATCTCACCTTTAAGGATCTCTTCGGCAACAGGATCCTCGAGATACTTCTGAATGGCCCTTTTTAACGGACGGGCGCCAAACTGAGAGTCGTAACCCTTTTCGGCAATAAACTCTTTGGCGGCCTCTGTCAGGACGATATTATATCCGAGAGCCTGTACCCTTGCAAAAAGCGCAGCCAGTTCGATATCGATAATCTTGAAGATGTTTTCTTTTGTTAGCGAGTTAAACACAATCACATCGTCAATACGATTCAGAAACTCAGGAGCAAAAGCACGTTTTAACGCGTTTTCAATAACTCCCCTTGAGTAGGTATCTGCCTGTACTGATTTAGCTGAAGTGGTAAACCCTACCCCCTGTCCGAAATCCTTAAGCTGACGGGCACCGATGTTGGATGTCATGATAACGATAGTATTTCGGAAGTCAACTTTTCTTCCAAGGCTATCAGTAAGCTGACCTTCGTCGAGTACCTGAAGCAGAATATTGAATACGTCCGGATGAGCTTTCTCAATCTCGTCAAGCAACACTACAGAGTAGGGTTTACGGCGCACCTTTTCAGTTAGCTGTCCGCCTTCTTCATATCCTACATATCCCGGAGGCGCTCCAACGAGTCGTGATACAGCGAATTTCTCCATGTATTCACTCATATCGATCTGGATTAGTGCATCTTCGGTATCGAACATGAAACGGGCCAGTTCTTTGGCAAGTTCTGTTTTACCAACTCCTGTAGGACCAAGGAAGATAAAAGAACCGATTGGTTTCTTAGGATCCTTCAGTCCGGCTCTGGTGCGTTGAATTGCTTTTGTAAGCTTCTTGATAGCGTCTTCCTGTCCGATGATTTTACCGGCCATCGTCTCGGGCATAGCAAGCAATTTCTGACTGTCGGTCTGCCCTACCCTCTGTACCGGGATACCGGTCATCATCGACACCACTTCCGCTACGTTATCTTCTGTAACGGTATATCGTTTAGTACGGGTTTCTGCTTCCCATGAAGTCTTGGCGCGATCAAGTTCTTCCAGCAAGTGCTTTTCAGTATCGCGGAGCTTCGCAGCTTCTTCGTATTTCTGACTGCGCACCACCTTGTTCTTTTCAACCTTGATCTCTTCGATCTTCTGTTCAATATCGATGATCTCCTGAGGGACATGGATATTGGTAAGGTGAACTCTTGAACCTGCTTCATCCAGTGCATCAATTGCTTTGTCAGGAAGAAACCTGTCGGTGATATACCTCGATGTTAAACTAACGCAAGCATTAATAGCTTCGGGAGTATAGGTTACTGCGTGATGTTCCTCGTATTTTTCCTTTATGCGGTTAAGGATCTCAATGGTTTCATCCGGAGTAGCCGGTTCAACCATTACCTTCTGGAACCTGCGGTCAAGCGCTCCGTCTTTTTCAATGTATTGACGGTACTCATCGAGTGTAGTCGCTCCTATACACTGAATTTCACCACGGGCAAGAGCCGGTTTGAACATATTAGAAGCATCGAGTGATCCGGAAGCGCCACCAGCGCCAACAATAGTGTGTATTTCGTCAATGAACAGGATCACGTCGGGAGATTTTTCAAGCTCATTCATTACAGCCTTCATTCTCTCTTCAAACTGACCACGATACTTGGTACCTGCTACCAGGGAAGCAAGATCCAGGGTAACTACTCTTTTGTTAAACAAAACACGTGATACCTTTCTCTGGATAATCCTTAGGGCGAGTCCTTCAGCGATAGCCGATTTACCAACGCCCGGCTCACCTATCAGAATAGGATTATTCTTCTTACGGCGTGAAAGGATTTGCGACACCCGTTCAATTTCTTTGTCACGACCTACAATCGGATCGAGCTTGCCGTCTTCCGCAGCCTTGGTAAGGTCGCGTCCGAAGTTATCAAGAACCGGAGTCTTTGACTTGATATCAGAAACCTTTTTAGGTTGGCTGAAAGATGACTCTTCCTCGCGGAAATCATCATCCCCTGCGGCAGATCCGGGAGCTTCATCTCTGAAATCCTCCTTGTTCTGTTCTACCTCTGCCTTGAAAACGTCGTAATTAATATTGTACTGCAACAATATCTGCGATGCAATATTATCATCATCCCGAAGGATGGAAAGCAGCAAGTGTTCTGTGCCAATTACATCGCTTTTAAAGATCTTAGCTTCAAGATATGTAATTTTCAATACTTTTTCTGCCTGTTTAGTAAGGGGAATGTTCC
>DALYUO010000257.1:5910-6626 GCA_031981225.1 Pararcticibacter sp.
GATTTGCTGTTGTCCCCGATGTGCCTTTGACCGCATCTTCTATAGAGCGACGCAAACGTGCTGTATCTACACCCAACGCTTTTAATACTTTAATTGCCATGCCATCCCCTTCGCGGATCAGACCAAGCAACAAGTGTTCGGTGCCAATATAATCATGTCCCAGCCGCAATGCCTCTTCCCTGCTATATGAAATTACGTCCTTGACACGGGGTGAAAATTTAGCTTCCATTTATAAACCTTTCTACGTTGAAAACGCCCTAATGTATTAATTTGTTTCATAAATACAACCGGCATCTGTGTAATAATTTTATCAACAATTACGCCATTCTTCTGAAAAACGTTGCCTGATGCTCTAAGATAATAAAAATTAGATCAAAACATACAAAATCGCGATATTAGCCCGACTTTTAAGCAATAATGGCAGACGAAAAAATAATCTTTTCAATGGCCGGCGTAAATAAGATTTACCCGCCTCAAAAACAGGTTCTCAAGAATATCTATTTATCCTTTTTCTATGGAGCAAAAATAGGCGTAATCGGTCTCAATGGCTCTGGTAAGTCTTCTTTACTCAAAATTATTGCGGGACTGGATAAATCTTATCAGGGAGAAGTTGTTTTTTCTCCGGGCTTTACTGTAGGTTATTTAGCGCAGGAGCCCGAGCTTGATCCCCATAAAACGGTACGGGAGGTAGTAGAAGAAGGAGTAGCAGAGATCAC
>DALYUO010000257.1:6636-7037 GCA_031981225.1 Pararcticibacter sp.
CAATGAAAAGTTTGGCTTGCCTGAGGTATATGAAGATGCTGATGCAATGGATAAACTGCTGGCCAGACAGGGCGAGCTTCAGGATAAAATTGATGCAACGCAGGCGTGGGAACTCGATACAAAGCTCGAAAGGGCTATGGACGCACTGCGTACTCCTGATCCGGATGAAAAGATTGCCACTTTGTCAGGTGGCGAGCGAAGAAGAGTGGCTTTATGTCGGCTTTTATTGCAGGAACCCGATGTGCTGTTACTGGATGAGCCTACCAACCACCTCGACGCTGAGTCAATTGACTGGCTCGAGCAACATCTCAAACAATATAAAGGAACGGTAATAGCGGTTACGCACGACCGTTATTTTCTCGACAATGTAGCCGGGTGGATCCTGGAACTGGACCGTGGGG
>DALYUO010000258.1:0-1942 GCA_031981225.1 Pararcticibacter sp.
ATGCCGATCTCGCGTGTTCGTTCTGTAACGGAAACAAGCATGATGTTCATAAGCCCGATTGAAGCGCCTGCAAGCGTTACAAAAGCAATAACGATAGCGGCAAGGGTAACATACTTAATATTCTCGAGTAAGGTTTGCACAATAGCGTCACTTTTGGTGATCTCAAAATTGTCGTCCATGCCAGCTTTCAGTCCCCTGATATTTCTGAACAGGGCAGTTGCTTCACCGATCGCCGTTTCCGTCAACTGCGGATTATTGTTCATTACTGTGATCGTATAAGAAGGCTGGCTGGAGGTCATAATCTGTCGGGCCCTAAGAAGAGGAACTACACAAATCTTATCTCCTCCAAAGCCAGCTCCGGCGCCCTTTTCTTCAAACATACCAATGATCCGGAATTTATTCCCTCCTATAAGGATCGGTCTGTCAATTGGATCGGATTTAGGGAAAAGCCTTGTTTTTATTTCGTACCCGATAATTACGACATTGCTGCCATAGTCTACTTCATTTTGTGAGAAGTTCCTCCCTGCAGCGAGAACAAATCCTCCCGTTGTGATATAGTTTTCATCTCCTCCAAGAACATCAATATTTGGATTCGTTTTCTCACTGCTGTATTTTACGGTAGCGCCCCGGGTTGCGAAGGTATTTACAGAAACAAGAGCGGGAAAAGTAAACTCTTCTTTAAACGCAATTGCTTCCCTGAATGTAATTGATTCATATCGTTTAGCCTGCTGACCTTCCCCGCCTATCCTGATCCCTAGTCCGCGGTTTCTTATGGTAAACGAATTAGCGCCCATCTTGGAGAAGGTGTTGTTCAGTGAGCTTTTAATGGCGTCAATAGACGTTAATATTCCTACTAATGCCATCAGGCCGATTGCTATAATTGCTGCGGTAAGGAATGTTCTGAGTTTGTTGCTTTTTACAGATTGGAGTGCAACCCTCACATTTTCTTTATAGCTTCTGCTTATGGCCATGCAATAAAAGTACTAAATCCTGTTGGTTTAGAGAGAGGATAAGACTATTTGTTACAACCAGGATTTAATGCGGTAGTTTGTCCTTCAATAAACCGTAGACATATGTGCCCAGCAAGGCTCCGCATACAACTATAATAAAAGAGAGGTAACCGTATCCTATATTCACAAACATAGGACCCGGACAAGCGCCCGTGAGGGCCCATCCCAGGCCAAAAATAATCCCTCCATATAAATATCTTTTCCACCCTTCGGCCTTGTCATTCAAAACGATCGCATGCCCGGAAGAGTCTTTTATACTGTATTTTTTTATCAGATATATAATAATTATTCCTGATATTACTGCTGTACCGATAATGCCGAACATATGGAATGACTGGAATCTGAACATTTCCTGGATCCGGTACCACGACATAGCTTCCGACTTGCTCATCACTATTCCGAACAATACTCCTGTCAAAATAAAACGTAGTCCTTTCATTCTAAAAGATTAAGGGTAAAAAAATATGAGTCATAACCAATCCGCCGGCAAAGAAACCAACGACGGCAATAAGTGATGCTCGCTGAAGATTTGAAAGGCCAGAAATGGCGTGTCCCGAGGTGCAGCCGCCGGCATATCTTGATCCGAAGCCTACCAGGAATCCGCCGCCTGCGAGTACAATGATCCCTTTAACAGAAAATAGAAAATCGGTGCCAAAGATCTGAGATGGATTCATTTGTCCATCGAACGAAATTCCAAGTTCTTTAAGATCAATTATTGTTGCTGACGACAAGTTCATGGGGGTGTTATCCCTTAACAAGGTGCCTGAAATGATGCCCCCGAGGATCGCTCCGATCAGGAAAAGGAGATTCCATTTTTGATCCTTCCAATTGAAGTTGAAGAAGCTAACCTTCTTGCCTGCACCGCACAGTGCACAGATAGTACGGAGATTGGAGGAAAAACCGAACTGCTTACCCCAAAGCAGCAGAGCTGC
>DALYUO010000258.1:1952-4369 GCA_031981225.1 Pararcticibacter sp.
GATCACAGCTATTACGAGCCCCGATACGTACCATGACCATGGCTGTCTTAACAAATCTATAATGTTATTTATCATGTTTTCTTGCAAAAAAAGTCCTACTAAAATAGCAAAGCCGCTAGCAGAACAAATCACCGGATTGCTTTTTATTTTAGCGCAGCAAAGGTCTGAATAAAAGAACTCTTACTCGGTGATACTTGTCACAGTTGCGGATTTATCTACAGCCACTCAATATAATTGCGAAAGAGCTTTATCTTTTTGTTCTGCTCCATTTTTTTAAGCAGTCGTGATACAACTTCCCGGGAAGTACTGAGATCGTTTGCGATCTCCTGATGAGTAATACGAAGCTGGTTAGTTTTCAGCTTTTCGTACTGTCCTTTCAGATAAAACTCCAGCCGTTCATCCATTCCTTTAAAAATAATGTTGTCGACCACAGTCAGAAGCTCCTCAAAGCGGGAGCGGTAGGAGTCCAGAACAAAATAGTGCCAGCTTTTGTAATCTCGCATGAGCTCATCCATTAGTTGTATAGGAATCATTAACACAGTGGTGGGCTCAATGGCCTTAGCCATTACCTCGCTTGTTTGCTGGCGGGTTGCGCAGATTATAGACAAGGCGCAGGCCGAGCCGGGTTCGAGGTAATACATAAAAAATTCCTCGCCTGCTGTACCCTCGCGATATAGCTTAACCCTGCCTTCGACAATTAAGACGGTAGACCTGAAATACTGGCCTGTTTGCATAAGGATCTCCCCTGCAGAAAAGCTTTTAACGGTGCAATGGCTTATTATCTTTTCTTTAAGCGCCGGTTCGAACTGGCTGAAATGTTTTTCTATATAATAAGATGGCGAAAAGTCGTCCATAGCTTACAAAAGTACTTACTCTGTCCCACGCAAAATAGCTTTAACCGAATAATGTGATTAAAGTTACATTTTATCATGGATTTACTTCTTTACTTTGGCCTAAAATTATTCAAATGAAATATGTTATTATCGGAGGTGTCGCAGGCGGAGCCAGTACCGCTGCACGATTGAGGCGCATGGACGAGAAGGCTGAAATTATCATTTTTGAAAAGGGACAGTATATATCCTATGCCAATTGTGGTTTGCCCTATTACATAGGAGAAGTTATAAAAGATCGTGATAAACTATTTGTTCAGACAGCTTCGTCATTCAGTAAAAGGTTTAATATTGACGTGCGCGTAAGTACGGAAGTAACGAGGATTAATGTGCCGTTCAAAACTGTAACTGCGAGAAATTGCCAAACAGGAGAAGTTTACGAGGAGGACTTTGATAAGCTGGTACTTGCTCCGGGAGCAGAGCCAATCAAGCCGCCATTGCCGGGAATAGAACTGCCGGGCATTTTTACTTTGAGGAATGTAACGGATACAGATTATATAAAAGAATACATAACGGAGCATAAAACAAAACGGGCGGTGGTAATCGGAGCCGGGTTTATTGGGCTTGAGATGGCTGAAAACTTGCACCATTTGGGGGTAGATATCCATATCGTTGAAATGGGGCCGCAAATTCTTGCTCCTTTGGATATTCCTGTAGCCGCTATTGTTCAGCAGCACATCCGTACTAAGGGTGTAAATTTACATTTAAATTCTGCTGTAACCAGTTTTGAGCAGACTGAAGCCGGTGCTTTGAATGTACTATTGAAGGATGGAGAGGCGATTGAGTGCGATCTGGTAATCTTATCTATCGGTGTCAGGCCGGATACGAGACTAGCTGCGCCTGCAGGCTTGCAATTAGGCGCAACGGGAGGTATTGCAGTTGACGAGTATCTGCGGACTTCAGAACCGGATATTTACGCGGTGGGAGACGCTATTGAGTTTTTAAATCCAATTACGGGTAAACCCACTATTACCTACCTGGCTGGCCCGGCAAATAAGCAGGGAAGGATCTGCGCCAATAATATGGTATTGGGCGATATTCAGAAGTATGAAGGTTCTGTCAATACAGCTATTGTTAAAGTTTTTGACATGACGGTAGGGGCGGCCGGCGTTGCGGCAAAACATCTTGATAAAGAGGGCGTAAAATACAATGTTTCAACTACTCATAGTGGTTCACACGCCGGTTATTATCCGGGGGCGCAGCAAATGAGCATTCAGATAACATTTTCGCCTGATACCGGCCGGCTTTTAGGAGCGCAAGTCGCCGGTTATGAAGGGGTGGATAAACGTTTGGACATAATGTCGTCTGTTATCAAAAAGAACGGCACTATATACGATCTCTGCGAATTTGAACACGCCTATGCTCCGCCTTTTTCTTCAGCTAAAGATCCCGTAAATATTGCAGGTTTTGTTGCTGAAAACATACTTCAGGGACGGTTGAATGTTATTCAGGGTAAAGACCTCCGAAACACGGAAAGCGAGTACTTTTTACTCGATGTCAGAACCCGCGCAGAGTACGATTCGGGTT
>DALYUO010000258.1:4379-7026 GCA_031981225.1 Pararcticibacter sp.
ATCCCCGTTGACGAGCTGCGTGACCGGCTGAATGAGATTCCCACCGGGAAAAAGGTAGTTATATACTGTCAGATCGGGCTAAGAGGATACCTGGCACAGCGGATTCTTGTACAGCATAATTTTACAAATGTACTCAACCTGTCGGGCGGTTATTATCTATGGAAGGTATGTGATGATGAAATTTATTGTGAGCATACCGCTATATGTTGATATGTGGTGCTAGGTTCTGGAGTTAAGATATTTTATTGCTTCTCTTGCCGCCACCTGGCCGGATATAAGAGCCGGGGGAACGCCGGGACCGGGGACAGTAAGCTGACCCGTATACAGAAGATTTTTAACTTTCTTTGAACGTAGTTTCGGTTTTAGAAAGGCGGTCTGCAGCAAGGTGTTGGCAAGTCCGTACGCATTACCCTTGTAGGAGTGGTAATCTTCTATGAAGTCGTTAATAGCGTAGCTTCTGTTTACAACTATCGACGGGCGTATATCATGTCCGGAGATCGTCTTAAAGCGCTCCATAATCATGTTGAAATACTTTTCGCGAATCTCAGCTGTATCGGTCAGCCCCGAAGCAACCGGGATCAGGAAAAACAGGTTTTCGGATCCCGGGGGCGCTACATCAGGATCGGTTTTGGACGGACAACAAACATAAAACAGGGGCTTTTTCGGCCATTCAGGTTTCTTGTAAATTTCTTCAGAATGTTTCTCGAAATCTTCATCGAAAAACAGGTTATGATGCTGTATTCCGTCTATCTTTTTATTTGTTCCTATAAAAAACAAGAGGGACGAAGGGGATAAAACCCGCTTATCCCAATAGTCCGCGTTGTAATTCTGATATTCCCTTTCAAGAAGTGTCTGATCAGTGTGTTCATAGTCGGCATTTGAGATCACTATATCCACATCAAATGACTCCGTCGCGGTCTCTATGCTGGTAGCCGTATTATCTTTAACCTTGATCTCCTTTACTTCGCTATTTAACTTTATTTTGACACCCTGTTCCTCAGCAACGGCGACCATCGCCTTTACAATTTCATTCATGCCGCCCATGGGATACCAGGTGCCAAGGGCGAGGTCTGCATAGTTCATCATACTGTAAAGCGCGGGAGTGTTTTTTGCTGTGCCCCCCAGAAACAATACGGGGAACTCAAGCAGCTTAACAAGCCTCGGATTCTTGAAGTATTTTTTGACATGTTCACGTATACTGGAGAACATCTGCAATTTGAAACTGGCAATGAGAAGCCTGATGTCCATATACTCTTTTACAGAATTCGAGGGCCGGAATACGAAGTCGCCCATACCGGTGGAATATTTATATCCTGCCTGTTTCAGGAATATGTCGAGCTTAGCCGCAGATCCCGGTTCCAACTGCTCAAACATTTCTTTGAGCTGCGGTATACCAGCAGGGATGTCATTATAGTCGTTTTTATTCCAATATATGCGATAGGAGGGGTCAAGGCGTTTCAAATCATAAAAGTCGGAGGCTTTATGCTTGAACAAGCCGAAAAAGTTTTCAAAGACATCGGGCATCCAGTACCAGCTCGGACCCATGTCGAAACGGAACCCATCTTTTTGCCACACGCGTGCCCTGCCTCCCGGCTGATCGTTCTTTTCATAAATTGTAACATCGTGACCTTCGGCAGCAAGAAGAGCAGCTGCAGCGAGGCCGGCAAATCCTGAGCCGATAATAGCAATTTTTGAACTTTTCATTGCATTAAAAGTAAGTAAAGGGATTGTAAAACGGCGAGTGGTTAGTTGTTTAAATTTTTGTATACTAATAACCGGTATTGGAAACTTTTGTGCTTAATTTCCGTATTTTGTGTTATGTTGACCATAGCACTATGATGGATTTGTACTCTAGTACTTCTTTTGAATGCAGCAAGATAGTTACTGAAAGATACAGCACATCATTCAGTCAGGGTATCAGGGTTTTTGACAGTGAACTGCGGCCCCCTGTTTATGCCATATATGGTTTTGTGAGATACGCAGATGAAATTGTAGATACTTTTCATGACTATGATAAGCGGAAGCTCCTTAATCAGTTTAAAAACGAAATATTTGAAGCGTTAGAGACCGGTATAAGCCTCAATCCCATACTTCATGCTTTTCAGAAAGTAGTGCAACAATATAGCATAGATACAGATCTGATAAAAGCTTTTTTCGCCTCTATGGAGATGGATCTTGAAAGGAAATGCCATTCTTCAGATTCTTATAATGCCTATGTTTACGGGTCGGCCGAGGTAATTGGCCTAATGTGTCTTCGGGTTTTCTGTGGTCAGGATGATTTATTATATTCCAGGTTGTTGCCTGAGGCTAGAAGGTTAGGCTCGGCGTTTCAGAAGATAAACTTCCTGCGGGATATTAAAGCAGATTTTGAGGAACGCGGGAGGGTGTATTTTCCAGGAGTGGATTTTGTAAGTTTTACGGAAACGGATAAAAAGGCAATTGAAGAGGATATTCAAAAGGATTTTGAGAAGGGATTAAAAGGCATCAGGGAACTCCCCCGGGGGGCAAAACGGGGAGTGTTCGTTGCCTATCTTTATTACTACGAACTATTCAAGAAAATAAAGTCCCGCCCTGCGTATTTGCTGGCCAGAGAAAGGGTTCGTGTGTCGGATAAAAGGAAATTATACCTGATGGCACGGGCATTGCT
>DALYUO010000259.1:0-7023 GCA_031981225.1 Pararcticibacter sp.
GGAATAGAAGCATGTCGCATCATGCGTACCATGAATGAGTTTAAAAGTACTTTTATGGTTTTCCTAACCGCCAGGAGTGAAGAGTATTCTGAAATTGCAGGATTTAATGTTGGGGCTGATGACTATATAGCTAAACCCATCAAACCCCGGGCTCTTATTAGTCGCATAAATGCGATATTGAGGAGAAATAACCAGACGGAAGACATCATTGAAAATAAGCTCGAGATTTCAGACCTTGTAATAGACCGCGAAACTTACCTGGTATACCAGCAGGGGCAGAAGGTGGTACTTGCAAAAAAGGAATTTGAACTGCTCTATCTACTTGCATCCAGACCTGGGAAAGTATATACCCGCGACGTAATCCTTAAAAACATATGGGAAGATTCGGTGGTAGTTACTAACCGCACTATTGATGTTCACATCAGAAAGCTTCGTGAAAAACTGGGAGATACTTACGTTTCTACCGTTAAAGGAGTTGGATATAAATTTGATGCTTAAGAATAACTATTGATCATTTTCCAGAGAAAATCAAATCTGAAGAACATCTTCTAGATTTGCTCTGATCATTCGTTTCAGATAGCTGATTGTTAAACTTATTAACAGCCTGGAATTGTTTTTACAGCACATTTATATTGTCAGACAGCTGATTCTTTCAGCTAGCAACTAAAACTTCTCGCCTGAAGTTTTAATTGTTAAAAACTTCCATATTCGCATTTGTATGTTTAAACTTACTTTTGCTATTGTAAGTTCTTTTTCAAAAACTGTATTGGTTCATTGCTCCGGTGGGGGAATGATTAAATGGGAACCGTGTGAAATTCACGGGCTGACGTGCAACTGTGTAAAGACTGAGGTCTTAAAGCCAGACACCTGCCATTATAGTTTGTCCGAAACTTTCACGAATAAGGTTTTGGCAGGAATCCTTTCTGTTGTCTGGCGCTTCCGGCGCTGCTCTGCGGTCAGCTCTTTGCCTCACCTGTTATTTCATTAAACATTTAAATTATGATTATGCAACAGGATGAATTATTACTAAAGGAGAACAAGGATCGTTTCGTTATCCTTCCGATCAACTATCCCGACATCTGGGAGATGTACAAAAAACACGAAGCAAGCTTCTGGACCGCTGAAGAAATTGATCTCTCGGCAGACATGAAAGACTGGCAGGCGCTTAATGATGGCGAACGTCATTTTATTTCGCATGTTCTGGCGTTCTTCGCTGCCAGTGATGGTATTGTGAATGAAAATCTGGCTGTGAATTTTATGAGTGAGGTGCAGGTGCCGGAAGCGAGGTGTTTCTACGGTTTTCAGATCATGATGGAGAACATCCATTCTGAAACGTATGCCCTGCTTATTGACACCTATGTTAAAGATCCACAGGAAAAGGATCGTTTGTTCCATGCAATTGACACTGTTCCCTGCGTGAAGGAAAAGGCCGAATGGGCATTGAAGTGGATTGAGAACGGCAGTTTTGCCGAAAGGCTTGTTGCTTTTGCAGCTGTGGAAGGAATCTTTTTCAGCGGTAGTTTCTGTTCTATCTTCTGGCTTAAGAAAAGGGGGCTAATGCCCGGACTAACTTTCAGTAACGAACTGATTTCCAGGGATGAGGGTTTGCATTGTGAGTTCGCCTGTCTTCTTTACAGCATGCTGAATAGCAAATTACCTGAATCTAAAGTGCGGGAAATAATTATGGACGCAGTTAGGATTGAAAAAAAGTTCGTGACAGACGCTCTTCCTGTAGACCTTATCGGTATGAACGCAAAGCTTATGGGGCAGTACATTGAATTTGTAGCCGACCGCTGGCTTGGAGAACTGGGTTGTGAGAAAGTTTATAACGCTACTAATCCCTTTGACTTCATGGAAATGATCTCGCTGCAGGGGAAAACTAACTTTTTCGAAAAACGAGTGGGAGACTATCAGAAGAGCGGCATCATGGCGGGAAATGAAGGACAGTCGTTTTCACTTGATGAAGACTTTTAAAAGGGTATCAAGTACTTTGTATCAAGTATCAAGTATCAAGATGCTCTTACGCGTCTTGATACCATATACCAGATATCTACCTGCACCCAGTCTTGATACTTGATACCATATACTTGATACTAAAACTGATACTAGCTACTTTACTGCGCCCAGTCTTGATACTTGATACCAGATACTTGATACTAAGAAATATGTTTGTAATAAAAAGAGACGGAAGAACTGAGTCCGTAAAATTCGATAAAATAACGGCACGCATTGAGAAGCTGTGCTATGGATTAAACCATGTTCTCGTAGACCCGGTTAACGTTGCAAAAAAGGTTATTGAAGGCATCTATGATGGCGTTACCACTTCGGAACTTGATAATCTTGCTGCAGAAACAGCGGCGTCTTTAACGACCAGGCACCCAGACTATGCGCTTCTTGCGTCGCGGATTGCGGTGTCGAACCTGCATAAAAATACGATAAAATCGTTCTCCGCGACAATGAAGATGCTGCACGACTATACCGACCCTAAAACCGGGAAGCCAGCTTCGTTGATAGCCGACGACGTATGGGCTATAATAGACTCTAACGCTTCACTGCTGAATAGCACGATTATATACGATCGCGATTTCGGCTTTGACTATTTTGGGTTTAAGACACTTGAAAAATCATACCTGCTTAAGCTGGATGGAAGGATAGCAGAACGACCGCAGCACATGTTTATGCGTGTGGCTGTGGGCATCCATAAAGAAGATATTCTAAGTGCTATCGAAACTTATAATCTGATGAGTGAACGCTGGTTTACTCATGCCACACCAACACTGTTTAATGCCGGTACTCCAAAGCCTCAGATGTCATCATGCTTTCTTCTCACCATGAAAGATGACAGTATTGAAGGGATTTATGATACACTTAAGCAGACTGCGAAAATTTCGCAAAGCGCTGGCGGCATCGGCCTGAGTATACATAATGTACGGGCAACAGGATCATATATTAGTGGTACCAACGGTACGAGCAACGGGATTATACCGATGCTGAAAGTCTTTAATGATACGGCAAGATATGTAGACCAGGGTGGAGGCAAGCGGAAAGGCGCCTTTGCTATTTATCTTGAGACCTGGCATGCGGATATCTTTGAGTTTCTCGACCTCCGTAAAAATCATGGCAAGGAAGAAATGCGGGCACGCGATCTGTTTTACGCTTTATGGGTATCAGACCTGTTTATGAAGAGGGTAGAGGCAAACGAGGACTGGAGCCTGTTCTGCCCGCACGAAGCCCCTGGTCTGGCAGAATGCTGGGGCGAAGAATTCGAAGCTCTGTATAAGCAATATGAAGAGGAGGGCAGGGCGCGTAAGGTGATAAAAGCGCAGGAACTTTGGTTTGCCGTTTTAGATGCCCAGGTAGAGACAGGAACACCTTACCTTCTGTATAAAGATGCTGCAAACCGTAAGTCTAATCAGCAGAACCTCGGAACA
Organism: Pararcticibacter sp.; assembly: GCA_031981225.1. GTDB lineage: Bacteria > Bacteroidota > Bacteroidia > Sphingobacteriales > Sphingobacteriaceae > Arcticibacter. Next base: position 3,432 of record DALYUO010000259.1, read on the forward strand.
ATCAAAAGTTCGAACCTTTGTACCGAGATCATGGAGTATACATCAGCCGACGAGGTTGCTGTGTGTAATCTGGCTTCGCTTGCATTACCCAGGTTTATTTCAGACGGCGTTTTTGATCATCAGAAGTTGTATGAGGTAACTTATCAGGCGACCGTAAATCTCAACAAGATTATTGATAATAACTATTATCCTGTTGATGAAGCCCGGAACTCTAACTTAAGGCACCGGCCGGTTGGATTAGGGGTGCAGGGGCTCGCTGATGCTTTTATCCTGCTACGTCTGCCTTTTGAAAGTGAAGAAGCGAAGCAGCTTAATAAGGAGATTTTTGAAACAATTTATTATGCTGCCATGGTTGCTTCAAAAGACCTCGCCGTAAAAGAGGGTGCATATGAGTCGTTCAAAGGATCGCCGCTCTCGAAAGGTAAGTTTCAGTTTGATCTGTGGGGAGTGAAGCCCGACAGCGGGCGTTGGGACTGGGAAAACCTCCGTCTCGACGTGATGAATCATGGTGTGAGAAACTCATTGCTGGTAGCGCCAATGCCGACAGCCTCGACTTCGCAGATACTTGGTAACAATGAATGTTTTGAGCCTTATACTTCCAATATTTATACGCGACGTGTATTGAGCGGTGAGTTTATAATTGTAAACAAACACCTGCTGCGTGATCTTGTCGACCTGGGCCTTTGGAATAACGATATGAAAAACCGGATCATTACGGCGAACGGTTCTGTCCAGGATATCCCGGAAATACCACAGCACATCAAAGAGCTTTACAAAACTGTCTGGGAGATAAAAATGCGAACAATAATAGACATGGCTGCCGACCGTGGAGCTTATATCTGTCAGTCACAATCGCTTAACCTTTTTCTGAATGCTCCGAATGCGGCAAAATTAACCTCTATGCATTTTTATGCCTGGAAGAAAGGGCTCAAGACAGGAATGTATTATCTTCGCACCCAGGCAGCCTCGCAGGCTGTTAAATTTACAGTAGAGAACCAGGGTGGCAAGAATATGGATCCGGTAATTCCGGTACATGTTAAACAGGTAGAAGATGAAATTCCCACGGGGCCAGTTTGTTCTATGGAAGATGGTTGTATTTCCTGCTCTGGCTAGGAAGAGCACTTTAACTGATGACTATGATGCTGACTAAACATGAAATCATTCCATGTGAACGTTGTGGTAAACGAATTGAATGTAAAGCCAATTCGTTTACCCGCTGTCAGTGCAATACGGTTCGGCTGAATCTGAACGAAGTGCAATATATTAGCGAATTGTTTGAAGGCTGTCTATGTGCTGATTGTTTGAACGATCTTAAGAAAGAGTTCAATGTTTTAAACGATCTGCATTAAATAATATAACTCTAACTAATTTCGAATTACAATATTAATAACTTCACTTTTCAGTGCCGACAGATCAATATTAGCTGAGCGCTGTATATTACCTAATGTTGAAGTATTATGTACAATATTCTGTAGATAATAGGTACCACGATACCGTCTTTCAGCGAGATAGTTAATCATTTCCTGAAGATCGGCAGTACTTAGCAATTCGGAATGTACTGTCGTTCGCACTTCGAAGGGAGTAGAGTTCCGGTTTAAAATATCGAATGTCTCGGCAAACTGCCTGAAAAGCGCAGAACCGGTGACTTTAGCATACTTTGAAGCTGTTGCCTTAAAGTCGAGTGCAACATAATCGACATGCTGATTTTCAATCAGCCTACTGATCATTGCAGGATTGGAGCCGTTGGTATCTATCTTAACAAGCATGCCAAGTTTTTTTACTGCCGCAGCAAACTTATCCATGCTCTTATGCATGGTGCATTCACCACCGCTGAAGACCACACCGTCAAGCAATCCCTTTCTGGAAATAATAAACTTCAGCGTTTCAAAATAGCTGATCTTTCCCTTACCTGATACAATTTCAGGATTATAGCAGTATGGACATCTCATATTGCAGCCTGCAAACCAAATGATGCAGGCTGTATTATCGGGATAATCCAGTAATGTAAAAGGCGATATGTTATAAACAGGATTAACTGAGAGTTTCTGTATTGAAAGGAATTCGTTGTTTGTGTTCACCTTTTTTACCCGTATTAAAGCTTTCTACTGGTCTGTGATACCCCATTACCCGGGTGTAAACAAGACATTTGTTTCTTTTCGATTCGTTAAGAGATAGTAATTGCTGTTCGTTTTTAGTTTTCATGCTCTGTTATTAATTTATGTTGTAATTCATTCAACAACTGCTCATCGCAAAGGGGACAATACTCGTGTTCGCCGTTAAGATATCCGTGTACCGGACAAATACTGAAAACCGGCGTTACTGTTATGTAAGGCAGCCGGAAATTGGAAAGGACCTTTTTAACAAGGGTTCGGCAAGCTTCGGGAGAGCTAAGCCTTTCGCGCATGTACAGGTGTAAAACAGTTCCGCCTGTATATTTGCACTGCAGCTCATCCTGTAGCAACAGCGCTTCAAACGGATCGTCGGTATAATCCACTGGTATCTGAGAGCTGTTCGTGTAGTAGATGTTTGTGCCATCGCCGGCCTGAATGATGCCGGGGAAACGTTTTTTGTCTTCCTTCGCAAAACGATAAGTTGTTCCTTCAGCAGGAGTGGCTTCAAGGTTATACAGATTACCGGTTTCTTCCTGGAAGCAAGTCATTCGTTCGCGAATAAAGTCGAGAAGTTCGGCAGCAAAATTCCTTCCTTCCTCTGTTACAATGGATACACTGTCGATGCTGAAATTCCGGATCATCTCATTGATGCCGTTTACACCGATAGTTGAGAAATGATTTCTGAAGTGGGTTAGATAACGGCGGGTATAAGGGTAGAGGCCACGATCGAACATTTCCTGGATAAATTTTCTCTTCTTCTCAAGCGTTGAGCCTGCAATTTTCAAAAGGTAGTCCAGTCTTTCATACAAAGCCTTTTTATTTCCCTTGTATACAAAGCCAAGCCTGGCCATGTTTATCGTTACCACCCCAATACTTCCGGTCATTTCGGCGCTCCCGAATAGTCCGTTGCCTCTCTTAAGCAACTCACGCAGATCGAGCTGCAGCCGGCAGCACATACTCCTTACTGCATTGGGCTTGTAAGCATATGGATTTTCGACTTTATTTCCCTCTTGATCTGTGATATACTGGCTGCCGATAAAGTTCTGAAAGTACGAAGAGCCGATCTTAGCAGTGTTTTCAAACAGAAGGTCGGTGTTTTTACCGTGCCAGTCGAAGTCTTCTGTGATATTAACCGTCGGAATGGGAAACGTAAAGGGTTGTCCATTTGCATCACCTTCAGTCATTACCGTATAGTAGGCTTTGTTTATCAGGTTCATTTCTGTTTGGAAATGGCCGTAACACAGGTCCTCCAGGCATTCCGCCCCTTTTTCGTTCGCTGCTTTTTCAAGCTCGGCATCTTTTATTCCTTTGAAGAGATGAATATCCCTTTTTGTTGGAATCTGACCTTTAAGATCGTCGGGGACCGTCCAGTCAATGGTGATGTTGGTAAAAGGCGATTGTCCCCATCGGGCCGGAACATTCAGGTTGTAAACAAAGCTTCTCACGGCCTTTATGACATCTTCATAAGCGAGTTTGTCTTT
>DALYUO010000260.1:0-234 GCA_031981225.1 Pararcticibacter sp.
ATGTTTCGGGACTTAATCTGTTCACTATTACAAATTATAAAGGCCTTGATCCCGAAGCGGTGAGCTATAACAACGAATTTACGTTTGCCCCAGGCATTGAAAACCGTGATGCTTATCCTACCACTCGCACCTTCACTGCCGGAATAAATGTTACATTTTAAGTAAGACAATCATGAAAAAGACAATAAGCAATTATATTAAAGCTGGCTCCATCATTATCATGGCCTTGCTTAA
>DALYUO010000260.1:373-1028 GCA_031981225.1 Pararcticibacter sp.
CACACCGGTGAGGCCAAATGGATGGGACGACGGCGGAACTTACCGGCGGATGCACCAGCACACCTGGACTACCCAGGAATGGCAGCCTTATAATACCTGGCAGAATGCCTTTTCAAGTATTAATAAAGCGAACATGGTGATCTCCCAGCTGGAAGATGGCACCATTCAGCTGGAAGCGTCAAAAGAAGCAACTATATCCGAATTAAGGGCGGTACGGGCTCTTGCGTACTACCTCCTGCTTGACAATCATGGAAATGTACCTATTGTAACTAATTTTAAAGATGATTCATTACCTGAGCAAAGAAGCAGAAAAGAAGTATACGATTTCGTTATTAAGGAACTGAACGAAGTGATGCCCTTATTAAGCGAGGATGCGGGCGCTACTTACGGGAGGCTCAACAAGTGGGGTGTCAAAGCCCTTCTCGCCAAAATATATCTTAATTCACAGGTTTATGTAGGAACGGCAGAATGGGACAAATGCAGCAAAGAGGCTGACGACATTATAAACAGCAATAAGTACTCTCTCGATATCAATTATTCTGACGTATTTACCTATACGAATCAAAATTCGAAAGAAATAATCTTCTCTGTTCCTTACGACGAGATTTATGGGAAAGGTAACCAGCTGCACATGAAGACGCTTGACCCGGTAAGT
>DALYUO010000260.1:1038-4712 GCA_031981225.1 Pararcticibacter sp.
GTAAGTCGCAACGTTTATCAGATGACTGCACAACCCTGGGGCGGGAACTGTGCAGTACCTCAATTCATCAACACCTACGACCCTGAAGACGGCCGCCTGAAGGATACATGGATACAGGGACCTCAAATGAATCCACTGACGGGACAGGTGGTAATTAACTACGTCAATGTTGTACCGGGAATGGGTGGAACAAACGGCATTGTTGCGCAAAGTAACCAGGGCTACCGTATAGGAAAGTATGTTATTAAACAAAATGCAACAAATAATCTCGATAATGATTTTCCATTTCTAAGGTATGGCGATGTTTTGATGATGAAAGCCGAGGCTCTGTTAAGGACAGGCCGGGCTGACGCAGCGGCTTTACTGGTCACACAGGTAAGGCAAAGAGCATTCAAGAGCATTCCCGCTAAAGCAGTTGTAACAGGCGCCCAGCTCATGCAGGGAAGCAAGTATCAATATGGGCTGCAGGCACCGGACGGGACGGTAGCAGAAGCAAACGGCGGAGCCGACATTCAGTACGGCCGTTTCCTTGATGAATTAGGCTGGGAATTCGCCGCGGAAGCCCACAGAAGGCAGGATCTGATCCGCTTTGGTGTCTTTCACACTAAGAGATGGTTCAACCACTCCCCTCACGCACAGGCACAAACGCGCACCTTGTTCCCGATTCCGGCAGACGAACTCGCAAAGAATCCGAACTTAAAGCAGAACACAGGGTATTAAGCGCTTAACTAAGTTATAACAAAATAGAGTTCCTCAAAAAGAGTCTCATTTTGTTATAACTTTTCACATTTTTCAATACAAACAATTGAAAACTAACAAACAAAGTTAAAATTCGTTGAGAATAAGGTAAAAAACAAGAGAAAAACGACGCCACAACAAATTATTTTTATAAAAACTCCAACAAATAAAAATATGGATACAAAATTTACAAAAAAGAAAGTAGTTTTATCAAAACACCACGCGCAATCTCACATCCGGTGCAAAAACATACGGTCTACTTGATAGATATGCGCAAAGCCGGCCTCTCATGGGCCATCATTTACATCCACATTTAGCTTCTGCTAACATCAACAAAAAATTTCATGGAAAAGAAATTCGTTTTTGTGCTTATTGCTTGCTGTCTTCTGCAAAACCTCTTTGCTCAAACAACAATAACAGGTACAGTAAAAGACTCAAAGAACCAACCTCTGGATTTTGTATCGGTAGTCGTTAAAGGTTCTCCCAAAGGAGTAATGACCGATCTTCACGGAAAATTCACTATCAATGCCTCTCCCAACGCAACATTAATTGTTTCTTCTGTAGGATATGTGAGGCAAGAATACAAATTAAATGGACAAACTACGGTGGTTATAAAGCTGGAATCATCCCAGAGCGACCTTAATGAAGGGGTCATTATTGGATACCAGTCTGTCGCCAGAAAGAAAAACACAGCAGCCATATCGAGTATATCCGGCAAGGACCTCGAAAATATACCGGCTGCCAGTTTCGATATGATTTTACAGGGACGCCTGGCAGGCTTGAACGTACAGAACATCACCGGCTCGCCCGGAGCTGTCTCTACGGTCTACGTCAGGGGGACAACAGGTATAAGTAACAGTTATGATGAAGCGCAGTTATTAAGCAGCCCACTATATGTAGTAGACGGGGTACCGCAGCCAACGGAGCAATATGCCAACATCAATACGGGCACCGGAACAAATTTCCTTGCCGGGATTAACCCCAATGACATTGAATCTGTGCAGGTACTCAGAGATGCATCAGCAGCAGCAATATACGGCTCCAGGGCGGCCAATGGCGTCATATTAATTACGACCAAGCCTGGAATCAACAGTGATCCAGTCATCAAGATCAATGGATATTCTGGACTGGTTGTGAGACCTAACCTGAGAGATGTTGTACTTGGAACTGCAGAGAGGGCTCAAAAAATGGGCATCCTTCAGGAACAGCTTACTTATTCTCAATTATCCCATCTTCCCTTTTTGCTGACCGACAGCTTGAATCCCGCCTTTAACGGGAATACAAACTATCAGGATCTTTTCTATCAAAAGGGCAGGATCAATAACGGCGATATCAGCATGGCGGGCGGGAATAAGCTCACCAACTACCGGTTTAGTGCAGCTTACTATGATGAAGAGGGGGTAGTGAAGGCAACTGGCTTAAAACGATTTTCATCACGTCTGAACCTTATGAGCAGGGCTGCCAAAGAAAGGATTACGATCAATCCCATCATAGCCTTTACCAATATAAACAGGGCGAGAGGTAACGGAGACGGTGTCAGCCCCTTCCCCTTGAGCGCGGGTTCGATGCCTTCGTCGCTAATTAACTTATCAGAAAGTAAAAAGGCGTTTTATACCGGCGGGTTCGATGAAGATCTGGACAAGAACATTAGTAATCAACTGAGTTTGAACTTAAACATCAATGCGAAGATTCTACCGGTCCTGACATTAACATCGCAAACCTCTTTTGGTTATAATACAGGGAAGAGAAATTACAACAGACCGTCAGTCCTTAACGGCAACCTTGGAAATTACTCTTCCACATGGAATTCAGCACAGGAAAACTGGCAAACATCCAATTACCTGACATATACTGACACTTTTGGCAAGCATTCTTTAACAATGCTGGCAGGCCAGGATGTACAGCACGACAAATATGAAGTAACATTAGCCTCCGGCGATTCGGGCAGTTCCGATCAGATCAAAGTGGTTCAGGGGTTCCTTCAGGATTTCCTATACGGCTATTCTGATTATCAGGCATGGGGTCTTCTCTCCTATTACTCCCGCATAAGTTATGACTTTGATTCGCGATACATATTTTCCGGAAGTTTAAGAACCGATGGATCGTCGAGGTTCGGCAAAAACAACCGATGGGGTTGGTTCCCTTCCGCGTCAGTTGCATGGCTGCTTTCGGAAGAGTCATTTCTGAAGGACAATCCAGCCATCTCGCTGATGAAAATAAGAGCGAGTTACGGTAGTGTAGGTAATTTACCGAGGGAAAACTACCTGGCCTACAGCCTCTAACGGGTAAACGCGGGATCGTATACAGGTAGCCCCGCTGCTTCCTATAATGGAGTACCTGCTGTTACTCCTAATTACACAAATGGCGTTGCACAGGATGACCTGACATGGGAAAAATCCAACAGCTGGAATATAGGCACCGATATCGAATTATACAGCGGGAAGTATACCATTTCAGCTGATATATACAACAGGGAAACATCGAATCAGCTTTTCGCTGTCCAACTACCAACCAATACGGGTTATGATTACGCGCAGACCAATTCAGTGGCCGTACGTAACTCCGGCGTGGAGTTCATCTTATCGGCCAAGCCTTTATCCAGAGAGAGCAGTATAACCTGGTTGTCTAATTTCAATATCTCTTACAACAAGAACCGCATTAAGAGCCTGCCAAACAGAGGACGAGACCTCGTAATGCGTGGAGATCGCTTTGACGCCTCGCATATACTGTCAATTGGCAGCCCGATAAATTCGTTCTACCTTTTTCAAACTTTAGGAGTATACTCCACCCTAAATGACATACCGGTAAATCCCTATACTGGCGCACTTTTCGGCAACAGCAACGGTGCCTATGGGCCCGGGATGTTTTATCTCAAGGATTTGGATGGAGACTTCCTGATTAACTCCTATAATAATGGTATCAATCCCGATAAAATA
>DALYUO010000260.1:4722-7003 GCA_031981225.1 Pararcticibacter sp.
AGGGGGCTGGAACAATACGTTCAATTACAAGAATTTCTCTTTATCATTCTTCCTAAACTTCACGTTAGACAGAGATGTATTAAACCTGTATGAGGCTGATGCTTTTGGCTTCAGTGCCGCTGGCGATAACTATACCCTTGCGGGAACAGCTCTGCCTGACTTAAGTAAATATAACATCTGGAGACAGGATGGCGATAAGGCAGATTACGCTAAGCTGGATATAGGTACCTACCGGTTTTATTACACTTCAGCACAATCATTCTTCCTGGAGAACGGAAGTTATGTAAGGTTAAAGAATATTATAGCCAGGTATAATTTCGGCAAGAATGTCTTTCAGAGGTTTGGGTTAAAAAATCTTGCGGTATACGGAATTGTGGATAATGTGCTGACCTGGAAAGCATCGAAGAAATTACCTGACCCTGAAGCTGTCAATCAATATGGCGAGTACAACGGGAATGGTTATCCTATCCCTAAGAAATTTACACTAGGAATTGAAATTACTTTATAGTACGACTATGAAAAAGAAAGACATTTCAGCTTTAATACTATTGGGCTTAGCGGCTCTTTTCAGTGGTTCGTGTACAAAGGTGCTGGAAGAAGAACCCAAAAATTCGACCTATGTTGGCCAGTTCTGGCAATCGTCAGATGATATTAACAGTGCGGTAGCCGGAAACTACGCGTTACTAAGAGACGCAATTACCAGTGGAAACTGGAAAAACGTACCCCGGTATTTTGTTTATGGCGACGGGGTCCCTGCTAATTATTTCACCATTCAATACGATGGTGATGGTTTGGAAGCGGTCCAGACGGGAGATTTCACAGGGCAATATAATATAGAGTCGTACGGCGACTGGACCAAATACTACAAGGTCATAGCCATGAGTAATTTACTTCTGGAAAGGGTAACTAACCTAGACGTTTCGCTGCTTGCAAAAGTTGACGACCCGGTATCTTTTAAAAACAAAGCCCTTGGACAAGCCTATTTCATTCGAGCACTCTCCTATTTTTTCCTGACGCGAATATGGGGAGATGTTCCGCTGGTCACCTCAACAGATGAAGACCCCATAGCAGCTAATTTTTTGGGTAAAACACCGAAAAAAGAGATAATGGCGCAAATAGAAAATGACTGCCACCAGGCTGCAAAACTACTATCATGGACTTACTCCAATTCGTCGGAGGCAAAAGTTACTGCGAACAAAGGTTCTGTATATGCGCTCCTGGCCCATTTATATCTTTGGAGAGCCACTACAAGCAATATCGCTACAACTCAACCTATAATGACCGATGTTAACAGCGCAGATACGACGATTACTAAACTGAAGACAATGGGAGGATACAGGCAGGTAGATACGGCAGCTTATTATAATACATTCATAGGAAAATCCGTTGAGGGCATATTTGAAATAGCAGCCAGCGAAGTTTATCTTGAGGGATCGAGTACCCATATAGCAGCATTCTTCCTGCGACAAGCCAATATCAGATTTAACAACCCAACGTATTCACGCTTTTTTGTCAAGCCAGATTATCTTAACACACATTTCTCTAAGGAGTTTCTCGGCTTTGGCTGGGTCTGGGACACTCAAATTCTAAATTGGAGATGGTTAGAACACCCCGCTGCCGTTGGTGAGACGGTTTTTCTCTATCCCAACGGAGAAGGTACCCAACCTGAAATACCGGTAACAGTAACGGCCTCCATGCTTAAGGATTCAACTGACATAAGATACCGTAAGAACTTTACCGACTTTTCTATCCCTCAACCCACCTGTATTAAATACCACAATGTCAACTACAGAAATGCCAACAGCGCTTATATAAGCAATAACATCATCATTTTCAGGTATAGCGATATGCTGTTACTGGAAGCAGAGATTGCGTTATACAAAGGAGAGATCGCAAAAGCTACGAATATCATCAACGGATTCAGGATCAGAAACGGCGGTCAGCAGCTGGTAAAAGCGAACCTCAGCAAAGAGGAAGTAATGTACCAGTACGCTCTGGAAAGAGGAAAAGAAATGTATCTGGAAGGTCACCTGTATTATGATCTGATCCGTACACGGCAATATCCCAGATTTATGTCATGGCTCTCTGAATCCAGATTTAAACAAGAGGGATTTTACTGGCCGATTGCGCCTGCTCTATTCAAAAACAATCCCAACCTTGGCCAAACAAGCTACTGGGTTGGTAAAATATAGTCTTAATGCAGATCCCTCAAAGAAAACGAAGCAATGAAAAATATAAAAAACACAGGCTCAGTTATTTTCATCCTGTTATCATCATTAGT
>DALYUO010000261.1:0-849 GCA_031981225.1 Pararcticibacter sp.
TGCATAAAACTCACCGCTATTGCGAGGACCTTTCGCTGATCCAGCGACCTTCGCCTCAAATCCCGTTGAAGGTTACGCCTGAACTCAGGAAGCTTTCTTCCAAATTCCAGAAGCCGGTAAAATTTGTTCTCATTTCTTAATTCCGACCAACTGGAATGGTACCGGTATTGTTTCCTGCCGGCCAGATCGATTCCGGTCGCCTGCAAATGAGCATTGCCCTTTTCAGCGATCCATACATTTTGCCATGCCGGTGGAAGTACAAGCTTTTTAATGCGTGTAAGGGTTTTGGGGTCTGTTATCTCTTCTCCCTTCCTGTTCAAAAACACAAACCCATCCCCGACGGCTTTCCTCGTTATTCCAGGGGAAGTGTCGCTCACATAAACCAGATTATTTTCCTCGAGCAATTGTTCTGTCTCTGTCATCGCTCAATTAAACAATCAGGATAAAAAATGTTTGCTTAGGTAATCTTTAAGCTTAGAATTAAAAACCGCAGGAGCCTCGCAGTTAGGAAGATGCCCCGCATGAGGTATAGTTTCAAGTTCAGAATCCCTGATGCTCTCCTTTAGAACATCAGCCTGCTCCTGCGTCATCAAACGATCATCGGCCCCCCTAATAATCAAAACGGGCACGTTGATAGCCGGGAGCACGCCGGTACTATCCGTTCTCGAAGCTAAGGCGAGCTGAGTTGAACAAATTACCTGAGGCAGAGTATTCGTAATGAGGGTGCGTATAAACTCAGGAACCTTAGAACCCGATCTGACAGTATGGTCACTAAACAGGTTCGCTACAAAATTTTCAGCAAATTTATCAGTCCCATTCTGCATTATCTCATCAATAGAGGCAAAACGT
>DALYUO010000261.1:870-6950 GCA_031981225.1 Pararcticibacter sp.
CATGCCGCTAATAAGTTCAGGCGAGATCTCTACAGCTCTTAATGCAATATATCCACCCATAGAGATACCGCATAATACAGCATTCTCAAGAGACAGTCTTTCTATAAACCCGCAAAGATCTCTTGCAAAAAGATCAATACTAAAAAAAGGATGGTCAGTACTGCTTTGTCCAAAGCCACGGATGTCGTAGGCAATGCCCTGAACATTTTCGTCGAGCGATTCCAGCTGTTTTCTCCAGATCTCTGAACTGAATGGAAATCCATGAATAAAAACAATAGTCACTCTAGGCTTATCCGATGGCTTTATAAGATAAGAAACTTCAAGATCGTTAATTTCAACAAATCGTCTTTCAATCATGTCATAAAGTTAATAATTAACTTTCATGAGTCAATATACCATACAGACAATGGATGCGGAGCTGCGATCAGGACACTCGTATTGCAGCGTTAAAAGTTCGGGTAATTAATACCAGCTATTACTTCTGAAAGGAATAAGGTAAATCAATTTCACAGATGGGCTGCTCTTTCTCATGTTATTCAAGGGATTATAATCACCGAAATTGTACCCTGCTCCTACACCGATCTTTTCGCCGACCATATAGTTAATCCCAACACCGGTTTCCAAGCGCAGAGGCGATTTCATATTTACCGCCTGGAATTGCGTTCCATTAGAGACATCGCACTGCATATAAATATTCACCCTTTCCGACAAGCTTGTTTGAGAGTATAGACGTATTCCTACTAAATTCCCAAATTTCTGATCCGACATATAGCTTTTAACAACAGGGCCAAACGACAACTGCTGTCCGGCTTCTGTTTTAAATCCAGCCAGCACCGCACCGTTCATGTTCGGCGAACCGTAATTACAACTGCCGGTTTGCGCAGAAAGGTACCAGCTAAGATATTGCGCTTTAACAGAAACGCCTGATACAAATAAGGTAAATAGAAGTAAATATCTCATCATACCGGTATTAAGGCAAAAAAAAAGCCAAAGCCGAGCCGTATTCCCTAAAAATCAATTGCACCTATGAAAACCCATTAATTATATTTTCAGCGGCTCGAATACCATCATCAGATCTCGGAATCCTGTGGAATATTGGGAAATAGCGGGGAACCAAATACACATATCCTGATACTAAGATCATTAACTCAGCGCCGTTCAGTGCCTTGCATAATCTATTGGGTCGAAAACGCAAACAATCACTATATTGCATAAAAAAGTAAATCTAATGTATAAGATCATCCTTACTTTATTCTGTACTCTAATTTTAATGGAAGGCAATACCCAGACAGTCATCTCTCTTTATAACGGAGAGATCCCAGGCTCAATAAAAGGAAGCGAAAAGGAAGAAAAAAATACCGATGCTTCGGGAATGATAAGATATGGAAAAGTCTCAGAACCCACCCTTGAGATTCATCTGCCGCCGACTGGAAAAGCCAACGGAGCAGCCGTAGTGATTGTCCCCGGAGGAGGCTATCGCATTGTCTCATACACAAATGAAGGAACCGACATCGCCGCTGAATTTAACAAAATGGGAGTAGCTGCCTTTATATTAAAATACAGACTGCCGTCTGATGCCATAATGAAGGATAAAACAACGGGGCCCTTACAGGATGCGCAGCAAGCTCTGAAGGTAGTCAGAAGCAGGGCTAAGGAATGGTCGGTGGATATTAACAAGGTCGGGATAATCGGCTTTTCTGCAGGAGGGCATCTGGCCTCTACAGCAGGCACCCATTTCAACAAATCATACACAGAGAATAAAGAAGGAACTAACCTCCGTCCCGACTTTATGATCCTTGTTTACCCGGTGATCAGCCTGAGTGATAGTCTTATGCATAAAGGGTCGAGGGATAACCTGCTGGGTACAAGCCCCTGTTCCAGCCAGATCAGAGAGTTTTCGAACGAACTACAGATCACGCCACAGACTCCCCCGACAATGCTTATTCATTCCGCAGATGACAAGACTGTAAAAATCGCAAACAGCCTGGTATTCTATGAACACCTTTTAAAAAACAACGTTTCTGCAGAAATGCATTTATATCCCAAAGGCGGGCATGGCTTTGGAATCCGTCCAAACCGCTCCCCCGATCACTGGACAGACCGCGTAGAGCACTGGCTGAGGGGGCTCGAAATGATAAAATAGAGGCGGGTTGTGAGTTGAAAGTTGAAAGTTGTAGGTTGTAGGTTGAAGGCCTTTTGCATTATGCCCTAAAATTGATAACTCATAATTTCCCAGCCGCCTGCAACTCACAACACACAACTCACAACACACAACAAACACGCATGAACAAAATAAACTGGGGAATTATCGGCTGCGGCAACGTGACAGAAGTAAAAAGCGGGCCTGCTTTTAATAAAGTACCGAACTCGTCCTTAGTGGCTGTTATGCGCCGCGATGGGGCAAAAGCCGAAGATTATGCAAAACGGCACGGGGTGCCAAAATGGTACAACGATGCACGGCAACTAATTCAGGATCCGGATATAAACGCCATTTATGTAGCCACCCCGCCGGCATCACATGAAGAGTATGCAATCGCCGCTCTGGAGGCCGGAAAGCCGGTGTATGTAGAGAAGCCCTTTACATTATCACAGGAATCGGCGATAAGAATGTCAGACGCAGCGGCAAAGTATAACACCCGGTTGACCGTAGCGCATTACCGCCGCGGACTGCAGCTCTTTAAAAAGATTAAAGAACTGCTTCAGCAGCGTGTCATAGGAGATGTTAGGTTTGCAAGTCTGCAGATGCTGCAACCGCCGCAATCAGACATGATTGCAAAAACAGAAGAGAACTGGCGTTTGAATCCTGATATATCCGGAGGAGGTCTCTTTCATGACCTGGCTCCTCACCAGCTCGACCTTATGATATGGTTCTTTGGCAAAGTAAAACGGGCAGAAGGATTTTCCTTAAATCAAGCTGGAGTTTATCAGGCCGACGACCTCGTGTCGGGAGAACTGCTTTTTGAAAACAACATTCTGTTCAGAGGGATATGGTGCTTTACTGTTCCACCAGAGGAAAGCAGGGATACCTGTGAAATTGTAGGTTCTGAAGGAAGAATAAGCTTTTCGGTCTTTGGCGACCATTATGTTCTTCATCAGAATGGAAAAGAAGAACGTACCGTGTTTGCCTTACCCCAGCACATTCAACAACCCATGATAGAAGAAGTTGCGCAATACTTTATGGGAGCAGGGCCTAACCCGTGCACCGCGCAGGACGGTGTAGATGTTATGAAAATTATAGACGCCTTTACAGGCAGAGGGTAATACCCTCTGCCCTATTATGCCAATTCAGGTATTTTACCCTGCCTTCGACTTCAGAAGCCAGCTATAAAGTCTGTTTACATCATCCACCTTAAACAACCCCGTCCCAGGGTTCATTGTAGCGGCAGTACCGCAGGCAACTCCTTTCATAGCCATATCGCAAAAGTCGCCACCTTCAGCCAGCACAGATACCATCCCGGCAACCATGCTATCCCCTGCTCCCACTGTACTAAGTTTTTTTACCGAGGGGGCTGGAATATGCCTATTCATGTCTTTTGTTACAAGATGGGCGCCCTGCGGCCCCATGGATACCACTATAACTTCTGCTTTACCTTTGTTAATCAGTTCCTTTGCAGCCTCGTCTGCCGATTCATTATCCAGCGATTCAGCGCCGGTAAGCTTTGCAAGCTCTCCTATATTTGGTTTAAGCAGAAACACACCCTCAGCTACAGCCTCCTCCAATGCTTCACCCGAAGTGTCCAAAATAACTTTCGCTTGCTTTTCTTTAAGCGACTTGATAAGCCTCCTCAAGAAAGATGCGTCCATATCAGGAGGAAGGCTTCCGCTAATTACAACAAGATCCGGAAAAGGCGAAAGGTTCATGATACTTGTAAATATCCGTTCCTGAGCCTCTTCAGGAATTGCAGATCCCGGCATTCCAAAACGGTACTGCTGATTGGTAGATGTTTCTACCACAATAAAACTTTCCCGTGTTTCGGCCTCCAGTTCAAAAGGTAATATTGAAACTTTTTCCTTTTTAAGCAGCTCCTCCAGCAACTTTCCGGTTCTGCCCCCCGAAGGAAAAAAAGCGTCGGACTGAATACCGAGCCGGCTTAGCGCCCTTGAAACGTTAACACCGCCCCCTCCCGGTTCGTATTTAGGTGGTTCACATCTCAATTTTCTTTCAGGAGTAATTTTATCAACGGCGCTGCTTTTATCAACGGTCGGATTAAGCGTTATGGTCAGAATATTCTTTATCATCAGGCTAAGTTAATTTCTTTTGCTAAATATACATCCTGCATGGTCTGTAAAAAAGAGACGCCTTCCGCAAACGGTCTTTGAAAAGCACGTCGTCCTAAGATCAGTCCCGTGCCTCCGGCACGTTTATTTACAACAGCAGTCTTCACTGATTCAGCAAGGTCAGACGACCCTTTCGATTCACCTCCCGAATTAATCAGTCCCGCCCTGCCCATATAACAATTTGCAACCTGGTAACGGCACATATCTATTGGATGGTCAGAGGCAAGTTGGGTATACATTTCAGGGCGGCTTTTAGAAAAGTTGATAGCTGTAAAGCCACCGTTATTTTCAGGCATCTTCTGTTTAATAATATCCGCCTGTATCGTTACTCCCAGATGATTAGCCTGTCCGGTTATATCCGCCGCCACTTCATAATTTACACCATCCTTTTTGAAAGCGTTGTTACGGGTATAACACCATAAGATACATGCCATCCCTAAGTCATTTGCCCGCTCAAAAGCCTCTGCAACTTCAACGATCTGCCGGCTTGATTCCTCCGAACCGAAATAGATGGTTGCACCCACTGCAGCAGCGCCAAGGTTCCAGGCATCCTCCACCGATCCGAACATGATCTGATCATACTTGGTAGGATAGGTAAGCAGCTCATTATGGTTTATCTTCACGATGAAAGGAATTTTATGCGCATACTTTCGCGACATCATCGCAAGATTTCCAAAAGTTGTGGCCACAGCATTACATCCGCCCTCCATAGCGAGTCTGATGATATTCTCCGGATCAAAGTACATTGGATTAGGAGCAAACGATGCACCGGCCGTATGTTCGATCCCCTGATCAATCGGAAGAATAGAAATATATCCCGTTCCGGCAAGCCTCCCATGATTAAAAACAGAGGCGAGGTTTCTTAGTACCTGCGGATTACGATTGGTCTGCGCAAATACTTTATCGATAAAATCCGAAGAGGGCGTGTGTAAAAGATCCTTTGAAATTGTCTTACATTTATGCAGCAAAAGCGTTTCAGCGCTGTCGCCTAAAAGATCAAGAATTCTCTGATAACTCATGGCATTGCATTTTATAACCTTTAACAGCCCGGCGCGGATATTGTTGCCGCCAAAACAATCCTGACATTTCCATGTGTTAATATTTGGATACCGACAATGCTATGAAACTAAGTGAACCATTAATAAAGATCCTCGCAAAGAAGTATGAGCCGGCAAGCATGATCAATAGCAGCTATAAAGGCAATGATATTGCTCTTAAAACGGACACCGAGGGAAACGCGGTGCTGTTGTTCATCGGAAAAACCACTGAGAAAGGAACAATTAAAGGCGAACGGTACGCACGAACTTTGAAGAAAGACAAGGACGGAAATATCATCAAGGATCACTGGGAGCTGAAAGGAAAAGCCACATGAAGCCTCAAAACATTATCCGCATTTAAACGTTAGCAAATCTTACTTTTATTATCATATGCCTGCACCATCCGTTATAGCCTGCTGTATTAAAATACAAGAAAAAGACCTCAAGATATCCTTTGCCGAAAGCGCCAGTACAGGACGACTGATATACGATTTCACGTCTGTACCCAACTGCGGTAACATAATCAAAGGAAGCATCGTATGTTATGACAGGAGCGTAAAGGAAGAGTTATTCAAAGTCCCGGCAGAAGTCATTGATAAACACTCAGCCGAATCAGCAGAAGTAACACAACTGCTTGCTGAGAATCTGCGAAATCTGCTGCCTGCCGACATCGTTGTAGCAGTAACCGGACTTGCTTCTCCCGGTGGTAGCGAAACACCCGAAAAACCCGTAGGAACCATGTTTGTTCATGGCATTATAAAAGAA
>DALYUO010000262.1:0-209 GCA_031981225.1 Pararcticibacter sp.
ATATTTGGTGTAATGGATGGAAATTAACTAGCATATTGATGTCTTTTTACTTTTTTTTCGGATACTTGGCGCGTGTATTAAATGAAAATGGTAAAAAAATTTGGGTTTTATACTTAATAAAAAATATTATTAATTAGTATTTTCTTTTTTAAAAATAAGTGTTACTTAGCTTCACTAATTAATTATGAATCGATCCCGCAATTTAATGG
>DALYUO010000262.1:219-3166 GCA_031981225.1 Pararcticibacter sp.
AGTGATAATAACCTGGTTCTAATACAACAAAACTAAAATTTATGTTTATGGAGTTTTTTTTACGACAAAAATCCTTCTTCAGGCACCTCTGCTGTCTGATGCTACTGTTTCCGCTCGGCGTAGCGTGGGCACAAACAGTTACTGTTAGTGGTACTGTTAAAGACGACAAGCAAGAACCTTTACCCGGAGTTACTGTAACAGTTAAAGGAACGAAAAAAATAACGTTGACGGATAACGGAGGGAGGTTCACATTACAGACTCCCGGTTCGTCGGTAACGCTTGTCTTTAGTTATTTAGGCTTTGCTCCTAAAGAAGTGACTACCGGAGCAACAAAAAGCCTTCAGATTGTAATGAAGACCCTGTCGAGTAACCTTGAAGAGGTGGTAGTTGTTGGCTATGGGACCCAAAAGCGTGCCTCCTTACTTGGATCTGTTTCATCGGTTCAGGCAGCTGAGATCACCAAAGCACCTATTACCAATATTTCGCAGGCACTTGTGGGGAAGTTGCCGGGACTGATCACTAATCAATCCTCCGGTCTTCCCGGTTCGGATCAGGTCGACTTATATGTCAGAGGTTTTAGTTCATTAAATAAAAATACACCATTAGTACTGGTAGATGGCGTGGAGCGTTCTTTCAATAACTTGGATCCGTCAGAAATTGAGTCGGTTACTATCCTTAAGGATGCTGCATCGGCTGCCGTTTATGGCGTGAGGGGTGCTACAGGCGTCATTCTTGTAACTACAAAGCGGGGAAAGGATAGCAAGCCGACATTTTCTTATACCAGTTCTTACACACTAAGTTCAAATACAAGAATGCCTGAATATCTGGACGGGCAGGAGTTCGTACAATGGTATAATTATGCTGATGAAATAAATGGCCGTAGTCATACATTTCCCGATGAAGTGGTAAATAAAGTGACAAACGGTGACCCTAACGGTATTTTTGGCAATACCAACTGGACGAACGAAATTCTTAAATCAACCGCGCCTTCTACACAGCATAATATAAGTCTGCGCGGAGGTAATTCTGGCGTGAAGTATTTTGCGTCTCTTGGATATTTAAATCAACAAGGTATTATAAAAGGCGTCGATTATAGTCGTTACAATTTGAGGACCAATGTGGATGCGGGTGTTACGAAGGACTTTTCTATTTCCTTAGATGTAGCAGGGAATGTCTCGAATGCGAATAGTCCGCAGATTTCCAACTTTACCGGCAATGGGAATACCGTATCAACCAATCTCATGAACCAAATTATCATTGCCCACCCTTATATTAACCCAAGGACCCCGGATGGCAAATACCTTAGCTCATCCCTTTTGTCGGGAAACAATCCCATGGCGGCAAGAGATTTGTCTGGTTACAATGATAATGATAACACTCAGGTGCAAAGTAGTTTGACCTTGAAGTATACAGCACCCTTCCTGGAGGGATTGTCTTTTAGAGTAGTGGGAAGTTATGATAAGAATTACTACCATACAAAATCTTTCTATACACCGTATACTCTACAGACCATAGATCCTACTAATCCAACCGGCACTTCATACGAAACAGCATCGCCCTATGGAACAGTCGCAATGCTGAGTGAAGGATATGCTCCTTCGAGCCGATGGACCGTACAACAATTCATCAACTTCAAACGTACTTTTAACGAGAAACATGCAGTTGATGCTCTGATTGTCGGTGAACAATCCAGTTACAAATACACAGAATTAAATGCTTTCGCACAGAATTTTGATCTTACCGACCTCGATCAGTTTGGTTTTGCCAAAGATAACCCCAGGAAACCCACAGGTAATGAAATAACAACGAACAGGATCGGCTGGGTTGGAAGATTAAATTATACATATGATAACCGTTATCTGGCTGAGTTCTCTGGTCGCGTTGACGCTTCCACCAATTTCCCTGAAAATAACCGGTATGGCTTCTTTCCTTCTGTTTCAGCGGGGTGGCGCGTTTCTGAGGAAAGCTTCTTTAAGAGACTTAATACACCTGTTACTAACCTGAAACTTTCAGCATCCTACGGTATCCTGGGCAATGACGTCACGAAGAATACGTACGAATACCTTAGGTTTATGAATGTTACCAGTGATCCGGTGGCAAATATTGGCGGCAACAATGTAAACGGTATGTTGCCAACTTCCTATCCAAATACAGATCTTACCTGGGAAAAGACAAAAACATCGAATATAGGCCTGGAACTAGAGTTATGGAACGGTTTGTTAAGTGCTGAGTTCAACGGGTTCTATAAGGTAACCAGCGACATTCTTACTACTGTTTCAAATACTTATCCGCCGTCCATCGGAGGATATTATCCAACTACGGTCAATTCGGGGAAAGTTGACAACCGGGGGTTGGAAGTAGTTTTAGGACATAGAAATAAGATCAACGATTTTTCTTACTCAGTAAGCGGAAGTGTTGGTTGGGCGCGTAACAAGATACTAAGTATGGATCAGGCAGCCGATCTGCCTGAATACCAAAGTCTTGTTGGTAGGTCGATAGGATCTAAGACGGGTTTGATTGCCCTTGGTTTATTTCAGACCGATGCAGAGGCATTGGCCTCTCCGGTAGTGAGTACTTCTGCCCGGGCGGGAGACATTAAATTCAAGGATATAAACGGGGATGGAAAGATTTCTTACGAACAGGATGTAACAGTAATCGGACGGAGTAATATACCCGAACTTACATATAGTTTTAATTATAATTCGGCATGGAAGAATTTCGAATTGTCTTTCCTGCTTCAGGGTGCTGCAATATGCGACAATGCTTTGATGGGATATTACGAGGAAATCGGATGGGATGACACCCAATTTACCCGTACATTTTATAACGGTGGTAATTCTCCTCAGTATCTTATCGAAGGAGCGTGGTCACCTACAAATACATCCGGAAAGTATCCACGTCTCGACAATCAATGGAGATCTAATAATAACTGGGCTTCGACCATGTG
>DALYUO010000262.1:3176-3919 GCA_031981225.1 Pararcticibacter sp.
AGGGGAGATCGTCAGCGTTTGATATGAAGATATATGTTGCTGCGATGAACCTCCTTACATTTTCTTCTTTCAAGTATCTCGATCCAGAAGCACCGAATGTGAGCAATGGCTATTATCCCCAACAGAAGACGTATAGCTTAGGCGTTTCAATGACTTTCTAACTGTAAAGGAAATTAATTATGAAAAAAAATATTATATATATAACGATTGTATCTTTGACATTGATATTTTCGGGGTGTAATGATTTTCTTACGCCAGATCCCACGGATAAGTATTCTGAAAGTGTAGCCTTCGCCAGTGAGGCAAATGCCAAACTATATGTTAATTCTTTCTATCCTATATTAAACCGCTATGGTCTCTTTGGTGCATCGTACCTCACGGGCAATATGTATACTGATGGATTGACGGAAATCATGAAGACTGCAGGAAGCACTATCGGGACCAACGGCGCAATTGCTAATCTTTATGCTACTAATCCGGGCTTAATTACGCCCGATCAGAATACACTTGACATTTGGACAAATGCCTATTATTATATCCGGCTTATCAATGAATTCCTTACCGGGTTAAATAGCAGCAGCTTGAATGATGGTGTAAAGAAAAGTTTGGAAGCCGAAGTAAGATTCTTTAGAGGGTATTTGTGTTTTATGTTAATGAGAAATCACGGGAGTGTAGTGATTTTGACAGAACTTACAACTGAACCAAGTCACCCCAGAAGTGACGCTAACGCTTGCTGGGATGTG
>DALYUO010000262.1:3929-6542 GCA_031981225.1 Pararcticibacter sp.
TGACTATGCTGCTGCGAACCTTCCACAGGCATGGAAAGCGGCAGACGCCGGACGTATAACCCCGGGAGCCGCATACGCCATGAAGTCCAGAGCGATGCTATATGCAGAACGCTGGAAGTCAGCTTATGATGCAGCTGCGAAGGTGTTGGATATGGTTCAAGATGGTACTTATGCACTCAATTCTTCTTACACAGGTGCTTTTGGTTCTTACTCAGGAGGGAATAAGGAAGCCATTCTCGAGTTCAAATATAGCTATCCACAGCTTACGCATAATTTCGACGCTATTGCCAGTCCTGGTGGCGACGATAATCTATTTGAATTCGGCGGAGATGTGCAGCCAACGCAGGAGTTAGTGGAGATGTATGAAAGAGCCGGCGGGGGCGCGGTTAACTGGGCCGCATGGCATGCCAATGGTGTTACAACAACTCCTCCCTGGGCAACACTTGAACCTCGTTTTCAGGCAACGGTGTTATATAATGGCGCTTCATGGAAAGGCAGGACGATTGAGACAAACGTGGGTGGAGCTGATGGATGGATTTCTTATCCTCCCGCCGGCGGAAGCAACAGGGGTGCCTCCGTTACTGGTTATTATCTAAGGAAATATCTTGACGAGAGTCATACCGATCTGGTCAACATAAGAAGTTCTCAAACAATGGTCGAAATCCGATTGGCAGAAGTGTATCTTAATTCTGCCGAAGCAGCTTATCATCTTAATAACAACTCTGCCGCCAATGAAGGGATAAATGCAGTACGTGGCCGGGTCGGACTTCCGGCATTAAATCTTAGCGGAGCAGCGCTGCTTGCCCAGATTAAAAAAGAGCGCACAATAGAATTGGCCGGTGAAGGACAACACTATTGGGATTTAAGACGCTGGAAGGATGCAGCAAGTACTTTAACAGGGAAATATGTGCACGGTATTAAAATAACAGGAACCGGCTCTTCGGCATCCTATGATTATATCGTGTGTGATGATGCCCCCCGGCAGTTCCCTTCGAAGCTTTATGCATTTCCGATTCTTTCATCGGAACTCATCAATAATCCTGCAATTACACAAATTCAAGGATGGTAAAAACAGATAAGAGTATGAAAAAAATTATAAATTCTGCAATTACATTAGCCGGCATCTTTCTTCTTGGAGCCTGTGCTAAAATTGACTCCGAATTTACTGTCAAGAGTAGTTCAAAAACCTTAACGGCTCTGCAGATAAATTTCGCTGATGGAACCGGAGGGTTTACGCCTACCACTCCTGAACCGTATGGTTCGGACATTACCGTCGAAATTCCCTGGTATTATCCGGAAGGGTCGTTAAATGAAACTTCCCTGGATAGTCTTTTTATTTCTGGCTCAATTCCAAACAGCTCTTATATGAGTCCTGCTTTTGGCTTAACTAACCTTAGCTCGCCGAAAAGTTATACACTGACTGCACAGGATGGTAGTAAAAATGAGTTTAAGATCACTGCCGTTAGAAAAAGAAGCAGTAAGGCAGAGATAACGTCATTTAAACTGAAAGAAGCTGATATATCCGGTGTTGTAGTAAATAATAAAGTGATCATTCCTTATACAGACGTTGATATTTCACATCAAACGGCCGTTGTGGAGCTTTCCTATTATGCCAAAATTTCTCCCGATCCTTCAACCGTGCATGATTATAGCCAACCGGTACAGTATACTGTGACAGCGGACGATGGTACTAAAGTGGTTTACACCGTTCAGCTAGGTAATCCTGTAAAACTTGAAAAAGGCTTTGGATCAGTTAAGAAGTTATGGTCAAAATCATCAGGTGACCTTGGATTTGAGGACTATCGCCAGATTTCAATAGCTGTAAGCGGTGACTATTTCGTACTGCCAAATTCGAATGAATGGGTAGACGGCTCTTCTATTAAATACTATAACAGGAAAACAGGTGCCGCTGCCGGGAACCTGAACGTTAGCGGAGTGGAACGTATCTATTCTATAGCAAATGATAAAAACGGAAAAATTGTAGGTATTAATAGTGTCTATGCGGGTAATAATGTTTGCCTCTACGAGTGGGATAATGTTAACTCAACGCCAAAACTTTTGGCAAGGACTTCGGACTGGAGCAGTGTAGGAGGGGCCTTTTACGGCAGGAAGCTTTCGATTTATGGCGATCTGAGCGGCGATGCGGTAATTATGGCCACCACTGACGGTAGTAATGTTGCCGGAGCGAATAATATCCTCAAATGGACAGTGAAAAATGGCGCTATCGTATCTCAGGATCCGGAAGTTATCAAGTATCCGAAAGGGTATGATTATGTGGCAAAAGCTGTTCCAACGGGACCGAATGCCACTGACGATTTTTATTTCTGCTCAAATTCTCCAAGCTTTATTAGTTACCTGAGCGGGACGTCTAAGTCAGTTCAATATTCATTCAGTTCAGATTTTATTGCTAATGCGAGAGGCAATACGCCTGCTCTTACCTATTTTGAATTTAACAAGGCAAAGTTTGCCGCTGTAATAGATGCAAGTCCATATAGTAGTGCTATGCATATTTTTGATGTGACAGACCCTTCGAAGATATCGACATCGACTTCATCTGGTAATTATGCATCTTTCCACGTATTCGATGGATCGTCTGACTATGTGGCGTGCCCA
>DALYUO010000262.1:6552-6917 GCA_031981225.1 Pararcticibacter sp.
CCGTATCGGCAGACGGCTTTAAGATGACCGTCTATTTCCTTGTGACCAATGGAGGAGTGGTTGCGTATGAACTGAACTGTATCGATGTAAACGCTTTTTAGTTAAATGTTTTGATATCCGGCAGTGTTATGTAGCACTGCCGGTTTTTAAAGAAATCAATTGAAACCCTGATTTGCAAAATAATGAAGAGATCTCTGTTATGTTGTTTTGTTGCCCTGCTGTTCGGTGTGCTGATAATGGCGTCATGTAAGAAGAAGGATGACACCGTGTTGCCTCCGGGTAAAAATACTGATACCACTGATACTACAACCCCGGTGGGAGATACCAGTATAGCCAAGCTTTTTGAACAAACTCCTGTGATAGTA
>DALYUO010000263.1:0-6596 GCA_031981225.1 Pararcticibacter sp.
GCTGGAAGACGCCAGCTATCTGAGATTGAAAAATGCCGAAGTAGCCTATCGCTTTTCCGGCGGATTTTTAAATCGTATAGGGGCGAAGTATCTCCGGCTTTTTGTAAACGGCAATAACTTGATTACCTGGAGCAAGATGAGAAATTATGATCCGGAAGCTCCTCAGGGAAGAGGCCAGTTCTATCCTCAAATGAAGACCTATAATTTCGGTGCGAATCTTCAATTCTAATGAAAACAACATGAAAATATTAAAAAATATAATATCGCTGGCGCCGGTTGCACTGGTAATATTGACTTTGTTCTCCTGTAGCAAGGATTTTCTGGAAAAGCCCGAAAGTAATGATGTTACTATAGATACTATCTTCTCGACACGAATAAAAGCGGAGACTTTTTTATGGGAAACATATCGTACCGGAGTGCCAATGGGATTTCCGCATGACTGGGGAAGAAACGACGGGATGTATGCCTCGATGGTTATGGCAGCCTGTGATGAGGGTGATGTGTATGATAGCTGGCCCGGATCAAATAGCCATAATACAGGTTCGTGGAGCTCTTCCGGAAATGATGAGGATGACTTCGTATTCCATTACAAGGGAATCAGGAACGCTAATATCTTTCTTCAAAATATTGACCGTGTTGTGGATATTCCCGAGGGCGAACGTCAGCAAATGAAGGCTGAGGCAGTCTTCTTAAGAGCTCTGCAGCACGCCGAACTTTTAAAGCGCTATGGCGGCGTTCCAATAGTAGACCACGTGTTAACTTCCAGCGGTGAGGTTAAGTTACCCAGAAATACCTATGCCGAATGCGTTGATTTTATTGTAAAGAGTTGTGATGAGGCTGCTGCTGTTTTACCTGATAAATATACTTCTACTTTTTCAGGCCGTATTACAAAGGGCGCTGCTCTCGCGTTGAAGGGACGTGTTTTGCTATATGCTGCCAGTCCGCTTGCCAATACGAATTCGCCTTACTCGCCGGAAAAAAGAGAACTGACGGGTTATACCGATTATAAAGAATCAAGGTGGCAGATAGCTGCAGATGCAAATAAAGCGCTTCTTGACTGGGCTGTTACGGGCGGCATAACCCTGGTGAAAACCGATTCTGACCCCGGTAAGAATTATGAAACTGCTGTTGCGCAACCAAATAATTCAGAAATTATTCTGGCCAACCAATCTACAGGAAGGGTGAGTGGCGAGTTTTCAAACTTTATGATGCCGCGTGGTATTGATAACGGCTGGTATGGACACGGGGTAACTTTACAGCAGGCAAATAAATATTACACTAAGGATGGGAATGATCAGGTTTGGCCAGACCAGGGAACCAGAGCTGAATTTCTAAGTAAAATGCAGGAGATGGAACCGCGGTTTCAGCAATCTGTGTTTTATTCCGGGTCTAAGTGGAATGATAGCCGTGGCATTCTGAATTTTTATAAGAAAAGTGACGGGTCATGGACTTCTTATGCGCCGGTAAATGGTGTGGGATATATGAAAAAATTCTTAACAAGGATGAATTGGGGCGGTCAGGTCAACTGGATTGTCTTCAGACTCGCGGAATATTATCTGAACTATGCTGAAGCTTTAAACGAGGTTTCTCCAATGAATCCTGCCTGTTATGTGGCTATCAATGAGATAAGAAGCCGTGGGGGGCTTCCTGCTATTACCAACGCTGATCCGCGGTTCAATACGCAGGAAAAGTTAAGGCAGGCAATCAGAAGAGAACGGGCAGTTGAACTGGCTTTCGAAGAACATCGTTTTTTCGACGTACGGCGCTGGATGATTGCTGACGAGGACGGAGTGATGAAAGGACAAATGTGGGGACTTAACTTATATGAGCAGGCCAATGGCAGTATAATTTACAAGAAAGAGCCATTTGAAACCCGGGTTTGGAATAATAAAATGTATCTGTATCCCTTGCCGCAGGGAGAAATCGATAAGCTGTATATGGTCCAAAACCCGGGATGGTAGTGCCTTTATTACATATTCCGTTTAAACACAAAAACAGAAAATAATGAAAACCAGCATAAAAATTTCTATTTCAATATTTAGGTATACTTTGTTGGTTTGCCTGTTATCCTTCTTTCGTGAAGGATGGGCGCAAACTGATAAACAACCTGACGCAAAAAACAGCGTGGATAAAAAAAGTAAAGCCGCGAACGATTCGTTGACGGCAAAGATAAATGTTGCTTATGGTGAGCAATTGTTTAGTTCACTGACATCGTCAATTTCTGTCGTGAACGGCCAGGAATTGCGAAAAACGCCCGCTGCAAGTGTCAGCAACACGCTCTTTGGCCGATTGCCGGGTTTAACTGTTATGCAACGGGCCGGCGAGCCCGGCTACGATTCGCCCTCTATGCTTATAAGGGGAAAAGGCACATATAATAATACCGGCTTTCTTGTACTGGTTGATGGGTTTGAGGCATCCGGTGACCAGTCATACTTCGATCAGATGTCTGTGGACGAAATCGAAAACGTAGCAGTTTTAAAAGATGCCGCGGCTTTGGCACTGTACGGAATACGGGGCGCAAACGGAGCAATCCTCGTTACGACAAAAAGAGGTGTTGAGGGAAAATCAAGAATAACCTTTAACGCAAGAAAAGGCTTTCAGGAGGCTCTGAGAACTCCTTCTTTTTTAAGCTCCTTCGATTATGCAAGACTCTATAACGAAGCTCTGGTGAACGATGGCCTTGTTCCTCAATATTCAGAAGCCGCACTAGACGCATATAAGAATGGCAGAGATCCTTATCTCTACCCGAATGTAAACTGGTATAAGGAAGCCCTTCGTGACAATGCTCCTTTTAGTGATTATAGTCTTACTTTTTCGGGCGGAGGTAAAGCTGCGCGATATTTTGTTTTAATGGGACTTATGGACAATCAGGGCTTGTATGCAAATACCGATGAAGACCGGAAGATTAATTCAAATGCCAGCTTCAAACGTTACAACTTCCGCACAAATATTGATATGTCGATAAGCAAGAATATATCCGCATCGATGGATATCGGAGGAAGAGTTGAGGACAGGTACTATCCAAATATCAGTGCGGCTTCTCTTTGGGATGATATGGCGCGCATTCCGTCTAACGCTTACCCTGTTAGGAATCCTAATGGCACGTGGGGCGGTAACTCTGTTTACCCCAGTAATCCTGTTGCATCCATTCTCGCGGGAGGTTTGAAGTCGACACACGACAGAAATTTAAATGCGACATTCCGGCTGGCTGAAGATTTAAATTTTATTACTCCCGGTTTGAAGTTAAGTCAGGCTGTATCCTTCAACAACTGGCATAGGGGAGGCTACAACAAAACTAAAAGTTACCGGACCTTTGAACTGGCTACTATGGCGACGGATGATGGGCGCGATTCTCTTACCTATATTTCCCACGGCACTGAGTCTGATCTGGCGGTGGATCAATCGAGTAATGATCAGTGGAACCGTACCAATGTTCAGGTAACATTAAGTTATGATAAAACGCTTGACAACCATTCTTTAAAAGGAATGCTGATGTATCATCAGGATGTACTTACGGTGAGCGGAAATAATGTTCCTTATGCGCGACAGAGCATAATGGGAAGATTAAATTATGGCTATAAATCCCGGTACTATGCCGAGCTGGATTTTTCCTACAGCGGATCAGAAAGCTTTCCTGCCGGGCACCGGTTTGGCTTTTTTCCGGCGTTGTCGGGTGCCTGGATAATCAGCGAAGAAGATTTTCTGAAAGACAGCAGAATGGTGGATTTCCTGAAACTTCGTGCTTCAGTAGGCTTGATTGGTAGCGACAGAATGGTAGGAAACAGATTTGCTTATCAGCAGGATTTTTATTATTCGGGCAGCTACAATTTTGGCGTAAACAACAGCTCCCAGAATGTCATTGCAGAAGGAACAGTAGGAAACAAGGATATTACCTGGGAAAAGTCGCTGAAATATAATCTGGGATTAGACGGTAAAATTTTTAAAACCCTTGATTTTACAGCAGATCTCTTCTATGAGAGACGGCATGATATTTTATCAATCAGCGATGGCTCTGTACCGGCTTATATCGGGATAAGTTCTCCTTATCTTAACTACGGCAAAGTGAATAACCACGGGTTTGAGCTGAACTTAAACTATAATAATAAGATCGGGGGATTAGTCTATTATGCGGGTGTAGGCGCTTTTTATTCTAAGAATAAAATTGTTGAAATGAACGAAGTGACCCGTGCTGAAAGCTACCTGTACCGTACCGGACATAGTGTCGGCAAGCCATTTGGACTTGAAGCAATAGGTTTTTTTAAAGACGAGGCAGATATCAGCAATAGCCCGGTACAAACTTTCTCACCTGTTCAGCCTGGAGACATAAAGTATAAAGATCAAAACAACGATGGGTTTGTAAATGAAAACGATGCTGTTCCGCTTGGTTTAGCTTCAGAACCTGAACTCACTTATACAATGAAAATAGGTGGTAACTATAAGGGATTTGATCTCGAACTCTTTTTTCATGGCATTGCGAACCGTGATGTTTATTTAAGTGGTACTTACTTTTGGGCGTTAGTTAATAATAATAACATCGGTCCCAATGCCCTAAACAGATGGACCCCGGCAACATCAGCAACAGCAGATTATCCCCGGCTTACCAGTCAGCCCAATGCCAATAACTATCGTTCATCATCTTTCTGGATGAAGTCGGGGGCGGCATTACGACTCAGGAACATCGAATTGGGTTACACACTTCCTAAAAACGCTTTGCAAAAGATCAGAGTCACTAATACACGGATCTTTGTATCCGGGATAAACTTATTTACATGGGATAAAATAAAAACGGTTGATCCTGAGAGTTTAGGTGGCTATCCTCCTTTAAAATCATATAACCTGGGGTTAAGAGTTCAGTTCTAGTTAATCCAAAGACATTAAAGAGATGAAAAGAATTATAATATTGATTAATGCAGCCATTATCTTTTTGACAATAGGGTGTGAAAAAGGTTTCCTGGACAGAAAACTAGATACGAATTATTCGAAGGAGGAGGTGTTTTTATCCTATGGGACAATGCGCGATTTTGGATTGGGTATTTATACCTTTCTCCCCCAGGGATTCAACCGCATAGATAATGCAATGTTTGCTTCAGCTAGTGATGAGGCGGTGCACTCGGGAACAGGTACCTTTATTCTAAGTTTGACAAACGGAAGCTGGGGACCCTTTAGTAATCCGGATGATGTTTGGGATAATATGTACCGGGGTATTAGAAAGGCTAACTTGTTTCTGGAGAATTCGGGCGAATACAGGACTGTACTGTATCGTGATACAGTAACAGAAAGTGGGAAGGCCAATTATAAATCACAAACAGACGATATAAAGTGGCTGAGGGCAGAAGCCCGCTTTTTACGGGCGTTCTTCTATTTTGAACTAATTAAAAGATACGGCGGGGGTCCGCTAATAAAGGAGACACTTGATGCCGAAAATACCAGGCTTCCAAGGAATACATTTGACGAATGTGTCAATTTTATTGTTACTGAGCTAGATGCCACCAATACAAGTCTGAGAGATACCTGGAGTGACTTTAATTCAGGTAACCAAATTGGCAGAGCAACGCGCGGAGCAGCTCTGGCTTTGAAGGCTAGAGTGTTGCTCTATGCAGCGAGTGACCTGAATAACCCTGGCAATATCCGCACGAAATGGATAGAAGCAGCACAGGCTGCACATTTGGTTATTGCGCTAAACAGGTATTCGTTGGCATCGAATTACCGCGATTTGTTTAGACAAATGCAGAGTGCTGAGTTTATTTTTGAGCGCCGTTATTCCGCAAGCAATGGCCTGGAAAAAACAACTTATCCGGTAGGTTATGAAGCTGCATCGGGCGGGGTTAATCCTTCCCAGAACTTAGTTGACGCCTACGAAACAAGTAATGGCTTACCTGTTAAAAGTGATCCTTCTTATAATCCTCAGAAACCTTACGATAACCGCGATCCCAGACTTCTTATGTCGGTGATAGTCAATAATTCAGATTATAAAGACAGAAAAGTAGAAATATGGGAAGGTGGGAAGGATGGCACCGGTAAACCCAGAGCGACAAGAACCGGCTACTATATGAAAAAATTTGCAGATGAAAGCCTTGATCTTTTGCAAAATAAAACCAGCAGCCATGCATGGATTTATTTCAGATATGCTGAGATATTGCTTAACTACGCTGAAGCAATGAACGAAGCATATGGCCCCGACGATGCGGCGGGCTTTACCCTCACAGCGAGGCAGGCGCTCAATGTGGTGAGAAAGAGGACCGGGGTGAATATGCCAAATGTAACAGATGTTAGTGTCTCTGCTTTCAGAGAAAGGGTAAGAAATGAAAGAAGGGTAGAACTTGTCTTCGAGGAACATAGAGCCTGGGATGTGCGTCGATGGAAGATTGCAGAACAGGAACTAGGGTCGCCTATAAATGGTGTAAAAATTGTTAAGACTGGCGATCTGTTTTCTTACCAGTACGTCCAGGTTGAAAATCGGGTATTTACTGAGAAAATGTATTTATATCCGATTCAACGGACAGAGATCGACAAGACATCGGGTGTTATAAAGCAAAATCCCGGATGGTAGAAATAAAGACTTTATTAGAAATTAACAAGAAATATTAGCAAACATG
>DALYUO010000263.1:6606-6861 GCA_031981225.1 Pararcticibacter sp.
CATCATTCCTGCTGATTATCCTGGTGGCTCTCAGTATTTACGGCTGTGAAGACAAGAACGACGCAGTTCTGATACAGCCTCCCGTTTCCATCTCAATAACACGAGGAGGAAAACAGCTAACAGTAACAAAGGCTGCGGACTTTTCGGTGCTCGGACAAAAAGAGAAGATTAAAGTCCCTTTAGGAATATCGTTATCTGCCGTGACTCTCGATTCTTGTGAGGTAAAGGTATCGGTAAATCAGGAACAGACAAAAC
>DALYUO010000264.1:0-6824 GCA_031981225.1 Pararcticibacter sp.
AGTAACCGCTTCTCTCAGTGGGTCTCAGCTAAGCGTAAGCGGTCCCGCAGCAGGACTTACGGTTATCGTGCTTGGGGCAATCACATCACTTGGTGCATTTGAAACCTTTCTTCTCGCGGTGCTGCTAGCCGGCGCATTGCAGATCGTGCTGGGCTTTTTGAAGGCCGGTACCATAGGAAATTATTTCCCATCAGCGGTAATCGAGGGAATGCTTGCCGCCATAGGGATCATCCTTATTCTGAAGCAAATACCTCATGCTGTGGGCTACGATGCCGAATTTGAAGGCAGCGAAGCGTTCAGCATTAACGATCATAATACCTTTTCGGCAATCAGCAACGCACTTTCGGCTGTGAGCATGGGAGCGGTTATCATCAGCATCGTTTCTCTTGCTGTCTTGATTTACTGGCCCAGGTTTAAAAAGCTCAGCGGCGTTCCTGCGCCGCTTATAGTTGTGGTTTTCGGCATAATCTTTAACAAGGTGTTTAACGGATCCTCCCTGGAGATAAAAAGTGAACATCTGGTAAACGTGCCGGTTGTTAACTCCTTTGGCGAGTTTACGGCTCTTTTCGTTTCGCCTGATTTTTCCCAGATTGCAAATCCCCAGGTATGGACCGTTGCTGCAACCATAGCGATTGTTGCCAGTCTTGAGTCTTTACTGAGCCTTGAAGCGGTCGACAAGATCGATCCCATGAAGAGAGTCTCTCCAACCAACCGGGAGCTGGTAGCGCAGGGCGTTGGTAACATGGTGAGCGGTTTTCTGGGTGGCTTGCCTATGACAGCAGTTATCGTTCGGTCGTCTGCTAATGTGAATGCCGGAGGTAAAACGAAGGCGAGCGCGATACTTCACGGGTTATGGCTCATGCTTTCCCTGTTGCTCATTCCGGGGCTGATTAATAGTATCCCTCTTTCATGTCTTGCTGCTATCCTCCTTGTTACAGGATATAAACTGGCAAAGTTAGCCTTGTTTAAGAAGATGTACAAAGAGGGATGGGCGCAGTTTATTCCTTTTATCGTTACTGTCCTTGCAGTCGTTTTTACCGACCTGCTAAAAGGCGTGGCGATTGGTATGGTGATAGGCGTTTTCTATATCCTGCGGAATAACCTCCGTAATCCTTACTTCTACACGATCGGCAGGAATGGAGATAAGAAAGTCATTACCATTAAACTTGCTGAGGAGGTGTCTTTCCTCAACAAAGCGGCGATTTCATATACATTAAATCACCTGCCTCATGAATCTGATGTTGTAATCGACGGAAGTAACTCAAAGTATATTGATCCTGATGTTCTGGAGATTATCCGCAACTTTAAGCATAGCGCTTATTCTAAAGGAATAATAGTTCAGCTCAAGAATATAAAGCACAAATATGATATTCCGCAATTAAAGGATCTGATATATACTCCTGAAAAAGACAAAACACCAGTAGAAAACACAAACAGTATAATTGAAAATTAATATGGCACGCGAAAATAACTCAGCCGCTGCGACGGCACAAGATAAAAACGAAGTTCAAAAAAGTACATACGAGCAACTCCTCAGCGGCAACCGCCTTTTTGTGGAACAAGAATTGGAGAAGGATCCTGACTTTTTTAAGAAGCTGGCCTCGGGGCAAAGCCCGCAGGTGCTTTGGATCGGCTGCTCGGATAGCAGGGTACCCGCTAATCAGGTCACTAACACGAAGCCGGGGGAAGTTTTTGTTCACCGGAATATAGCAAATGTCTGTGTCCACTCAGACATGAACATGCTTAGTGTGCTTGACTACTCTGTAAATGTTTTAAAGGTTAAGCACGTTATCGTTGCAGGCCATTACGGCTGCGGTGGTGTTGCTGCTGCTATGAGCAGAAAGCAATTTGGACTGATAGATAACTGGTTAAGACATATTAAAGATGTTTATCGTCTTCACTCTCACGAACTTGATCTGATTACCGATCCTGCCGTAAGGGCCGACAGGCTGGTTGAGTTGAATGTTATCGAACAGGTATTCAACCTTTGTAAGACGACGATCGTTCAAAATGCCTGGAAAGAGAGAACAGACTTAGAGGTACACGGCTGGGTAGTTGACATCCGTACGGGCTTCGTGAAAGACCTTAAGGTGAGCTGTAGTAATACCGACAATCTGAGCAAAGTGTTTGCTTTGGATGCGGTTACTCCTGCTTCATAGTATTATTTTTTCATTATCAAAAGAAAAGGCGGCCAGATAATGGTCGCCTTTTCTTTTTTCTATTCTTCTTATGCTTCGGCATATTCCTCTATAGGAGGGCATGAGCAAATGAGCGTCCGGTCGCCATGCGTGTCGTTTACACGACCTACCGCCGGCCAGAACTTATGCTCCGATACATAGGGTAAAGGAAATGCTGCCTGCTGCCTGCTGTACGGACGGTCCCAACTGTCGCTGGTAACTACTGCTGCCGTATGAGGAGCTTGTTTTAATGGGTTATTCAGCTTATCTGCATTACCATGTTCTACTTCACTGATCTCTTCTCTTATTGAAATAAGAGCATCGCAGAACCTGTCTAATTCGTGTTTGGGCTCAGATTCTGTAGGTTCAACCATCAGCGTTCCGGCAACAGGGAAAGAAACGGTCGGAGCATGGAAGCCATAATCCATTAGCCGTTTCGCAATGTCAGTCACCTCAATTCCAAAATTCTTAAACGCGCGGCAATCAAGAATCATTTCGTGAGCGCATCTTCCCTGGCTTCCGGAGTAAAGCACGGGATAATGTTTTTCAAGTCTTGATTTAATATAGTTGGCATTCAGAATGGCATATCTCGTTGCATTTGTAAGCCCCTCAGCTCCCATCATTGCAATATATGCGTGAGAGATAAGGAGTATTGACGCAGAGCCCCAGGGTGCTGCTGATACTGCTGAAATTGACTTTTCTTTATGTATAT
Organism: Pararcticibacter sp.; assembly: GCA_031981225.1. GTDB lineage: Bacteria > Bacteroidota > Bacteroidia > Sphingobacteriales > Sphingobacteriaceae > Arcticibacter. The sequence goes on from DALYUO010000264.1 coordinate 2,890, forward strand.
CTACTACTGCATGTGCAGGAAGATAAGGAACAAGATGTTTTGCTACGCCAATAGGCCCAACACCAGGACCGCCTCCTCCATGAGGAATGCAGAATGTTTTGTGCAGATTAAGATGGCATACGTCGGCGCCAATGGTTGCAGGGCTGGTAAGGCCAACCTGGGCATTCATATTTGCACCATCCATATATACCTGACCTCCGTTCTGGTGAATGATCTCACAGATCTCCATGATCGATTCTTCGAATACGCCATGTGTTGAAGGGTAAGTAACCATCAGACACGAAAGGGTATCTTTATGTTCTTCAGCCCGAAGCTTCAGGTCGTTCACATCGATATTGCCGTTTACGTCGCATTTTACAACTACGATCTTCATTCCCGCCATAGCTGCCGAAGCCGGGTTGGTGCCGTGTGCGGATGATGGTATAAGCGCTACATTACGATGCGGCTCACCTCTGTCGGCATGATATGCCCTGATCACCATTAGTCCGGTATATTCACCCTGGGCGCCTGCGTTCGGCTGGAAGCTCATAGCTGCAAATCCGGTTATCTCACTAAGCCAGTTATTCAGTTCATCTATTAGCTGCATATATCCGCCCACCTGGTCGGTTGGGGCAAAAGGATGGATCTTGCTAAACTCAGGCCAGGTAACCGGTATCATCTCTGTTGTTGCATTCAGCTTCATCGTACATGATCCAAGCGGGATCATGGAATGACAGAGCGACAAGTCCTTTGCTTCAAGAGACTTGATATATCTCAGCATTTCGTGCTCCGAATGGTGCAGGTTGAAAACAGGATGGCTGAGGAATGCCGACTGTCTTTCAAGCTCTGAAGGGATCGTTGTTTGCAATGCATTCTTAAGCGAATCAATGTCGACCTCGTGAATGCTTTTGCCCTTAACCTTCGCAAAAAAGCGGATGATCGTTTTAATGTCTTCGAGCGAAGTCGTTTCATCTACTGTAACAGAAGCGACAGAACCCTGATAATAAAGGTTCATCTCATTGTTGAGCGCCTCTGCGTGAATAGGGCCGGCCAATGCACCAAGGTCAAAGCGAACTGTATCAAAATATGAGCTGTTCAGTTGCTGGTATCCGAGAGACTGCAGGGCATCAGAGAGCAGGACTGCAAGTCCATGAGTGCGTTTTGCAATCGCTTTTAACCCTTCGGGACCATGATAAGCAGCATACATTCCCGCCATAATAGCGAGCAGAGCCTGGGCCGTACAGATGTTTGATGTCGCTTTATCGCGCCGGATGTGCTGCTCCCTCGTTTGCAGGGCCATTCTCAGGGCATAATTTCCTGCAGTATCAATAGTGACACCTATAATCCGGCCCGGCATAGATCTTTTATATTCTTCTTTTGTGGCAAAGAAAGCGGCATGAGGACCGCCAAAGCCCTGAGTCGACCCCACCACAATATCAGCACCCCATTCTCCAGGAGGAGTAAGCAGGCACAGGCTGAGGATGTCCGCGACAACAGTCAGTTTGATTCCCTTTTCATGCGCCTGAGCAGCAAAGTCCGAATAATTATATACCACTCCGTTTCCGGCCGGATATTGAACTATGGCGCCGAACATGGAATCATTTAATTCTATCGTTTCATGATCACCAATCTGCAATTCAATGCCAAATGGTGCAGAGCGGGTCCGCAAAACATCGATTGTCTGGGGGAATAATTGCTCAGAAACGAAAAACGTATTTGCATCCTTGTTTTTTCTGAGACTGAATTGCATAAACATGGCCTCAGCTGCAGCGGTACCCTCATCAAGCAGGGATGCATTGGCAATCTCCATACCCGTGAGGTCAAGTACCATAGTCTGAAAATTCAGGAGGGCCTGAAGTCTTCCCTGTGATATTTCAGCCTGGTAAGGAGTATATTGGGTATACCAACCCGGGTTCTCAAAAATATTTCGCAGTATTACCGAAGGGGTAATTGTGTCATAATATCCCTGGCCGATAAAGGACTTGAAAACTTTGTTTTTTGAAGCGAGCAGCTTCAGATTAGCAAGGTACTCAAACTCGCTCTTCGGAGCCGGAAGGTTCAATGGCTGCTTGAGGCGAATCTGGCTTGGGATAGTCTGATCAATCAGTTCTTCGAGAGAAGATACCCCGGTTGTCGCAAGCATTTCAGAAGTTTCCAGGCCGTCAGGGGAGATATGTCGTGATTCAAATTTTTCTTTGAAATCAATGTTTAAATCCATGAAATTGAATATATAAAGAGATGCCGTAAAGGTAAGAATTAATTAGTATTGAGATAATAGTAATGAGATATTAGTATCAAATATCAGGATGTTAGTATCAGGATACTAGTGTTATGTTAAGGCAAAATGACTTGTTCCGTTTTTATAAAGCAAAGACTATCCGTTGATTATATACTCACGACTTATTACGTATAACTTAAAACTGGTATCAGTATATATATCATACTGCCAGCTGGCGCAGATACATCTGTATGGTGTTTTCCAGTCCGAGATAGAGGGCGTCGCAAATAAGGGCGTGGCCGATACTTACTTCCAATAAACCTGGTATACGCTCTGCGAAGAATTTCAGGTTATGGAGATCAAGGTCATGCCCGGCGTTCAGTCCTAGTCCTGCCTCTTGTGCAACTTTAGCTGCCTCTACATAAGGCGCGACTGCTGCTTCAGGGTTTTTAAGATATGCTGTAGCATAGCCCTCGGTGTATAACTCAATGCGGTCTGTGCCTGTAGTAGCCGCGGCTTCTGCCATTCGGGGATCGGGATCTACAAATATTGAAACCCTTATTCCTGCACCTTTAAACACAGCAATAATATCCTTCAGATACTCCTGATGCTGAATGGTATTCCAGCCGTGATTAGAGGTGATCTGGCCTTCAGCATCGGGGACGAGGGTAACCTGCGCCGGCTTATTCGCCAGTACCAGGTCAATAAACTTCTTCTCCTGACAATTGCCTTCTATGTTGAATTCTGTAGCGATAACACTTTTCAGATCATACACATCCTGATAGCGTATATGTCTTTCATCCGGCCTCGGATGAACAGTAATGCCCTGGGCACCGAACCGTTCGCAGTCAAGCGCCGTCTTAACCAGATCAGGATTATTCCCGCCACGTGAATTACGCAATGTGGCGATTTTATTAATATTGACAGAAAGCTTAGTCACGATTGTGAGTTATGAATTATGAGTTATGAGTTATGAATTGGGGTTATGGATTATGAGTTATGAATTATGAGTTATTTAACACATTCATAACTCATAATCCATAACTCATAACCTCTTATCACCCTCTCATACTAGTACCTGTATTGTTCCGGTTTGTACGGACCGTCAGGAGATACGCCAATATATTCGGCCTGATGAGGATCAAGTACGTCGAGCTCCACGCCAATCTTGGAGAGGTGAAGTCGCGCTACTTTTTCATCAAGGTGCTTAGGAAGCGTATAAACCTTATTTTCATATTTGCCGGGGTTCGTCCACAACTCGATCTGTGCCAGTGTCTGGTTAGTGAAAGAGTTAGACATTACAAATGAAGGGTGACCAGTAGCACAGCCGAGGTTCACAAGGCGACCTTCCGCGAGGATGATCACATCTTTGCCTTCGATATTATACTTGTCAACCTGTGGTTTGATTTCAATCTTGGTATGCCCGTAATTTCCATTGAGCCATGCCATGTCGATCTCATTGTCGAAGTGACCGATGTTACAAACTATCGCCTTGTCTTTCAGAAGCTTAAAGTGATCGCCGCGAACAATATCGCAGTTCCCTGTACAGGTAACCACAATGTCGGCTTCTTTAACTGCGTTGATCAGTTTCTTCACTTCAAAGCCTTCCATCGCTGCCTGTAATGCACAGATCGGATCTATTTCAGTTACAATTACACGAACGCCTGCGCTGCGTAATGATTCCGCTGAACCTTTACCCACGTCGCCATACCCGCAAACTACGGCTACTTTACCAGCC
>DALYUO010000265.1:0-206 GCA_031981225.1 Pararcticibacter sp.
AGCAGGAGATCAAAACCACCTATACGGAAGTCCGGTTCGAACCGGAAAAATGGCGTAAAGGAGAGAATCTCCCTACTGCCCAGGGGTTGATTGTCGGCTGGCGAAGGTCCTCGCTGTTCGACCACACAGCACCCCACGGCTATGCTCTGGTGGATGACGATGATATCCATTGCCTGATGATCGGTGCGGCCGGCGTTGGCAAGACT
>DALYUO010000265.1:216-2499 GCA_031981225.1 Pararcticibacter sp.
GAACCTGGAATACACTTGTGCCAGCGGTATGTCCTTCATCACGACCGACACCAAGGGGGATTTGTATCGTAATTACGGCAGCATCGCCAAGGAGCACTACGGTTACCATGTGGCCGTCATTGACCTGAGAAATCCCACCAGATCGGATGGTAATAACCTGCTCCATCTCGTCAATAGGTACATGGATTTGTACCTAGCCAATCCCCAGAATCTGGCATACAAAGCCAGAGCTGAGAAATATGCAAAGATCACAGCTAAAACCATCATCAACTCAGGCGGCTTTGAAGTAGCATCCGCAGGCCAGAATGCGTTTTTTTACGATGCCGCAGAGGGACTGTTGACCTCTGTAATCCTGCTCATAGCTGAATACTGTGAACCAAAGCAAAGGCATATTGTATCAGTGTTTAAACTGATTCAGGATCTGCTGGCGCCCAGTGGCGTTAAGGGACGCACCCTGTTCCAGCTTCTTCTGGCACACCTGCCGGATGAACACAAAACCAAATGGTTTGCAGGCGCAGCTCTTAATTCCGCGGAACAGGCTATGCAGAGTGTCCTCTCCACTGCCCTTTCAAGGCTCAACGCCTTCCTGGACTCCGAACTGGAACAGGTACTGTGCTTTGATACAGCCATCGATGCTGAAAGATTCTGTACTGAGAAAAGCGCCATTTTCCTGGTAATGCCCGAGGAAGATAACACGAAATATTTCATCATCAGCCTGATCGTTCAGCAGCTTTACCGGGAAATCCTCTCCGTAGCCGATGAACATGGTGGCAAGCTCCCCAACAGGGTAATGATGTTCCTGGATGAGATCGGAACCATTCCAAAAATTGAGTCGGCAGAAATGATGTTCTCAGCCTCGCGCTCCCGCCGAGTGTCTATAGTTGCGATTATACAGAGCTTTGCGCAGTTGGAGAAAAACTACGGCCGAGAGGGATCTGCGATTATCATCGACAACTGCCAGGACACGCTGTTTGGCGGCTTTGCACCCAATAGTGAATCGGCGCAGATATTGTCCAAGGCCCTCGGAAGTAAAACCGTCATGAGCGGTTCTGTCAGCCGTGGGAAGAATGATCCCAGCCAATCCTTGCAGATGATCGAGCGGCCGCTAATGACCTCCGATGAATTAAAATCCATGCCTAAAGGACATTTTATTGTGACAAAGACAGGAGCCTATCCGATGCGGACACGACTGAAGCTGTTTCTCGAATGGGGTATTGTTTTCGGCAAGCCCTACGAAATCGCAGAACAATCCGCGAGAAGAGTGGAGTATGCCGATCGATTCACTCTGGAGGCAGAAATCATACGGCGTCATGCTGCCTGTGAAGAAATGCAGGAAGAACCAAAAGCAGCTCAGTCCGGATCAAGTGGTATGCTTCATACACCGGGATCAACGATCAATCTTGATCCGTTTGTTCAAAAGCAGGAATCCACAAGGGGGTGACACTATGGGATACTTTACCTCTCTTTATTCCTCCGAGCTGCCTCACCGTGCAAGGGCCGTCTATATATATCTTTCTGACCGATCTGACAAGGAAAGCAAATGCTATCCGGCGATTGGTACCATTGCCAAGGAGCTGAAGCTGTCCCGGAGTACCGTCAAGCGAGCCCTTGCCGATTTGGAGAAAAGCGGATATCTTCGAAAGGAACAGCGTTGGAGGGAAAATGGCGGAAAGAGCAGTAATATGTTCTATTTAAAAAAGCCCGATATCAGTTGATAGGGAAAATTATGATTTTGACACTAAGGGAGAAGTTTGTTTATTTCATGGACCATGGAAGGGTTCACAGTGAACCATGAAGGCGAATTTCTCACTCTAAGAAATTCTAACTTCAGAAAAAGAACAACAAGAATCAACTCATTTCCATAATTTAGAGGTGCCAAAGCTGAGATCGGATCAACAGCTATGCTTCCTCGTCCTTTTTTCTTTTGTTGAGAAACAGCGCAAGTTTTCTAGCCCAAGGAGGAATTTATAAAAGTTCTCCAATCAATTATTGAGAAGTAAATTATTGGGGTTCCGTGCTTTTAAGGACTAAAATAGAGTTTACTTTCTATTTTAGTCCTTATTCGATAGTATAAAGATTTAACAGTCGTAAGGGCGTATGTTAATATGTTCTCTACTGATATTGGAGTGAATTTTACAAAATATAATCCTCTGGATATTATCAAATTAAAGCAACAGCCTATAAGAATGAAAGGAAGAAAAACTGCATAATCTACTGATTTATAACAGGGGTTTCAATTTAAAAGCTCCTTTTCTTATCAGTTCATTTACGGTATATTACTGT
>DALYUO010000265.1:2509-5400 GCA_031981225.1 Pararcticibacter sp.
AAAAAAACTGTAGTGGACTGTATTATTTATAAAAAAGAAAAAAGACTGTGTAACTTCATCATTCACAGTCTCACTTCTCATTACTCACGTACTTATTTGTTTTACTGGGGATAAATAGAAACAAGGGGTTACATAGCTTTATACATTTTCGGTAAATCAATAATACGAGGGGAGTATATAGAAATACACCTTGATTTAAAAACTATGTAACCCTCTTTAATATATAATAGCATATTTGTACATACCAGTCAATAAATTCTAGACCCTATTGGAAATATTTTTTTGATACATGTCCAATATGACTTTGTCTTAAATATTACCATACATAAAAAAGGAAGCCACAGCAATCAACTATAAGCTTCCTTTCCTATTGCTTTATCATTCTGAATAGACTGTCAAGTATAATCAAGAGTTCTTTCTGTTCATTACTGTTTAAAGAATTTACTCTGTTTATCAAGATAGCCAAAGTAGTGTCCTTATCATCCTTTGGTACTTGAAAATCATTGAAAAGCTCTGCAAAGGAAATATCAAGACCATTAACTATCTTCCCCAGTATATCTAAGCTAGGACTTCTATCCCCTCTTTCGACACGTCCTAAGTGAGTTATACTGATATTCGCCCTATGAGCTAACTCTTCTATGCTATATCCCTTTTCATTTCTTATAAATCGGATTCTATCTCCGATAACTTTTGATAATTCACTCATTCAATAACTGTCCTCCTGTTAATCTTTAAGATACCTATTATTTCCTTTATCAACAAGAGCATTTAAGACACATTATATAATAATGTGTCCAATTAGAATTGACAGCAGAAAATAAAACATCTATACTATTTTTAATGTAAATATTTATAATAACACTATAATCGACCTCATTTATTGCTTGTAGAAAGTAGGTGAAACATACAAAAGATAGTAGCCATAAGTTAATTCCCTTTATCATTTCTTTATCGGGTTTTGCTGTGTGGAGTATAGCATATTTAGCCAGTTCCTATGCCCAAATCAAAAGAGCTGCTTTAGATAAGCTGAGAGATGATCCCTCTCCTGATGTTCCTTTATGGGTAAGCAACACCGACTTGCTATCATAGTTTAAAGATTTTGGAAAAGGTAAGTAAACAGTTTTATATAAAGTTTTAAGGGCTGAAATACGCTCCACCACAGCGTTCTCAGCCCTCAATTCTACATAATTATTTACTCAAAATATAAAAATCCCAGTTTAAACAGGGATTCTTATTTATTTTCGTTAATAAAATATTTCATACTGCTTTTTTTTAATTCTTTTGTACTGTACAATACTTCGTAGTTATTAATATGTGTCTTTTGGGAAATCTTTTTAATGATATCGTCACATAAATCAAAACTGACAGAATGAATCATGGTATAAATATTAAATTTCCAATTATTTAAAACTTCCCGTTCATAACAATGGCTTACCTGAGGAAATGATATCATAATATCTGTAACCTCTTTTATTCTATCGTCGGGAACTAACCAGACCACCATTGCGTTAGCTAAAAAGCCAACAGACCTATGATTTAATACCGCACCAATTCTGCGTAATGTTTTCTTATCTTTTAGTTCCTTGATGTAATCAAGGAGTTCTTTTTCTGATATTCCGATATCATTTGCAATTGCTTTATATGGTTCAGGAACTAAGGGCAAGCCATCCTGTAATTTTAGAAGAATCTGTTTTTTATGTGAAATATCCATAAACTATGCTCCTTTTATACTTAAGTTAACATTAATTTTAAAAGTCTGCAGAGAGTTCAAAATCATGATTTCGTTAATCCCGGTTTTGGTTTTAATCTCATTAATATAAGTATCAAGAATGAACCTGGAGGGGACAATCATAGTAAACCACATATTATATTTATGGTTTCTAAGATAGTTATGTGTAACACAAGGATAACTGTTTACAACCTGAGAGACTTCCACGATTTTATTTTCAGAGACTTCCATGGCACATAATGATCCTACATAACCTAGATTTTTTGAATCAAAAATACCGCCTAATCTACGGATAATTCCCTGTTCTTTAATCATTTCCAGAACTTCAGTTTCTGAAATTCCTAATTGATTTGCGATGGATAAAAAGGGTTTCGCTTCAATAGGAAAATCATTTTGAATTATATTCAGCAATTTATTATAGTTACTCTGCATATTTTAATAATCCTCCGTCATATACACATAAAGAATCCTCCGCCATGTAATCTCCATTATGATAAAAAGAAGCTCTGGCACGGCATCCACCGCATAGTTTTTTATAGATACATAAGCCGCATTTCTCTTTGTATGAAAGTGTACGTAAATTTTCTAACATAGTATTATGCTTCCATATCTCATTAAAAGGCTTTTGTCTAACATTATCGATTGGGATATCCAGATATGCACAAGGCTGAACGTCACCCTTTGGATTAATAATACAATAACTGATCCCGGCAAGGCAGCCTTTGGTAAAACGGTAAGGTACACCCTGTTGTTTTGCAATTCTCATAAACTGTGGTGCACAGGTAGGTTTTACTTCTATATTAACTTCCTTTTGTTTCATTACTATTTTGGTTAATAATTCTTCATGCTGCTCTCCAGATAAAAATTCTTCTTTTATCCCCAATGCCCGGCCTGTTGGAACCATAAAAAATATATGATGAGCTGCCGCACCAATTTTAACAGCAAAATCAGTTATATCCAGTATTTCATTATAATTCCAATCCATTACCGTTGTATGAATCTGAAATCTTAGTCCGGCTTCCCTGCAGTTTTCCATACCTTTTATGGTATCTTCCCATCCTTTTGTAATCCCCCGGAATTTGTTATGCTTTTCTTTATCCAGGCTGTCTAAACTGATACCTATACCCATAACACCTGCTGATTTAAGTTTATAAGCTGTTTC
>DALYUO010000265.1:5422-6813 GCA_031981225.1 Pararcticibacter sp.
AAATCCGGCTTCTGAGATTTCTTTTATCAGCTTTTTAGCCTCAAAAGTATTCAGTTCGTTTTTTAACTCCGTTCCTGCATCGCGATAGCAATGTTTACAGGTCATATTGCATTTATTTGTTGTATTCCATGATATGATCAAAGTATTTCATCTCCTAATAATTAAAAATATTTAAAAACCTTAAACTAACGCTATATGTTCAGATATCCCGATTTCTTCATTGCTAAGATAACAAGCCGGGTCTGATGCCCAGAAATCACCGGTAACGGCTTCTGCCCTGCCCCGGAGATTTCCATTGCAAACGTTCAACCAACAGCATTTGCTGCATCTTCCTTTTAATAAGGCTTTTCTGTCCCTTAGACCAATTGCAAAAGGATTAGTAGGATTTGTCCATATTTCACTGAATTTAGTTTCCCTTACATTTCCAAAGGTATGATGCCAGGTGAACTGGTCGGCATGTATATTCCCTTTATAATCAATGTTTGCAATAGCAATACCGGACCGATTTCCGCCATTCATTTTAATTAATTCCCATATTCTATCTGCCAGGAAGGGATATTTCTTTTTAGCCTGAAGATATAAATAAATATTGTCAGCGTGATTGTCAACTGTTAAAATTTCTACTTTTTTTCCGAACTCGAGTGTCTTTTGCATAATCAAATCCAATGCAGCTCTTTTTTCTTCTTTCGAAATATCCAAGGGTATCATGGAGTTTCCTCTTCCGGAATAGGCAAGGTGATAAAAACATACTCTGGTAATATTTTCTTCTTTTATAAGAGCAAAGATATCATTTAACTGATCATAATTATTGCGATTGATTGTAAAACGAAGACCTACCTTTTGTCCAATTTCAAGGCAGTTCCTTATTCCTTCCAATGATTTATTAAAACTGCCTGGGCTTCCTCTAAAGTCATCATGTCTGCTACCAATACCGTCTAAACTGATTCCAGTATAACTTACGCAAGCCTTTTTTAAATCTTTCGCAATTTCTTTATCTATTAATGTACCGTTAGTTGAAATAGTAATACGTATATTGTATTTATTGGCATAATAAATTAATTCGAAGATATCTTCCCTCATTAGCGGTTCACCTCCGGATAAAAGCAGTACCGGGATATGTAGTTTTGCCAGGTCTTCAATTAAATTTTTAGCCTCTTTGGTAATTAATTCATCCTCGGATTTCCTATTATTTGAATCAGCATAACAGTGTTTGCATTTTAAATTACATTGATTGGTACAATTCCATACGACTACAGGTCCATAGCCTGTACTGGTACCAAATCTTTGTTTTGACGCATCTGGTACATAACGTAATTTGTCACCGAAATTATCAGAATTGCATAATAGTTTAGTTATTCCTACCATATTAGCTCCTTTTCAATAAACCAATA
>DALYUO010000266.1:0-1980 GCA_031981225.1 Pararcticibacter sp.
ACTGAAGCCAGAAAGAAAGGATTGAAGGTGTTCGTATCAATGAGCGTTTTTGCCGAAGGGATGAACTATTATGGAACTAAAATGGGCAAGGTGTTTACCGATCAGTCGTTCGCTGATATTCAAAGCCAGGTAATGACTCCTTCCGGAGAAGTAAAAAAGATTACGGACGTATATAATTACGGATTGCTAAATCCGGTACAGCCTAAAGCCCAGGAATACGAACTATCACTTATTAACGAAGTGGTATCAAAATATGATGCAGATGGTTTTGTGCTCGATTACTGCCGGTATTATGATATCTGTGCCGATTTTTCAGCCTATTCTTTAACTAAATTCAAGGAATGGGCTAATTTGTCTAGTATTAAACCTACCGATATTGTGCAAACATGGACAACTTCTAACGGTGCAGTAGTTCCGGCTACCACTGGTCCGCAATATAAGAACTGGCTGGAATTCCGCGCACAGACGGTCTACGATTTTGCGAACAAGGCACGTAATACAGTGAAGAGCGCCAAACCTCACATGGCTTTCTGTTCCTATTCGGGTGCCTGGTACGATTCATACTATTATGTTGGTGTAAACTGGGCAAGCAAGACTTATGATCCCTCTTCAGACGGCTTCTCATGGGCCCGTCCAACATATAAAAATACGGGATATGCCGAGTTGCTTGATATGTTTATGACAGGTAATTACACATCAACATTAACAGGCGCTGGATGGTGGACCGTTCAAGGGCAGATTAACGGTACGCAAAGGGTATTAAAAAATTCAAATATTCATTACGGTGCGGTGGATATCGGGAACACTTCCTGGTCAAATCTTCAGAATATGAAAGATGCAATAAAGATGTTAAAGCAGCAAACAAAGGGAATTATGCTGTTTGATCTGGTTCATATCGATGATCCTGCTGCCAACCAGTTTAATAAACAACTTTATGATGATATCAAAGATGCTTTAAAATAATCCGATGAAGAGAAGGGATTTACTAAAATACGCCGGGATAGGTACCGCTGCATTGGCTGTGCCAACATCGCTGGAAGCATTCAGCCCGGAGCCTAAGATAGCAGCAAGACCAAAAAGAGTTTTGCGTATTGCTCACATTACTGATATTCACATTCAGCCGGAGAAGAACGCTGCTCAGAAATTTGCAGCATGCCTCCAATTTATTCATTCGTTGCCCGACCGACCCGACGTAATATTCAGTACCGGAGACCATGTAATGGACTCTCTCGACCAGAGTAAAGAACGCGTGAAACAGCAATGGGATGTATGGAACAAGGTAATGAAAGCGGAGAATTCCCTGCCAATTTACCACTGCCTGGGTAATCATGACTGCTGGACGGGGCCAGGTTCAAAAAACGATCCTTTAGGACAAAAAAAATTCGCTTCTGAACAGCTTGGGCTTGAAAAACCTTATTATAGTTTTGACAAAAACGGCTGGCATTTCATTGTCCTTGATAGTACTTTCCTTGATTCCGCTTATGGATATCTTGGGAAACTTGATGACGAACAGTTTATTTGGTTGCAGCATGATCTGAAGTCGGTTGATTCAAAAATTCCTGTTATGATCTTGTCGCATATCCCCATTCTTGGGGTGAGTGTTTTCTTTGACGGCGAAAATGAAAAGAATGGACTGAACTGGAATATTCCTGGAGCGTGGATGCATATTGATGCCAGGAAGATAACGGACCTCTTTTACCAGTATCCTAATGTGAAGCTGTGCATAAGCGGACATATCCATTTGAAAGACAGTGCTGAATATAATGATGTGAGTTATTTCTGCAATGGAGCCGTGTGTGGCAACTGGTGGGACGGAGTATATCATCAAACCCCTCCCGGATTTGCATTGATCGACCTGTTTGACGACGGAACATTCAATAACAAGTATATGTCGTACGATAAATAGCGGAAGGGATGAGTACAACAATGAAACAACGATCTAACAGCCTGGATGCCCTACGGGGAATGGCCATTTTACTC
>DALYUO010000266.1:1990-2734 GCA_031981225.1 Pararcticibacter sp.
GGTATTATCGGGCAGTATTGCTTTTGGAGGTATTCTTCCGGGATGGATGTACCACGCTCAGGAGCCTCCCCCTGACCATGCATTTAATCCAGTGTTACCAGGCATCACATGGGTAGATCTGGTGTTCCCTTTTTTCCTTTTTTCCATGGGAGCTGCGATCCCTCTTGCAATGCGAAAGAGATTGTCGGCTGATCAGCCCGTCGGGCTGGCTATCTTGCATTCTGCAGAACGGTACATTTTGCTGATATTCTTTGCTTTATTTATCGTACATGCAAGGGCCGGAGTGATGAGTAAAACACCGGGGATAGAAGAAAATCTGATTTCTATTGGATGCTTTATCCTGTTATTTATGATATACGGACAATGGAAGCACCTGCTGAATCGTTACGCTGCCATAGGACTTAAAGTTGCAGGAATCATCATTGCCATATCGTTTTTGTTTATGTATCCTTTCGGAGGAGAGGGTTTTAATGTGGGTAATAATGATATTATCATCATCATTCTTGCGAATATGGCCCTTTTCGGCAGCATGATCTGGTTGATAACACGTAACTCTCCCTTTTTACGTATTGGAATACTGCCTTTTATAATGGCAGTCATGCTTGCAGGTGGAATACCGGGAAGTTTGAATGGTTTTGTTTATAACTGGTCTCCTGCGCCATGGATGTATAATTTTAACTTTTTGAAGTACTTGTTTATTATTATTCCGCCACTTTTGCCGGAGAGTGGCTGATCCTGAAAGAA
>DALYUO010000266.1:2744-3279 GCA_031981225.1 Pararcticibacter sp.
GACGATACGGATATATGGAAGGCGGGGGAGAAGAGAACCGGTGTATTGGTGGCTTTAGTTATTCTCGCTATACTGATTTGCAATGTAGCGTGTCTATATAACAGACTTCTCTTGCTCAATTTCTTTTTGACAATCGGTTTCTGTACACTCCTCTTTTTCCTGATAGCCAGGATGAGGGACTCTTCCGGCGTTTTTAAAAGGTTTGCGAAAGCGGGTATCTACCTGCTTTTACTCGGCCTGTTTTTCGAGGCCTATGAAGGTGGCATTAAAAAGGATAATTCAACCTACAGCTACTATTTTGTAACATCGGGTCTCGCTTTTATACTGCTGACAGCATTTCTGATACTCGAAAAATCGCTTTACCTCAAGTCCGTATTCAAGTTTCTGGGCACAAATGGAAGAAACCCTATGGTTGCTTATACGGCAGGCACTCTTTTTTTACTTCCGGTTCTGCGAATGTCAGGGGCAGAGAAATTATTGGATGAGATATCTGATAACGCAGCTGGCGGGTTTTTGCGCGGAGTGATTTTTACAG
>DALYUO010000266.1:3289-6492 GCA_031981225.1 Pararcticibacter sp.
AAGAATAATAAATTCATATGACGTTAAGTTTCCTCGATATCAGTATCATTATCACCTACATAGTAGGGATCCTTTTCCTCGGTTTTTACATTTCAAAAAAAGCTTCTAAAGACTTACAGTCTTATTTCCTTGGGGGGAACAAGATGAAGTGGTATTACCTTGGCCTGAGCAATGCTTCGGGCATGTTCGATACTTCCGGGACTATGTGGACAGTCAGCATACTCTTTATTTATGGTCTGAAGAGTGCATGGATACCGTGGCTGTGGCCGGTCTGGAATCAAGTGTTTATTTTTGTCTACCTCGCTATATGGATGCGGCGATCCGGAGTAATGACTGGCGCACAGTGGATAACATTTAGATTTGGAGATGGGAAGGGGGCTAAACTCTCGCATATCATCATCGTCATCTTTGCGGTGATCAGCGTTATCGGATTTATTGCCTATTTCTTCGAGGGAATAGGTAAGTACTGCACTTCTATCCTCCCATGGGACCTAAGCTTTAGTATAGGATCATGGCATTTGACTTCTGAGAGCGTCTATTCTTTAATTATTTGTTTACTTACGTATACATCTGTGAGTGCAGAGCAGGTGAGAGCGGTGATACCACATGGCTGGACCGACTTGTTTTTTGGTTGGAAACTCGATCTGGACTGGAACAAAACAGCCCTGCCAAACGTCAATAATAAAATTGCAGCGGACGGTTTTGGAATGTTTGGCTTATTATTTATGATGATGCTGTTTAAGGGGATATTCGCTTCAATAGCAGGTCCTGTTCCAAGTTATGATATGCAGAGGATTCTTTCTGCCCGTACTCCTTCTGAGGCAGCTAAGGTAGGTATAAGCACTATCTTCGTTATGTATATTCCACGCTACTTAATGGTGGCCTCGTTTGCGGTGTTAGGGCTGGTTTACCTGGGCCCTGAAATGGGTAAGATGGGAAGTAATATTGATTTTGAAAAAGTCCTGCCGCTTTCTATAAACAGGTTCGTTCCCTCTGGTTTGAAAGGCCTCATGCTGGCTGGCTTTCTCTCTGCATTTATGTGCACCTTCTCTGCCTTTGTGAATGCAGCGCCGGCTTATATCGTCAACGACATTTATAAGAAATACATTAATCCACACGCTTCAGATAAAACATACATCCGACTCAGCATTATCTCATCGATTGTATTGGTTGTTGTAGGTATCATATTCGGATTTAATGCGTCATCTCTTACTAAGCTCACGCTTTGGTTAACATCTGCATTATATGGCGGATATGTAGCTTCGAACGTGCTTAAATGGGTATGGTGGCGTTTTACAGGAAATGGTTATTTCTGGGGAATGCTTTTCGGTCTGATCGCCTCTACCACCAAACTCTTTGTTTTTCCGGAGATAGTTGACATATATGTTTTTCCGGTCATTCTCCTTGCCTCAATGATTGGTTGCATCGTCGGAACCTATATCGAACCGTTAACTAACAGGGAGGCGGTGAAGAATTTCTATAAAAAGACCCGGCCCTGGGGATTCTGGGGGCCGATAAAGAGAGAAGTAATGCTGGAGGATCCGTCGTTCATCCCTAACCAGGATTTAGGAAGAGATGCAGCCAATGTAGTTGTTGGTATCATATGGCAGATGGCACAGGTTGTTATACCAATCTATTTTATGATCAGGGAGAACACGCAGATGGTGATCTGGTGTGCTATTCTTATTATCACCAGTGCCTGGTTGAAGAAGTTCTGGTGGGACCGGTTGAAGGAAGCTGATGAGTAATTCAAAAGCTTCTTCGGCCGAAAAACTTAATTATTGAAGGATAAATTATATTATATGAAGATAACAGGAACTTTTCTTGACGAGATATCGCACGATATACCGCACCAGAACTGGGGAAAAGAGGAATGGGACCGCGACTTTAGTTTTATGAAAGCCATTGGCATAGACACAGTGATAATGATAAGAAGTGGCTATCGTCGTTTTATCACCTATCCCTCTGCCTATCTGCAGAAGGAGTATGGCTGCTATCGACCTCCTATCGACCTTGTGGAGCTGTTTCTCGAACTCGCTGAAAAATATGAAATGAAGTTTTATTTCGGATTGTATGATAGCGGGAATTACTGGGATACGGGGAGTCTGAAAGATGAAATTGATGCTAACCGCTTTGTCATAGATGAGGTTTGGGAAAAATACGGGAAGTTCAGAAGCTTCGGTGGCTGGTATCTAAGTATGGAGATAAGCCGTCGTACCAAAGGAGCTACAGAGGCGTTTCGTACCCTCGGTCTCCAGTGTAAGCAGGTGAGCGGAGGACTGCCCACGTTTATTTCTCCTTGGATTGACGGTAAGAAAGCTGTCATGGCGGCTTCTTCGCAGTTGTCGAAGGATGATGTTGTGTCTCTATCTGAACACGAAAAGGAATGGAGTGAGATATTTCACGGTATCAGCGGGGCCGTTGACGCTGTGGCTTTCCAGGACGGACATATTGACTATCATGAACTCCCCGATTTTTTTGAAATAAATAAAAAAATGGCCGAAAGATTTGGTCTGCAATGCTGGACGAATGCTGAAAGTTTTGACAGGGATATGCCCATTAAGTTCCTTCCGATCAAGTTTGAAAAATTGCGATTGAAGCTAGAAGCCGCACATAAAGCAGGATACGATAAAGCCATAACGTTTGAGTTTTCGCATTTTATGAGTCCTCAATCGAGTTATTTGCAAGCTCGCAATTTGTACCGGAGATATCAGGAATATCTTCTTGAACTAGAATGATTTAAATGAATATGAAAGAATACAGTAATATTTACAGGGATGAACTATTTCAAAATGTTCTTCCTTTTTGGATGAAATACTCAAAAGATGAAGACTGCGGTGGCTATTTTACTTGTCTTGACCGTTTTGGGAATGTTTATGATACTGATAAGTTCATCTGGCTGCAGGGACGCCAGCTTTGGATGTTCTCTATGCTTTATAACAATGTCGAAAAAAGGCAGGAATGGCTGGACATGGCCGAGCACGGTGCTGCCTTTCTGAAAAAATACGGAAGAGACGCCGCAGGCAACTGGTACTTTTCTTTAAATCGCAAGGGAGCGCCTCTTGTCCAGCCGTATAATATTTTCTCTGACTGCTTTGCTGCCATGGGTTTTGGAGCTTTATATAAAGCAAATCCCAAAGAAGAATATGCAGGTATCGCCCGGGGTACTTTTGACAATATTCTGAAACGTAGCAGTAATACAA
>DALYUO010000266.1:6586-6801 GCA_031981225.1 Pararcticibacter sp.
GATGGCCTGATTGAAAAAGTTGTTCATGAGGTGCTTGATGTTTTCTATCAGAAAGATGCCGGTATTGCCCTGGAAAATGTATATGAAGATGGATCATTCTGCGATTCATTTGAGGGACGCGTTGTTAATCCGGGACATAATCTTGAGGCTATGTGGTTTTTGATGGATATTGGGGTGCGAATGAACGACCGCAAACTCATTGACACAGTTGTGAA
>DALYUO010000267.1:0-6796 GCA_031981225.1 Pararcticibacter sp.
GCAGCTTTACATCAGAGACGAAATTTCTTCCCTTGCCAGACCTCTAAAGGAGTTAAAAGGCTTTCAGCGTATAAGCCTGAACGCCGGGCAATCAAAAAAGCTTTCTTTTCCAATAACTCCTGAAATGCTTGAGTTTTGGAAAGAGGGAAAATGGGTTAAAGAGCCCGGAGAATTTTCAATTATGATCGGGCCGAATTCTGTCGATTTAAAGAGTGCGAAACTGGTAATAAACTAATAAAAACTCGTCTTGCCGGCGGATATTAGAATGGTAAAGAGTATAATTGGGTTATTTAATAAATTAGTTGGTATGTTTAAAACAAGACAAATATCTAATACAGTTCTTGTTCTTCTTATAGCCTGTATTTCTGCTATTTCTGCAAGGTCCCAGACAAGGATATTGTTTAAAGCAGAGCAGCCGGGGAAATCCATAACGGTTGCAGCTATAACTTCATGGCCCGCTAAGAGGACGGTGATTAAAAAACAGGTTAAGAATTTTAGCTTTGAAATCGTACTGGAACCCAGGAATGGCTACCTCTATTATCAAATGCAGGCAAGTTCTAAATTGAAAGACAGCTTATTTCTTGCCCTCGAGTTTAGCTATTCTGAAGGTACAGCAATGAATTTTAATGGAGTTGTACGCCGGGAAGAAATATACAGACAAAGTGTCCATGATCCCGGCAATTATTTCTTTGACTCACTTCCCAGGCAGGCTGTCCCTATGGTAGCTTTAAATACGAAAAAGGGATGGGATATAGCGTTTAGTGATGCTCCTGCTTTTTATAATAACTATACCACACAGTATTTCAATCCTCAGGCAAGAAGAATGCTGATTGCAAGTGGCGACAACGGTTTGAAACCAGGCATTCAGGTTGGAGATACAATTATTGTCAGGCCCTTCTATCATACAGTCTATCCTGGTAAAGCACATGAGTTTAACGGAGTATTAATGCACAGTAATGCTGGTAATCTTGGAGCAATGCGACAGGATGTATTCAAGGCTGTTGCCAAAAGGTGGGGGAACATAGGCAGCAAATTTGGCTCTACAGCCTTTGCAACTAATTATATGCTTTATCGTTCAAATGAGCTTCGTTATAGTAAATACTGGGTAGTTGCAGGCATTGACTACTGTAACAAACAATATTCCCGCGATGCTTTCTGGCAATCTATGGTATTACCTCCCCAAATGGAACAGCAATGCTATCAAAATGAAGCGATACAGCAGTCCCCCGGAGCAGAGAGGCCTATCTTTACGCTCATTTGGGCCTACAGAATAAGTAAGAACGGTGGAAAACCAGATATGGAGGCTGCAGCGAAAAGCCTTGCGTATATAGAAAGACACCTGGTTAACAGCCGGTACCTGGCCTTTGATGAGCAACTTGGAAGAAAGAACTTTAAGTCGTGGTTTGACCTGTGTATGTTTACTGACGATGATGTTATAACTTATAATCAGGGGCTTCTTGCAGTAGCTCTACATGCTGCCGAAGAACTCGGATTGAACCCTTCTGTAACATGGCAGGACGCGGCAAAGGCGTACCGTTCGCTTTTTCATAAAGAAGGCGGATATTTTCCCCTTAGCGAACAAAAGAAAGATCTGGTGGCGGTAGATGCTATGATAGGAGATCTTTTGCATATACTCATTTTTAATACCCCTCTTTTAGAAAAGGAGCAGGTTAGGCTTCACTTTCAAAAAGTATCTGCCGTGGCAAAGACGGCGAATGGCTTTAAGATAGTTTGTATGCCGGATGGTAGTTATGCTCCTAATGAGAAGTTTGATATTCCGGGTCACAAATCTCCTCACTGGAACGTACCCTTCGGTGAGTATGCAAACGGCGGTTCCTATTACTTGTACGATATGCTGTTTTTAATTACAGCATATGCGCATGGTATACCGGGTGCCGATAAGCTATTAATATGGAGAGGGAAAATGGATTTTGATAGAGAAGGAACCTATTACGAACATATAAACACCCTTACAGGCAAGCCCGGGAAAATAAATCAAGGCTGGAACGGAGCTATTTATGCCATAATGCATCAACTGGAAAGTAGTAATATCGCAAAGGATATCCTCACACCCGCTATTGAAAAAATACAATAATATAATATAAGAATTACCTTTGTGAAAGCTAACTTTTACGTGTTGTTAATATTGAGCTGACATATATAAATCAGATGGAATTGACTAATAAAGTTATAAGAATTAAAGATATAGCAGTTAAAGCAAGAGTGTCGACCGGAACAGTGGATCGTGTTATACATAACAGAGGGGGGGTATCTTTAAAAGTAAAGGAAAGGGTTCTAAAGATCATAAAGGATACTAATTACGAGCCGAATTACAGTGCGAGGGCTTTGGGAACAAAGAAGACTTATATTATTGCTGCTTTAATTCCGGATTATCCAAATGAATCTTACTGGTTCGAATCAAAGCTGGGAATAGAACAGGCAGAAAGGGATTTAAAGCAATATGGAGTTATTGTTTCCTTGTTCCTTTTTAACCAGGACGACTCCATGTCGTATATCGAGCAGGCGCGTCGTGTATCCAAACTACGGCCTGATGGAGTTATCGTATCCCCTTTGTTTTATAAAGAGACCCTTCCCTTTTTTGAAGAGTGGAACGCATTAAAGATTCCGTTTGTTATTTTCAATACGCAGATAAATGAATATAATCCTCTAAGTTATATAGGACAGGACTCATATCAGAGCGGACTTTTAGCTGCCGGGCTGATGCATTACGGACAGGACGACCCCTGTACCCTGCTTGTCGCCCATATAAATGCAGATCTCAGCAACTCCAGGCACTTGATAAAAAAGGAGCAGGGTTTTAAAAGCTATTTTATTCAGAATAATTTGTCTCAGAAGTTTGCTGTGAACAGCGTGACTCTGCAGGGAAATGATTCTTCCTCCTTTACAAAACAGATGGATGATGTTTTAGAGAACTCTGATAATCTTAAAGGTATTTATGTAACGACGTCAAGGAGCTATATGATCGCAAAATACCTGGAACAGCGCCATATTACATCAATAAAAATTATAGGATATGACCTGATTCCTGCAAATGTTCATTTCCTGAATAAAAAGATCATCAGTTTCCTGATAAATCAGAATCCTAAAGGACAGGGATACTGGAGCATTCATCATCTGGTTGACCACTTAGTATTTAAAAAAGAAGTGCCTGAGATTAAATATCTCCCTCTGGATGTTGTCACTAAAGAGAATGTAAACTACTATTTAGGGGATGATTAGCAGTGGAAATTAAAGGAGAGGCGTTTTAATCTATTTCTATAAAATATTGATATTAGGCCGACAACTACTGGCGCAGGTTATAGTTGTTTACAAAGTTTAATTGAAAAGGGATAACGATAACCATTAACAAGGGGCAAGAGTCTGGGAATTGAAAGCGGATCGAAAGAATCTAAAATACTTTTGTTTATTTTCGTGTCCGCACACGATTCTAACCCTTTCGCTCAGACATGATTTTTGATATGAAACAAACAAAGCATTTTCTTCCCTGGCTGTTGTTATGCCTGTTCTTAACTTCATCTGTTAAATCGCAAACAGTTCTGAAGCAAAATGAACCTTTTAGTATCAGGGGCTTTCATTTAGATCTGCGGATACAGGTAATGACCATCCCAGCGCTAAAGGACTTTGCTCTGCAATTAAGCAAAAATGGAATCAACACGCTGATAATGGAATGGGAGGCAACCTATCCATATAGAGATCAGCCGCTGATTCCGAACCGTTATGCTTATTCGAGAGAGGAAGTACGCGTATTTACCTCTTATTGTAAGTCTTTGGGCATCGATGTCGTTCCTTTGCAGCAAAGCTTCGGACACGTTGAATATATTCTCAGAAATTATAAATATGCAGCTTTGCGCGAAGATGCAAAGGACTTTTCTCAGGTTTGCCCTCTTGAAACTGAGCGAAATAAGGAATTGTTTTCCAATTTATTTTCCGACCTTTCATCTACTCATTCTTCCCGCTTTATCCATATTGGCGGAGACGAAACAAGGTTATTGGGACATTGTGAGAAATGCAGTAAAAAAGCGCTGGAAGCGGGGAAGTCCAGGCTTTATATTGACCATATAAAAATGCTGTGCGATCTGGTAATTAAACTTGGAAAACGCCCGGTAATTTGGGCCGATATTGCTGTTAAATACCCGGACGCCATACACCTTTTGCCAAAAGAAACAGTCTTTGTGGACTGGAACTATGGTTGGGACCTGAATCGTTTCGGAAACCATCAGAAACTTCTCGAAAGTGGATATGAAATCTGGGGTGCTCCCTCAATACGGAGTCACCCCGACAATTATTTTCTCGTGGAATGGGAAAAGCACTTTGGTAATATTCGTGACTTTGTTCCTATTGCCCGAAAGCTGGGATATAAAGGGATTATCATGACATCCTGGTCTACCTCGGGGGAATATTCGCCTGTTTTTGAAACTCAAACTGATATTATTGACCTGTATGCTATACGCCATGTATATCCCCTGACAGGGTTTAATATGCTTATCAGCGCCTTTTATGAAAGTCTTGGTTCTTCTAGCCCTTTATCGGTCGAATCGTTTATATTTAAATATGCCCAGGATAAATACGGCTTTAATAAAGAACAATCCCACCAATTCTGGAAGGCCTTGAGGTCTGCTCCTTATGAGGTTAATCAGGGAGTGGTGAGCAAGCCTGGTATCAGTGTCAGGCAATTGCTTGATAGCGCTGTTCAGGCAGCCGTTGTTCTTCGCAGCCTAAGGCCTTTGAGAAATAAAGAAGAATTCTCTCATTATCAGTTGATGGCGGATATAAGATCGCTTTACTTATCCTATATGGACATAGAAGCCCGGGTTAATTCTGCTTCTTTTACCACCGCACAAGTTCCAGCGATTTTAAAGAGCCTCGAATCTCTTCCAGTGGAAGCCATCGATAAGCGTTTTATTGAGCTGAACCGCAATTCATATCATCTCGCCGAATTGAAGCAGGAAAACGAATTGAGAAGTGCAAAGATTAAAATTCTTTATAACCGGTTATCGGGAAGCCGAAACTAAGATCGTTCAAATGAAAAATATATCGGTTCAGGACATTGGCTCTTTAAGTAAACGTGATAATCTGATCTCTATCTCCATTATAGCGATCCTGTTTTTTATATTCGGATTTGTTACATGGATTAATGCTATTTTAATCCCATACTTTAAGATCGCCTGCGAACTTTCTAATTTTCAGTCGTATCTGGTTGCCTTTGCGTTTTATATTTCTTATCTGGTTATGTCCGTCCCGGCATCTTACCTTTTAAAGGCCATAGGATTCAAAAAGGGGATGATGGTTGGCTTCTGTATAATGGCTGTTGGTGCTTTTATATTTGTTCCTGCTGCCCTAACCCGTACCTATGAATTATTTCTAAGCGGACTTTTTACTTTAGGAGTTGGTCTGGCTGTATTGCAAACGGCTGCTAATCCATATGTAACCATTCTTGGCCCTAAAGAAAGCGCTGCGAAACGCTTTAGTATTATGGGGATCTGTAACAAGTCTGCCGGAATTATCGCGCCTTTGTTATTTGCCGCGATCGTATTAAAACCTTCAGATGTTCAGACTTTTGAGTTGCTGGAAACGATGCCCGACATAGAGAAGGATCAGGCATTGGATGAATTAATCAGAAGGGTGATCATTCCATACACTGCAGTAGGTTTTATTTTGTTGGGGTTGGGAGCGCTGGTAAGGTATTCTCCACTTCCCGAAATAAATACAGATATAGAAAATGCCGAAACTGCAGAGCTGAATTCTGCAAAACATAATATATTCCAATTTCCGCATCTGATACTGGGCGCTCTGGCTATTTTTCTTCACGTCGGTTCCCAGGTTATTGCTGTAGACACAATTATCGGATATGCAAGGTCGATGGACATCAATCTGTATGAAGCAAAAGTATTCCCTTCTTACACTCTTTCAGCCACAATTATCGGATACTTGCTGGGAATACTATTGATTCCCAAACTTGTCACTCAAAAAGCCGCACTGCGCTTTTGTACTATGTTAGGTGTCGTATTGACATTCCTCATTATTTATTCCAGAGGTACGGTGACCTTTTTAGGGCACACCGCCGACGTCTCTATCTGGTTTGTCGTTCTTCTTGGTTTTGCCAATTCGATGATTTGGGCGGGCATATGGCCACTGGCCCTGGACGGTCTTGGCCGCTTTATAAAAATTGGTGCATCTATCTTAATTATGGGTTTAAGCGGAAATGCCATTCTTCCATTGCTGTATGGTCATCTTGCGGATATGAAAGGCCTTCGGGAAGCATATTGGGTTTTATTACCCTGTTATATATACCTCGGATTTTACGCTTTCTATGGGTATAAAACCAAAAAATGGTCTTTATAATTTAAAAAATGAATTTCAATAAGATAAAAGTATATAACGGAAATATTATTACACCCGAAGGCTTGATTTCCGGTGGTTCCGTTTTAATTACTGGTGGTAAGATTACAGAGGTCAGTCACACGAACCTCGAAATAATGGATGCGGTAGAGATTGACGCAGGCGGAAAATATATCTCACCTGGTTTCATAGATATCCATGTTCATGGGGGAGGGGGATACGACTTTATGGACAATACTTTAACGGCATTTTTGGAGATAGCCAAGGTCCATGCGAGATATGGAACTACAGCCATGACTCCTACTACCCTGAGTTGCGGGATTGATGATCTTATGGAAACACTCAGCCTTTACGAGCCTGCTCATGCGCTAAATAAAGACGGTGCCCGGTTTTTAGGAATGCATATTGAAGGTCCCTACTTTTCCAGAAAACAACG
>DALYUO010000268.1:0-6379 GCA_031981225.1 Pararcticibacter sp.
GTTTATCGTAAATAAAACATACATTAGCCAGTACAGGGGGGAGAAATGCAGCGTTCGTTTTCGTTAGTTATGTGCTTAAGAATTAGGAGGGTAAAAGGCGTGTAGCACATCCTCGAAAGCAGACTGAGGTAAAGCTTCAGCAAAACAGATAATAAAATATATACGGAGTACCAAAAGTTCTGTTTTACGAAGATACGTTCGACCATGCATTGTGAAAGGAAATTATGTGGTTATAATTCGATTTACAGGGATGTTAAAAGCCAAATTCGTTACGGCTTATGAAAAGGATGATATTTCAAACATTTTAAACTCGCCAGACTTCATTAAGTGTAAAGAATTTTTCGGTGAAAAGGCATAAAAAAAACGTTGATTCGGGTTCAACGTTAAAAACCTTTGTAGATTCCATACCAAGGGTAAAGAACAATGCAAGGGTAATGAATTAATGCGTTACCTGCAAATATTTTTGTCTATATCTCCCTCCTTCCGGTTTCCCGTAAAAAAATCCCGCAGCCTCCCTATAGCTTTGAAATATAATCAGAGCCGCAACGCCATGACATCACAAAAAACATTCAAAAATGACCATGGTCATTTTTTTCTATCAAGATACCCTGTAACTTTCATAAAACTTTATTCAACAGCAGAAACTAATTAACCAAACTAACGCTCAACCAAGCCAATCACAATATGGACTTTCGAGATTCAATACTGCAGTTTGCGGGGAGGGTCGAAAAACTGTGCCCTCAGATTCATACAGAAGATGCAACTGAAATTTCCCTTTATGTGCCGTTTGTGTATTTGCGGTGCTACGATGGGTTTAACGCTTTCGAAAGGAGTTCTGAGAAAACGGAACAGAATCCGTCCCAATTTCTGATAATACCTCTAACTTTGGCAGATGTAGGCTCAGAAAAATGAGTAAGAGCGGAGAAGGGAATATGCAATGTTTGTGTCTGAATACGTTGAGGAAATGGCGGTTAAAGTGCGGGTGTGCTGCTGTATGGTTTCTGAATCATCCAGTTTAATAGCAAATTAAATAAATTGATAATAAATAGAGAGCTTCAATTAACCTATTATGAGATTTAAAATTTCTCTGGAATTGGCTAGTAATGGGCCAGGAATACTTCCCCTTAATTACCAGTATCCGTTGTCGTCATGTATTTATAAGATAATTGAGAATGCAGACCAGGAGTATGGGCGTTTTTTGCATGATGAAGGTTATGGAACGTCTTTAAAGAGATTTAAGTTCTTTACTTTCTCAGATCTGAGAACACCTTTTAAGATAAATGGGAACAGAATGGTGATGAGGACCAATAGTGCCGAGCTAACGGTATGCTTTCATTTGCCAATGGCTGCGGAGTATTGTCGCCAATTGTGTGTGGAAGAAAGCGGGATGATGGCAATTATACTTTTCTTTCTCCGCTGGATAGTGACTTCGTTCCTATGATATATGCTAACTGGAAGGCAAAGTATAGTACACTTTATGGAGAGGATGATATAGAGCGTGTTTTTAAATCGATCAAAATTATACCAGTCCTGTTTGCTGAACCTCCTCGTGCGAGGTTAGTTACTATTAAAGGGGGTACTAGGGAAGAAATCAAAATAAAGGGTTTTACAGGGTTCGAACTAAAACTAAAAGGTAATAAGAAGGCGATAGAATTACTGTTAAATACTGGCGCGGGAGTTTACAATTCTATTGGAATGGGAAGCCTCCAGGTGATATAATTTAAAGATGGATGGAGGAAATGCCGACGTCTTTTTTCCTAATAAAGAACAAGTGTAGCCCAAAGATGCAAAAATTGCCTTAAGTCGAGAATGGAAATAGTCGCAGATTGCACCTGTTCATTGTGCAACGGGCATCATTTCTGGTTTTACGAAGATTATTAAAGTGACTTTATGATAAAAGAAATTGTACAGTTTATTGACGGTCTGGACCCTGAGTTTAAGGCTTTGGGGTTGAAAACTAAAGAGGGACTGCATATTATCCTTCGGATTCAAAGGGAAGAAGAGCGAGTTTTTATTGACGAGCGATCACTGGTTCAATGGGCATATACTAAGAATAAGAAGCTGGAACCGGATGATATAAGCCTATTAAAGCGATGCTCGGAGTTAAGCCGCATTTCATGGTGCGTCAATACCAACAAATGCTTCGATTTGCCGGTTAAGGCAATCCATTCTTGTTCTCCCTATTGTGTTGCGATCAAGCGTGAGAACCTAACCGGAGGGGAAAAGTTTAACATTAATCGCCGCGAAGGTAAATCGCAGGTTTATGATCGAATAGTATCTTATTTTAGCAAGGCCGCTTTACTTGCCGATAGCGAGGAAGAGCGGCAGCAAATAAAGATTTTCGAGGACGCCCTTAATTCTGAAGAGAAATTTAATCAATGGTTATCATTGATTCCGGACTATCCCGATGTGAAAGACGCTGATTACGTGATCTTCTATTTGGACGTTCCGGTCGAAAAGTACGAAACTGCGAATGCAAAATATCTTGCCGATAAGCTGTTTAACACAAATGATTACAACCTGAATGTAGGGAATGATACGTTTGGTACATCCGACTTTTTTAACGGCTATCCAACTAAAAAGCCTTTTTTGACCCATCAAACAGCCACTTTTGATATCGCAGGCAGGGTATCGGCAAAAGAAGCAAAAAGCCTGTACGAATTTCAGGATATCATGGGCAGAAATATACTGCCTAAGCCGTTGCCTATATTTATTCACCAAGATGAAATAAAACCTAAACGGGGAAGCAGCATACGCGATTCTGCGATAAAGCTTTTTAAACGTGAAGCCAGCAGGGAAAATCGGATAGGCTGCCGGGAGATTTTTGAGGAGTTATATGAAATACATGGTGATGAGTTAGAAAATTACTATCTCTTGTTTTTTGACAGGGGAGAAATTAAGGACTTTGATTTCGTTCCGAAATTTGAGTATGAGCTGAGAGATCGGGAGGGAAAGAAATGGGAAATTGCAGATCTTTTTGAAGGTGGGAATGGACAGTCTATAAAAAATGTCTTCCACCTTCAGGAGACAGTTTTACTGCCGGTTTTCAATAATAGATTGGTTGTAAAGACAAAAACAGGTTCTCTGCAATACAAGTACTTTGATGAAATAGATGCAAAGTTCAGCAAGTCTGCATTGAACTACCTGCACGTACTCCATTACAGGAAGGCGTTTTACGATTTTATTTATAAATCAAAGCGGCAGTCAATTACACCACAAACCTTTCATAAAATCTTACAGGAAACGATACTGGAAGACATCAGGCTTGATGAGATAAAAAACGGTTATCACACCGAAGACAGGACTATACGGCAGAAACTTAACATCTGGTTTAGCATCACAGAGAATTTTGATCCAAATTATATTAAAAACAATAAAAGCATGGGCAACAAACTACTTGCAAATCGTGAGTTTATTCAGAAGCTTACCAAAGGAGACGCTAATATTTCTTCAGATGAGGAATATGCGTTTACTGTAGGACAGGTGATTTATTACCTGTTGTCGAAAAGCAAAACGGCGGACCGCAGTTATAAACGGTTGGAGCCATTTATGCAGCAGGCGCAATCGAAAGAGTTAAATAAGGCGATAGCCCGGTTGTTCGACTCTTATAAGCATGAAAAATTCTCAGCCAACTTCAGGACGCCATTTTCAGAAGTACTGGGATATGAAACGAACACCAATATCCGGGAGTTGATCCCTGCTATTCTCTCCGGCGTCTTTTCAAAGAATGCGCTGTTTAGCGATCAGGAGTATAAGGAGCAGGCAGAAGTGGTTCAGGAAGAAGAACTTGATTAATTAACTTTTAAATACAAAATACTCAACAGAACTTATCATGAGCAATTCATTTAAAAGCCGTGTTTTCGGCTGTGTTATTATTAAATCGATCAACGCTAATTACAATGCTGATTTCTCTCATCAACCAAGGACTCTGCCTGACGGAACTGTTTATGCGACAGATAAGGCGCTCAAGTACACGATAAGGAACTATCTGGCAAAGAATCATCCGGAAAGCAAAGTATTCTACTTTAAAAGCTATAGCGAGGAGATGCAGCCAAGAAGCCTGAAAGAAAATTATGTTAATGTTTTTGGTGAATTCCCCAAACCTGATAAAAAGGATAGCTCAAAGGCCAGGAAGATCGTATTAGGTAATCTTTTACAGTGTATCGACGTAAGACTGTTTGGTGGTACGTTTGCTGAAGAGGGAGCCAACCTTTCGATCCATGGAACTGCTCAGTTCACTCATGGCGTCAACCGTTTTCCGGAAGGCGTAATTTATTCAGAGCAGATATCTTCACCTTTCCGGAATTCCAATGAAAAGAGTTCTGACTCGATGCAAACTACACTTGGAACTCAGTTCAAGCTTAAAGAAGGCCATTATGTTCATCATTTTTCTATCAATCCGAGAAATCTTGAAGAGCTAAGCAGGGCAGCAGGGCATGATGGATTATCAGAAGATGATATTGAAAAATTGAAAGAAGCCCTCAGGAACGGTGCGACTTTCTATGATTCATCAGCCAAAGCCGGTGTTGAAAATGAGCTTCTTTTTTGGGTACAGTTGAAAGAGGGATCGAAGCTGGTGTTACCTTCTCTGGTTGATTTGATTTCTGTAAATGAAAGCCGGGAAATTGATTTTTCCAAGGTAACCGCATTGCTGGAGAAGGAGAATGTAAAACCTGAAATAGAAAAGATCGAGGTATATTTTAATGCTGCCGCGACAACGGTTGTGAATCTTCCGGCTCCGGCCACCAAAATTGAACTAAACTGATTGTTATGACAAATGAGAAGCTTATCTCGTTTGAATTAAAGGCCGACTTCGGGTTCTTTAAAAAGCCTGATTACAATGACGGCCTGCTGCTGTCGTACAACATGCTGCATAAGCCAGCTTTGTTGGGCGTGCTGGGGGCTATCATTGGATTGGAAGGATACAAACAAAAAGGGCAGCTTCCGGAGTATTATGAGAAGCTAAAGCAGCTGCAAGTGAGTATTGAGCCACTGCAGCATGAGAGAGGCAATTTTCAAAAGACATCGGTAAAATATACCAATGGTGTTGGATATGCTAATGCTGACGGGAACCTGCTCATTGAGGAAACCATGCTGGTGAAGCCAGCGTTCCGGTGTTACCTGTTACTCAATATGCAGTCGGAACCGGAACAGAAATTGTATGATTATGTCACTCAGCTTAAGGCCGAATTCATTCCATATTTAGGTAAAAATGAGTTTCAGGCATGGATCGGCGATGTTGAGGAATGGGATCATCTCCCGTTCAATAGTTCATCCGATTTTTCCATAGCCTCTTTATTTGTGAAAGCCGGCCCAATCAGAGGGCAGGTTGTTGATTCGAATTTTGGCTTCCTTTACGATAATATGGATGAAAACCTTTGAACAGATATTGAAAGAAGCCCCCGATATATCCGTGTTATTGGACGGATACGTGAAGTATTGGGCGCACATTCATAGCACCAGAGAGCATGAGCCATTGGCGGCACATATTGATCTCGTAAATTATTATTCTGGCCAGTTAATCGACGCCCATGGTCTGGAAGAGGTGATAGACAACCTGCTGGAAGCATATACTGAAGGCTGGGCTGACGGGGACGTGAATACTGAGTTTCTCAAGACCTTGTTTGCGGGAGCCGTTGTGTTTCACGATTTCGGTAAAATAAATGAGAATTTCCAGGTGCTCCGGATGAAGAACAGAGGAAGCTTCTCTTTAGTTGAGAGATCCTCTTTGAAACCACCTCATGGTCATTCCTACCTGGGAACATTTATATTTTTATGTTATTATATCCAAAAGGCCCTTGGTCTGCCGATTTCCGATGAAAGCAAATCACGGCTGATCTGTCATTGCTTTTTCTTTTCCTATAGCATTATGCAGCATCATAGTCCTGCCCTGTATGATGTTATGGAAAGGGATGGCTTTATGGCGAGGTTTAGTGACTGTCTGGATCCTTTGAAGGGGTATCTGATCAAATTCAGAATTGATCCGGCTAATCTCGTAGTGTCACGGGTGTTGTCAAATGTTGAGAAAATATGGAACGGAGCAGTGAAAGATAAGCTTCCTTATGCTCCTTTTCCTCTTTTTGCACTCATTAAATTGAATTATTCCGTCCTGACAGCTGCCGATTATTTGGCAACGCATGAATATATGAATAGCAGTGAAAGTGGGAGTGAGGCCAGGACGACGGATTTCGGCGTTTTGAATCGCGGCAGGGTTAGAGAAATAATTGATCATCTTCAGTGTTATAAGCACAACGCTGAGGTTTTCAGGGATGCAGAAGGATATAACTTTTTGCACCCTGTTGAGCCATCTAATGTTAATCTTAACCTTTTAAGGAAAGAGATGGCTGTTGAGCTTGTTCAGCAGGTGCAAAAGAACAGC
>DALYUO010000268.1:6431-6785 GCA_031981225.1 Pararcticibacter sp.
TTACAGAATTACTCAGGGCGGATGAGCGTCTGACGAAGGTATTCTATGTGTTTCCATTCACCACCCTGATTACTCAGACATTCGGAGCATTGAAGGAAAGCATGGGATTGCGGCAGAGTGAGATAGTGGAACTTCACTCGAAGGCCGCATTTGCCGGGAAAGGGGATCGCGATACGGAACAGAACGAGGATGGGATGTTTGGTGAAGAGAAAAAGGATTTTATCGATAATCTCTTTGCGCTATATCCGGTTACGCTTCTCTCTCATGTAAAGTTTTTCGACATTCTTAAAACGAATAAGAAGGAAAGCAACTATTTGCTACATCGTATGGCGAACTCTATTGTCATCATAGACG
>DALYUO010000269.1:0-1071 GCA_031981225.1 Pararcticibacter sp.
AGCCGAAAGAGGGAGTTCGGCCTTTCCTGCCGATACTTCGGCCGGCGAGGGGAGGTACTGGGCATCCAGAACATTGCGGCCAGGTAAAAAGGTCCCTGTTCCGCCTTTCCATTCAAAGGAAAATACAGGCGGCCCCGAAATTGAACCTTTTAAAATTGCGTTGTCGCCGGCACAAATTGTTTGATCGCTTCCGGCTGAAATAGTGGGCGACTCATTAAAAGTTAATGTTTTGGTTTCAGTGACCGTTCCACAATTGTTTTTGTGTGTAATAACGATAGTATATGTGGCATAGTCGTTAAACAGAATAGCAGGCTCTTTGGAAGATGCGCTTGTTCCGTTTTCGAAAGAAAAAGTGCCACCGCTTACCGACCACGAATATGTGTCGCTAAGCTCTTTAACAGTACCGTTGAAGCTTGTGCTAACTGGATTTCCCCCGGTGTTACTGAAAGTGAGGAGTTGATCTTTTCCGCAAAGGTTGGCCTGCCAGCTGGCAGTAATAGTTGGCGACGCGTTGATTATTATAGTCTGCTCGTCACTGTATCGCATGCAGAGCTTATGCTTAACTTAATGGTATAGGTACCTGCTGCCGTAAAGCCTATTTCCGGATTTTTACTGTTTTTGCTTGTACCGTTATTAAAGACTGCCGTAGCCGGTCCTGTGATTATCCATTCATAATCGTGCTTAGCAATGGCACTTGGATCCACAACCGACTTATCCACTGGCGTAACAACCGAGCTAAGGCAATAGGTGTCTGCCGGGAGTTCAAAATCAGGTTTTGGCGGTACCTGAATGTATATTGTTTTTTCTACGGGAGCAGCCTGGCATTCAGAAGTGCTTTCCGATTCAAGCCGTATCGTATGATTGCCCGAACTTGTAAATGTATGATTAAGCGTATATGTGATAGGAACACCCTGGGGGGTAATTAATTGATTATCAATATACCAATAGTACACAACATTATTGTTCTGACAAGAAGGCGAACTTGTGCTGGGGTCCTCACCGGCAATAGATTCGTTGCTGAAGACTATTGGTGTGTTGACACATGCAAGGAGAGGGGCAGTGAAACGATTT
>DALYUO010000269.1:1081-2640 GCA_031981225.1 Pararcticibacter sp.
CTGGCTTGAAATAGGCACACCGATGTCTCCGCAAAGCTGGCTCTGTGTTTGTACAATGATGCCAAATACATTATAGTATCTCACATTTCCGATTGTTATCTGACTGCCGCAGGATGACTTGGTATAAAGATGTCTGATCTTCCCGTTTGTAGATTTTATTTGGTTGAGAATAAAAGTTTCAACAGAGCCGTCGCCCCACGTAACCTGGTAGGTGTTTCCCGGAAAGTTTAGCTGAATTCCGTTTGTAGAGGTAGTTTCAACATTGTATTCTAGCTCCCCTAAGGGCAGACAAACCGTGCTGCTTCCGGGTGGATTAAAAGGAGTATTAATTCGGTTGTTAATCAGAAAGTAGGCCTTTGTTCCGATAATGCCGTTAAGTTCTGCACGTACGAAAATTGTATAATGCGTAATTTCGGGTATAAACTGCTGGGGCGACGACGGAAAGGAGAGTTGCTGCGCATCCGAAGGGTTAGCTTCGTTTCTGAAAACCGCGGTAACACTTGCACCGGCAGACGACGTATTGTTGAAATTATACCGAAGGTTATTTCTGCCCGGTGAACATGAACCAAAGGCCTTGGTATTATTGCCGCCAATAACCTGTTGCGCAGGTGCATCAATCTCAGCCTTTACCCCGTTAGTTGCTCTGATTTCAAACGAAGCCGAAGGAGAGCTGGTAGTGACGGGATTCGAGGATTTTATACGTACCCGGTAATTCCCTGCAACAGTATTCGCAGGAATGGTGCCGTTTAAAAACGTAGTATAAAAGCCGGTATAGTTTCCTATTTCTGTCTCGCTGGCAAAGCTTCCCGATGCATCAGATAAGTACAGTTTAAACTCATTGTCAGTTTTGAAAAAGTCGGTATTTTCATTTAATGTAACAGGGACAGCGATAGATGACCCCTGTCCATAGGGCCCGTTAATGTTTCCGGGAGTGATAGTCTGGCTATAGCTCTTTAAAAGAAACCCTGAAAGTAAACAAAATAATAGAACCCAGAATTTATTCATAGTGTCCCCCAATTAGCAGAAGCAGGTACATGCAACTTTTATGATGCCCCTTTTATACGGGGCAACATTCATTAGGGTTCAAAAAAAGTAAATAAATTCTTTGGGTTATACGGCTAACTCATCGATATAATTACTCAGCCTCGGGAGATATATAATATTACTATGTTTTTCGACCTCCATTGACCAGAAGCTTCCGGCAAGTTTGAAGATCTTAAAGAGCTGACTGGACTCGTGTAAAAGAAAAAACTCGGCCCACTGACTGATAGTCATCCTTCCAAGAACTGCATGAGTACCAACCCTGGCGTAATGTTCCGCAGGCATTTCCTCTAGCATTAAGCAGAGATTGCTTCTCATTCTGTATAATTCGTGCAAGAGGGATCCCGTTGTTTTTGCACAGGTAAACGAAAATTCTGAATCCAGGTCTGGTTTATAAACTTCGAAGTAGGGATTAATGTCGTTCACTATCCTGTTAAGACGCTCCATGAAAATATGCTGGTATCTGGTCAGATAAGCAATAGTCTCGTGGATTGAGAATTTATCAGTGCTGAGTCTGT
>DALYUO010000269.1:2650-4318 GCA_031981225.1 Pararcticibacter sp.
GGGAAGGTCGTCAATATAGTTTTTTATAGTCTTGTGCTGGTTGGCCAACCGCTCAAGCGTGTATTCATTTAAATTCATAAGTTTTCCGGTTAGTTAGTAATATAACATCAACCAATTTCTTTTTGTTCTCATGGATAGCATAATTAATGCCAGTACGAAAATATAAGTATGGTATTAAGTCTTTATTTTATTAGAGTTAAGAAATTTATAGTACAGGTAACAAACGCAGGGAAAGTGGCAGGGATGTATGGTGGCTCATCGCTACATATGACCAGAAATCTAAACAGTGAGTACAATTTTTCCTATGTGGCTGCTGCTTTCCATAAGAGAGTGGGCTTCGTCTGCCTGCTTTAACGGAAAGGTTCGATAGATGAAAGGCTTGAACTTTCCTGTCCGGATCATAGGCCAAACGTTCTTCTCAATATCAGCAGTAAGCATAGCCTTAAATGCACGATCCCTCGGCCTCAGAGTACTGCCGGTAATGGTCAGGCGCCGGCGCATAATTTCATACATATCAACTTCAGCTTTACCGCCTTTCATGGCGTTTATGAAGATCAACCGTCCTCCGGGGTTTAGCAGTCTAAGATTTTTGGAGATATAATCTCCTCCAACCATGTCCAGAATAACATCGACGCCTTCTCCTCTTAACGTCTCTTCAAAATCAGCATCCCTGTAGTTTACGCATCTTTCTGCTCCGAGCGATAGGCAGCTCGCGCATTTTTCATGAGAGCCGGCGGTTGTGAATACCCTAGCACCAAAAATTGTTGCCATCTGAATGGCTGTTGTGCCGATACCACTGCTGCCACCATGCACCAGAAATGTCTCTCCCGCCGCCAGACGTCCCAATTGAAATACATTATGCCAAACAGTGAATACGGTTTCGGGGAGGGCAGCGGCTTCAGTGAATGTGAAATCCTCCGGAACCGGCAGACAGTGATCCGCTGCAACAGCAACCAACTCTGCATACCCTCCTCCGCCAAGTAAGGCACACACCTTGTCTCCCGCAACCCAACGTGTGACAGACGACCCGCATTGCTCAACAACGCCTGCGATTTCCAGACCAGGTATATCTGCAGGTACTCCCGAAGGCGGTGGGTAATTCCCTTCGCGCTGGAAAATATCCGGACGATTAACACCGGCTGCCTTTACTTTAACTAAGACTTCGTAATCTTTTATCGATGGCACCGGACGTTCCTCCAGTTGCAGCACTTCCGGACCTCCCGGTTCCGTGATAATAACAGCCTTCATAATCTTATAGTATTTACGTAATGTACCACTACTCATATCAACAAAAATTCGAAGGCTAAGTTGCGATTGCCAGTCTTTTTACAACATTTGGATGGTGAATAAATTCCCCAATTCGCAATCGGCATCGGTTCCGCAAGGATTGATGCTTTTGAACTTTTGTCACTAATTTATCCCTTTAATGATAAATCAAGATATAAATAGGTTATTGAATATATAAGCTGTACATTTATAGAATTAAATAAAATAAAATGCAACAAGGAACAGTAAAATTTTTTAATGAAGCTAAAGGTTTCGGATTCATCACCCCAAGTGCAGGCGGTAGCGAAATCTTTGTTCACTCTTCAGGTCTTATCGATTCAATTCGTGAAAGTGATACCGTAAACTATGACGTTGAACAAGGTAAAAAAGGTCTTAATGCAG
>DALYUO010000269.1:4328-6728 GCA_031981225.1 Pararcticibacter sp.
AAATGTAAAAGTTATTTAATTAAATAATAATTACATACCTTATTATGATATTATCAGGCACCCGTTTTTACGGGTGTTTTTTTTTGTGCCAAAAAAGAAACTCGCGGCTGCCTTCATCGCTTTGAGAGATTGTGCTTTTACTAGGTGTTGCGGGGCCGCAATGAAAAAGGCCGCAGACTTGCTTACAACAGGGGAGTAGTGAACGGTTGAATATAAGAGCTGTAATATTTTAGCCTCTTTTTTTAGTTTTTCATAGAGGATATAAGAGTCTTTTATTTTTCCACTGATGGGGTAAGTTGTCGGACACATACCTACGGGTCTACTATATCGATTATTCTATATGAACCTCTCTTTTTTTAAAAAAAGATATATTTGTCTTTTATTATTCCTTTTTGTAACTTTACACTATTCCTGTTAGACTGCTCAATATCGCTTTATCAGGATTAAAACATTGCATTTTGATAGTCCTGATGGTTAAAAATATAAAAACGGAGGTATAAGCTTTAAACGACTTTGCTTTTAGGATTAATTGAAGCTGTGGGCTCATGGGGAGAGCGCTTTAATTACCGTTTCACTACTACTACTGTCTGCCTTCAATTATAATACGATATTAAAGGAACAATAATGATAAATTATAACATTAAAATCAGCATAGCTTTATTGGCGTTTGCGGCAGTAATAAACAGTTGTACAAACCCAGGAAAATCGAAAAAAGAGGATGACTCGGTGGTTGGTCAGTATGAGGCCGAACTGACAGACGCCCCGTTCGTACCCAAGTCTCCAGGATATAAGTATCCGGAGAAGGTGATCATTAAACTTGAGGTTGTTGAAAAGGTGATGCGTTTGGCAGATGGTGTGGAATACAACTTTTGGACATTCGGAGGAAAGGTGCCGGGAAAATTCATCAGGATCCGCGAAGGGGATGAGGTAGAATTCTATTTAAGTAACCATCCTAATAATAAATTACCCCATAATATAGATCTTCACGCGGTTACCGGTCCGGGTGGTGGTGCAGAGCCTTCTATGACCGCTCCCGGTCACACTTCTAAATTCTCATTTAAAGCGTTGAATCCCGGATTATTTGTATACCACTGTGCCACTGCTCCTGTGGGACTGCACATCGCTAATGGGATGTACGGACTGATCCTCGTTGAACCTAAGGAAGGCGTGCCTCCGGTAGATAAAGAGTTTTACGTGATGCAGAGCGAGTTCTATACCCAGGCAAAGTACGGACAGGCCGGACTTACCGACTTTGATATGGAAAAAGCGCTTGACGAGAAACCGGAATATGTGGTGTTCAATGGTTCTGTTGGTGCAGCTGTTGCTGAAAAAGCAATGCAGGCGAAGGTTGGAGAAACGATAAGATTGTATGTAGGGAACGCAGGTCCTAACCTTATATCATCATTTCACGTCATCGGAGAGATTTTTGACAATGTTTATGTTGAAGGTGGTAGTCTGGTAAATAAAAATGTTCAGACAACGGCTATTCCCGCGGGAGGTGCTGCTATTGTTGAGTTTAAGTGTGAAGTTCCCGGAACGCTTAATCTGGTAGACCATTCTATTTTCAGGACCTTTAATAAAGGTGCGCTCGCTCAGATAAAAGTAGTTGGCGAGGAGAATCTTAAAGTGTATAGCGGCAAACAAGGAGATATGATCTATCAGCCCGGGGCAGAAACACAGAAAGAGCCGGCTACTGAAGCAGCAAAAACTGCAGTTCCCGAAAAGTCACTTCCCGAAAGAATCGAAAAAGGACTTGTGTTGTATCAATCGAATTGTGCAGCGTGTCATCAGAAAAATGGCGAGGGTCTTGCCGGTGCATTTCCACCGCTTGCAAAATCAGACTACCTGATGGCCCGTAAAGACAAAGGAGCAGGTATTGTTTTACACGGATTAAGCGGGAAGATAAAGGTGAATGGTAAAGATTATGATGCAATAATGCCTCAGGTGCAATTGAACGACGATGAAATTGCAAGTGTTTTAAGCTATATAAGGAATAGCTGGGGAAACAAAGGGGGGCTTGTTAAAGCGTCTGAGGTTTCAGCAGTACGTAATGGAAAGTAGAACCAGTGTAAGGATCCTTTTTGCAATTGCAGTATCCCTGTTAATGGGAGCTGCAACCTCTTTTGCACAGACTAGCAAAGCTGCTACAAAGGGAATGGTCTTAATCCCCGCCGGCAGCTTTAAACCTTTTTTTGAAGTAAAAGAGGCGGCAAAGAAACAGGTCAGATCGTTTTACCTCGACGTGTACGCAGTTACTAATGTCGAGTTCCTTCGCTTCGTTAAAGCAAATCCCCAATGGTCCAGATCACGTATTTCCCGACTTTATGCCGATAAAGAGTATCTCAGACATTGGGAAAGCGATTTCAGGCTGGGTAAGAAGCATAACCTTCTGGCAAATAG
>DALYUO010000270.1:0-4860 GCA_031981225.1 Pararcticibacter sp.
CGAATACAGAAACAACTGCCGGAATCAATAACATGATTTCACTAATTAATGAGTCGGAAAATAAAAAAGACGCCTCCTGCAAAGATTTAGGACTTTCTTTGAATCAGGAGTTCAACCAGATACTAAAAAAATGCTCAATGAAGGGCGAGGCGCATGAGCAGCTTCACCACTACCTGATGCCAATTATTCCTGTGATTGACAAAATAGAACAGGAGTCCGGCGACTGCAAGACGACACGGGAAGAGCTAAAAGAGTATCTGGGAAAGTATGATAACTATTTTGAATCATGAATATATTAGAAAACCTCCATCTGAATGATGAAAAACCAGCGGTATTAACAGTTCGAAACACCGACCAGGTTCTTATACTCGCTATCGGCCTGAAAAAGGCACAGGTACTGCAGCGGCATGTGACGCCCACTCAGGCAACACTTATAGTGTTAAAGGGAGCGGTATCTTTCGAAATGGAAGGTACGTTTACAAAGGTAGAGCTTTCAGAAACCTTTGAAATACCGGCGAACGTTCCGCATGAAGTGACGGCTATTGAAGAAAGTGTATTTCTAGTAGTAAAAGATAAAGTGGCATAAGGAGTATTCGATAAGCCAACGATTCCAGGCAATAGAAAAAGGGCTGCAGATTTGAAACCTGCAGCCCTTTCTTTTTAACGGACAGACTTAATCAAGCTTCTCCGTTTTCTTCACGTCAAAGTCGCCTTTATGGTAACTCCAACCCGTTTTCAATCCTATAACAAACAATGCCAGTCCGATAGTTCCAAAAGCGAAGATGGTATCGCCAATTACCCGGAGCCATCTTAACGTATTCATTATCGGCTGCTGCATGAACTCCGCAGACCTTGCATACCACATACCTTCGTTAACACTTGCTACTGTTTGCAGAAGTCCGATCGGCAATACGCTGATCAAAACCATCAGCAATAAGCCGATATTAATAGACCAGAAGGAGAAGCCAATCAGCCCGTCTTTCCAAACATTTTGCCTGTACAGGCCTTTTAGTACAAACAACATCAGTCCTATTCCCAGTATACCATATACGCCAAACAAAGCTGTGTGGGCATGTACCGGGGTGGTGTTAAGGCCCTGCATGTAATACAACGCAATAGGCGGGTTGATAATAAAACCGAAGATACCCGCACCAAGGAAATTCCAGAACGCAACTGCTACAAGGCAGTATATCGGCCATTTATAGGCTTTCACCCAAGGCTTCAGCTTGCTTATGCTATAGTTATGATAAGCTTCAACCCCTATAATCACCAGAGGCACAACTTCCAGGGCGCTGAATGTAGCTCCCAGAGCCAGAACCGCCGTTGGTGTTCCCGAAAAATACAGATGGTGAAAGGTTCCGATAATTCCTCCTGAGAGGAAGATAATGGTTGAGAACAACACATTCAATGTAGCAGTCCTTTCATTCAGCAACTTCATTCTCGTAAACAGGAAAGCCGCTACAACCGTAGCAAAAACCTCAAAGAAGCCTTCTACCCACAGGTGTACTACCCACCAGCGCCAGTATTCCGCAATAGCCAGGTTCGTCCGCCGTCCCCACATCAGGCCAGCGCCGTAGAACAGGGCTATTGCCACAGACGAAACAATAAACATGATCAGCAGATTTCTACTTGATGTTTTTTGTCTCAGAGCCGGAAGGAGCGCCCGTACCATCAGTCCCAGCCACAAGAATAAGCCGATGAGCAGGAAGATCTGCCAGAATCGGCCCAGGTCTACATATTCATATCCCTGATGCCCGAACCAGAAGTTCTCAATGTATCCAAGGCGTTGCATGATCGCCATCCATTGACCGCCCATAGAACCAGCCACTATAATCAGCAGGGCGATAAATAAGAAATTCACTCCCAGCGTCTGATATTTTGGTTCGTATCCCGATACAGCAGGAGCAATGTAGAGGCCCGTTGCCAGCCAGGATGTTGCAATCCAGAAAATCGCCAGCTGTACATGCCATGTACGGCTTAAAGAATAGGGGAGTACCTCATCCAGTGGTATGCCATAAAACGCACTTCCCTCCACTCCGAAATGGGCGGTAACCACTCCAAGGATTACCTGGACCAGGATCCGAGCGGTCACTATCCAGAAATATTTAAGGGTAGCCCTCATCGAAGGGGTCGACTTGATCTGCAGCAAAGGATCTTCCGTGGGAATGTCATCTGCAACTTCTTCTTCCTTGTTCTTAGCGTTATAAAAAACAAGTATGCCAATCCCAAGAAGCAGCATAATGACGCTGAAACCAGTCCACAGCATCAGGTCGCCTGTGGCCACGTTGCCCACAAGAGGTTCCGAAGGCCAGTTATGTGTATAAGAGACATTTTCGCCCGGCCTGTTAGTAACACAGGCCCAGCTGGCCCAGAAAAAGAATGCACTTATCTTCTTTAGCCTTACAGGATCCTTAATAGTGTTTTTGGGGATTGCGTACGCTTCCCTGAGTTCATTAAATTCAGGATCGTCCGAGAATAGTCCCGAGTAGTATTGCTCGAGCTGTTTGTATGCCAGGGCACGTTCAGCAGAGAGCGTGATGGTTTTTTCCGTTTCGTCAAATGTATTCTTTCGGATTTCCGTCTGCAATGTAGTCTGCAGGGCTGCTTTTTGCTCGTCGTTCAGCTTGTCGAAAGTATTGTTAAATCTTTTCGTAGCCTGGTGGTCAAGCATGTATTTGGCTTCCCTGTGTATCCAGTCGGCAGTCCAGTCCGGTGCAGCATATGCTCCATGGCCCCATATGGAACCAACTTCTTGTCCTCCAATGCTTTGCCAAACGTTCTGGCCGTCTTTAATGTCTTCTCCGGTGAATAGTACTTCATTTCCTGATAAGACCTGTTCGGGAATTGGCGGTGCCTTCTGATAGATCTCAATTCCATAATAACCTAACACGGCGAAGGACAGTCCTACTACCACCGCGAATGTTATCCATAACTTTCTGGGATTTTTCATAATCAATAGTGGTTTGTTGTTTACTGGTAATAAACAGTTTTTAATGATTGGCTTAATAGTTAAAACAAATACGCTTTTATTGTTTTAGTTAATTTCAATTCACGGGCGTGAATCAGCAATAAACGTTTAAGTAAATTCTCGTGTTATTTCAGAAAATATTTATTCCGTTCGTACTCCTGCACCATTTCGTATACCGACTTCTTGCTGAATTCAATCAGTAATTGCGTTCTGATCGGTTTAATTTGGGAGTGTACAGGACAGGGTTGTATATCCGAACAGTTTTTCAGTCCGAGCACACACGAACTGAAAAGCTCGTTTCCGTCTATTGCCCTTATGATATCGATAAGATATAAGGAACTGGGATCGGCAATGTAAAAACCGCCGTTAGGACCCTTGTTTGATGACAGTACCTTCTTTCTGGAGAGCTCCTGCAGAATCTTTCCGGTAAAATGCATAGGCGAACCTATCGCCTCTGCAATTTCTATTATACCGGCTTTTTCATTCTTATAGCTTCTGAATGCTATATACACAGTCGCACGTATTGCGTATTCGCAAGATTTTGAAAGTATCATCTTTTACCTGTACAAACCTAAATTTTTTTTCAATAATTATTTCAACTGACTTTCCAATTCTATAGCCTTAGGGAAAAGAATATTATTTTCCAGATGAACATGCTGATGAAGGTCGTTTTCAAACTCTTCCAGTTTCTTGAAAAGGATCCGGTAGGATGTACAAGCATCTTCAGGCACAAGGTAGTCGCCCGACAGCAGTCTTATTTCGCTCAAGTCCTCACCAGCTCCTTCGTGTTCCGTCTCCATAACTTTTATGGGATTTGTAACATTGCCAAACGAAGGCAATGACAGGCTGCCGCCGTTCTTTTGCGCTGATACCAGTTCTTTAATATAAGGGAAAAGTACGTTTTCTTCTTTTACCAGATGCTGACTAAGGTCTGCCGCGATACCCGAGAAAACTTCCGCAATCCGCACTAATTCAGGATGGTGGTCGCCGTGTACTCTCGCTACTTTTTGCGATAATTCTGATAGGAAGGGAATATTCTCTCTTACATACCGGTGGTGTGTGTTTATAATGTAGTCCGAAAGGAAATCCAGATCCCATGCCTGGAAATTAACAGAGCTTCCAACCGTTCTTTCGTCCACTGCTGATAATTCTGCCTGAACTTTATGTATATCTAAGCCTTTTTTGTCGCATACTTCCGATAGCGCTTTTTTTCCTCCGCAGCAAAAGTCAATTCCGAACTTTTTGAACACTTGCGCTTTCCTGTAATCTTTTGCCACCATTTCGCCTATGGTTTCTTCCTGCGCATCCTCAGCTATTTTGCTGATCTTTACTTTCCACCATTCAGGTCCGTTTTCAAGATATTCCCATGTGAAGATATTTCCTCTCTCTCCGAGCAGTTGGTAATATAGAGGCTTTGGATCGTGATCATTCAGGATAGTGAATTGCTCGCCGCCAAGCAGTGAATCAAACTTTTCAAAAATTGCCGGATGCTTAAACCTCGGCTCAATAAGTGTTACATTTAAGATTTCTGTATTTTCCATTTTTTGTTCTTTAATAAAAGACAAATATATCTTTTATTCTGCATGAATGCAAATGATCTTCAGGGATTTTGCTAAAAATGAGGATGGGAATTGTTCTACTTGTGTAAAATTCGAAGGTATTCTAATGCGGGAACCAAAAACAAAAGCGAAGCGGCCAGCAGTAGATATTCGAAAAATGGGACTGTAATGTGCAGAAGAGATAGCACAGGCTGTACGAAAAGAAGGCATAGGTACAGGATTACCAGACATATGAATCCGGTATTTAAGTGATTTAAATAACGCGGGCAATCGAAGAAGCCCGCTAACCTGAACTGTTCCAGAATTAAGGGCATGATACAGCCTAAAGTAAGC
>DALYUO010000270.1:4870-6689 GCA_031981225.1 Pararcticibacter sp.
GAATATAGCCGATAATGATGTAACGCGAAGAGAATACCCAGTAACCAACAGCGGGAATACAAACTAAAATCTGGAAGAATATTTTCAGTGTAATGGCTAGTATTGCGAGACGCACGAAAAGGGGAAGGGTTACTATATGACGTTTTCCAGCCGACAATAATTTTATCCAGCTTATGAAATTAACCGTGGCACCCGCAACAGCAATCAGGTTAATCCAATAAGGAGGTTTACTCCACAATGTAAAGATGAAAAACAGCGGAAATGTTGAACCTATAAATAAGTGAAGCCACAATCGCTCACCTTTACTAAGGATCATATTTTTTAGATAGCTGTTGCTAAGCAGTCCCAATACTGCAAACAGCATCCACCCATTCATCTGGAAATGGAGGTAAAAGTAGATTGAATTCTGATATAGTGGATTCGCTTTCAAGCCGGCCGCAGCGAGGGGGCCAAGAGCAAAAGGGCCCAATGACGACAGGCATAAGAATGCGAGCGACGCTTTGATCAGTGCCCGGGATAAAGGGTTAAATGCTTCCTTTAAAGAATTATTTTTCAGAATGGTATAAGCAGCATAATAACTTATGAATATGAACAGGGTAGAGAAGCTGATAGACACTGCCTTATATCCCTGAAGAAAAAAGCTGATAAGCATTCCGAAAGATGCGATCAGCGTAAGTATGAATATTCTTTTAAATGCACGTGTGGATGTTTTATCTGAAGAAAACGTCCCTGCTATCAGGATTACAATTGCCAGGAACACCCATCCGGCAAAGGCAAAGTGGGAATGAGCATGTAAAAGGAACATGTAATTTACTCCCGGAACTGCCGCCAGATGCATCCAGCGCAGTAGTATCCCTAAAATGGTTAGTATCAGAAAATTCACAACAGCCCAGCGGGGGTAGCTGCTGATTCGTATCCATTCCATCAATATCCTTTTAGCTGCCGCAGACCCTCTTCGGTAATATTATCATAACTCCATTCTGGCTCCCATGTGAGCTTAACATCAGCGGAGAATGCCGGGAAATTGTGTTCCAGGCAGTTCTTTACAGAATTAAGGATGGCATCGCCCATGGGGCAATACTTGGACGAAAGCGTCATCACCACCGTGATTTGTTTTTCGTTATCGTTTACACTTACATCGTACACGAGTCCGAGATCAATTATATTAATATGAAGCTCAGGATCAATAACCGTTCTTAAAGCTTCAGTCACTTCCATATTCAGGAAGGACGACTTGTTGGTAATATCAAAGTTTGTCATAGTGTGTATTTTCTGACCGGTGCAGCAGCACGGTTATAATATTGAAAATATATAAAAGAGCGGTTATGATCAGGCAAACAATGCCCGCACACAACAATCTGTCTGAACTTAGAACCATACCGGTATAAAAGCTGAGGCAAAAAAGCACGAAAGCAACAGTCTGGGCTTTTAAAATGCTCTTCTTGTAAAGATCTGCAGGTAGCGGCGTTTTTCCCTTTCCCGCGAGGTGTTCGTATTTCTTCACCCATACGATAAAAGGCAGCGTTTTAAAAGCCTGACCGAGTATCAGGGCGCTGATCCAGCCCATGAAAAGAAGAGATCCATATAGTTTTGTCAGGTTTATGGATGCAGGATTTCCGCTGATATGGTAGTGAACAATAAGCGGCAGCACCAGGATTGCGACAGTGAGCAGCGCAAAGGATAAAACGGTATGGACAATAGGAAGGTCAAGATGCTTTTTGAGCCTCGACCTGAAGCATTGCACGATATAGATGAACCACATTATAATTCCGGCGATCAATATAAACGCAATGACAAAGGTCTTTGTGTTAATCCCCGA
>DALYUO010000271.1:0-6638 GCA_031981225.1 Pararcticibacter sp.
CTACACTCCCTGTCCGGTTTCCCTTTCAGATAAGCCGACGGATGATAGGCCATTTTGAACACTGGCCCAATACCCTGCCATGGGTATATTTACTATGCTGCCTTTACGTGCGCACTCTTGACATTATCCAGTTCAAAAACTATAAACCGCTCGCTGAGCATATCCAGGTTCTCACGCGCATTGAGCAGGTAGTCGAACTCACCGCCTTTATAGTATGGACTTAGCACATAAAGGAACCCTTCCACGTTAAACTCCCTGTCCTGAACCCTGCTTTCTGAT
Source organism: Pararcticibacter sp. (assembly GCA_031981225.1). Classification (GTDB taxonomy): domain Bacteria; phylum Bacteroidota; class Bacteroidia; order Sphingobacteriales; family Sphingobacteriaceae; genus Arcticibacter. The sequence continues at coordinate 280 of DALYUO010000271.1, forward strand.
AACACGGCCCTATAGTTTTTCTGCAAAAACTCGTAATAGCTATTGAAGCAGGGGAAGATGTCAGGATGTCCCTCCAGGTGTTCGTAGTAAAGCGTGAGTGAATTGGAGATCGCGACATACTCGCTGCGCGAATAACGCTCATCGTCCTTTTTCCACAGTGCAACCAGAAGCGTTTTGAGACTTTCCTTCTTTTCTGTGTCCAGCACTTCACCGGAAGACAGATAGAAAGGGTTGAAGCGGATGGGATTTTCCTCAGTGTAAATGAAGTAATAACCACCTACTAAATCGCACAATCCTTTGTAGCTTCCTCCGATGTCAATCACTACGCAGTGGGTGCCCTGCTCATACAGCGTCCGGAGCATATGGTTCATCAGCATGCTCTTTCCGCCGCCACTGCCTCCACAAACAAATAGATTCCTGTTGGTAATCAGGCCTGACTTCATCGGATGGTCAAATAGGTCTGCCCTAACCGGCCTGCCGGAGAGCCGTTCCCCGAAACGGATACCGCCCTCGTCAGACTGGTAATTTCCATCGGTGTTCAGAAAGCAGGTAGCCTGTTCCAGAAAAGTATCGAAGGAATCGTTTACCGGGAAATCAGCCGCATTGCCGGGAAGACCAGCGAACCAGATCTGGGGGGCACCGTCTGTTTCAAGCCTGGCTGTTGCATCCAGCCGGGCGATGGCAGCACCTGTCAGGTTCCGTATTTCCTGTAACTGTTCCGGCTTATCTGTCCAGGCAAGCACATTAAAATGCGCCTTTACAGGAAGTCGTTGCTGGCTGTAAATGTGATCACATGGCAGCAGAAGGCCAAGCGATGCGGCAAAACCCGTACTGAATTTTGTTTGATCCGTACTATAGGGTTCATAAGTAATTCTGCTGGCACACATGGCTGGTAAGTCTTCCACATCGGCGAGGGTAAAGAGCTGGCACCGGTGTTCGCCGACGCGGATTTCGTCCTTAATGTGCACATCTTGCAGCATAGACGTTTCCTGCTGACCGGCCAGCAGGCAGTATTGCTCAATAATTCCAACCTTCTTGCGCGTTCCGGCCATCTCTTCATCGCTCAGTCTTTCCAGTCCAATGAAACCGCTGTCGGATAGAATGCGGGAGAAGCGTTCTGTGCTGTCGAGAAACACTTCAAACATCGCCGGACTCAAGGTCTGCTGCGGAACAATTGATTTACGCAGGATATTGCTGTAAGCGGAACTGGACAGCTTTCGCTCTTCCGGTTTTTTAGTCAGGAAGATATAAGAGTACTGATCTAAGAATGGCCGGTTTTTGAAATGAAGCTCCGCACTGATTTCCAAAAAACTAGCCGATTCCACGTTTCCTGTAGGCTGATATTGCTGATGGAGGAACCAATCCTGCTTGGTAAATACTGAATGAGACGGTAACACGCGGATAGCTTTGACCAGGGTTTGATGCAGCGATTCGTAATCATTTGCCGAAAGTGTAAAGATCTCCGGCAGCTTCACCTTAAACGCAATGGTGATGTCTCCCTGAGCCGACAGGATCGCGTTGTGTTCCACTTTGTAAAGGGGGATGATGTTTTCAAGAGCGATCATAGCTTATCCTTTCTTTAAGGAGGTGAATACTTTTCGTGAGCCGATTTTGATGTATTTGGGAAGACTTCTTTTGGCCATGTATTTAGAAAGTCCATGCTCCCCGAAGCGGCTGTTCAGTCGGAATATTGCGATGAACAGGCCAGCTCCGCTTCCAAAGATGACCGGCAGGATGATGTACAGGCTGAGTCCTGAGATGTAGAGCACGGCAAAGCTGATCAGGAGCAACACCAGCCCGGCTGCGAGCCAGCCAATATACTGGCCTCGCAGTCCGCGGAATTCAATGGAACGGTTAACCCCTTTATTGATGTGATATACAGTAGCCATACATCAGATGCCAAAGAAGGATTTCAGAACGGTAGCTACTACAACCAGGAAGATACAGGAACCAAACCAGGCAGCGGCCACTTTATTCGTGTCAGGTTCTCCGGCATTCCACTTGTTGAAGACCTTCACTGCTCCAATGATTCCAACTACTGCTCCGATGGCATACATCAGGTCGCAGCCGGTATCGAAGTAGCCTTTCACCTTGTTAGTGGCCTCTGCAATTCCGGCATTTCCGTCCTGGCCGAATGAACAAAGAGGAAATATGCAGTTGAAGGTCAACAATGCAGAAGCGAACATCATCGTTTTCAAAAGCGCCTGCTTACGAGGCGACAGGGTGTTGTGATTTTTCATTTTATGAAATTTTAGGGGTGATATGAATAGAGAAGTAAGTGTCAGACGCGTTGGCCGTCTAATCCCAAAGAGTATCTAGTTCTGCCTGGGATATAGAGAACGTCAGGTTTTCAAGGATGAATTCATTCAGTTGCGGCAGGTGAGGCGAGTGTTTTATCCCTGGATATTTTGACTTTATCAAACTAAACAAGGAAAAGAAGTCGTCCTTCGTGCCGCCTTCATTCTTTAGAATGTTAAAGAGCGTCTTGAGTTCCTCCAGCACATCGGGTATACGCCCCAAGCGGTCGTTAAGTTCCCCGGCGGTGCCGTTGTCTTGCTTTGGCGCAAATGAAATTTCAGACATGGAGAGTTCCTGTACGCCCTCGGGAAGTTTCGGCTTTCCAATTAATTCATCTTCTGTTTCACCATCCGGTTCTTCGCCATCCATTTCAATACGAGGATCAAAAGAAGACTGAACTCGGGGTCTAGACGGAAGGCTTTTTCTTTTAATTGCATCGCTAAGTTTTTTGCGGAAGAACAGGATGATCACAACCGCATACCAAATGAGGGAGAGTACAAGTGCAGCGATCAGAAATTGCTGCCAGGTGAATTGCTGTAACATAAACCTTTGCTTTTAGCCGGAGCCCCATTGCGCCGGGATAACAGAAGCAAAGGTTCAAAGAGTGCAAAGGCTTACTTGACAAGGTATTGGGTAGTACCTTAAAATAGTTTAAATTATTTCATTATATTCGCTATATGACAGAATTTAGCATCGAAGATGTAGAGGAAGGAGATAAGGTAGATTTTATATCTCCTTCAAATCACGCGACATCACCAGTTCATGCAGTAGACAAGAACCGTAGAATGGTGTTAATCAATTATTTCGAAGATCCAGTCCTAGCAATTGATAGGGTTAATAAGTGGGTAAGTTTCGACGATTTGTATGTTGTGCAAAAGGGATGAACTTATTTTTTTCACCTCCCCGGCCTATACTCATCATCATCCTCAATCTTCTTATTTATCGCCCTGCTCATTTCCTCCAGAAATTTGGTTTTGCTTAACCGCTTACGCTGCCGTATTTCAGAGAACCTTCGATAAGGTTTTCCCAGATTCACATTAAACGCCCTTTCGACCTTTCGCACCAAGTCAGCAATGGTCGCTTGCCCATTATTGATCTGCCCGGTATAATACCAGCCGAAAACGTTCTCAAGGAGATTAATGGAATCTCCGGTCCAGTTGATCACCGGTTCATCACCAGCAAAAGGCGTAAACTCCAGTCCATTGATTGTATTCTCAAGATACCGGGCAATCTGCTCTTTCGCTTTTATCCTGGCCAATATCAGATCAGCAGCAGTAGAAAAACGTTCGTCCTGATCAACCGGACCTTTGCACATCCATCTTGGAGCCGTATTGCCACGGAGGAAGAGTTGGTGGTCCAGATAAGTATCGCCGGACCTGAAGTATGTATATATTTCCCTGTTCCTGCTGAAGAACTTGTCGATTGCAGCAAGCTCATGCTCATAGTACGACTTCACATGAGCTAAACTTCCTTCGGGCTTACCCAGTTCTATCCGGTCCACAGACGAGTAATAACTTAGCAGGCTAGTAAAACGTGGCTTGATCTCCCTAAAAAAATGGATCTCTTCTTCGGGTGAAGTAAAAGAATAATCCAAAACCCGTTTCTTAAGTTCAATAAGAAAACGAAAAACGGTTTCCGTTCTGGTCTTACGCAGGGCAGAGGAATCCGTTACTGTGTTATCAATTTCTTCAAGGGCAGAAACAACTCCCTTGTAAAGCTCTTCTGAAAACTCTAGTATCATAGGTGAAAGTTTTGATGGTTGAGGAGGCTGATCCTCAATACAAAGTTCCATGCGGCGAGGACTTCTGTCAACGCGCGCATGTGACGGAAGAGTCCGTAATGATCCAAAATCCACAAACTGTGACTACAGAGAGCCGCATTAAATATGTGACAAAAACATATACACTTTTTTCTTATTAGATTATCTTTGAGTAGTTTATGACAAAAAAGGTGTCACAAAATGAGATTATTTAAAACACACGTGGCCATAAAAAGTACCTTTATTAAGGCCTATACACAGACTGATCTTTTATAAATCAATAAGCTTTAACGCAATGGATATAACAGTTAATCAGGAAGAGTTTCTTAACACCCGGATATCCCGGCTTCCGTTTTCTGAAAGTTTTATTTACCATAGTCAGAATATGGGGTTCACACGCCTCAAAGACATTACCGATCTTGGCTGGGTGAAACTTACCCAGTGTGAAGGATTTAGCAATATGTGGTTTGGAGAGCTATTAACACTGCTTAAAAAAGAAGGCCTGCTATCCCTGCTATACCAGCAGGAGCAAGATATTTTTGATTGATCAGCCGTACCATCTCCATCAGAATATCTTTAACTTTTTTGGCGGTTGCTTGTCTTCTGCTGGCAAAGGCGTTCCTCAAGCTTCCGCGTGAGAAGGTCTTCCTTTCCTCGGTTCCGATATGAAGGTGAATGAAGTCATAGAGGTCTGACTTCCTTTTGATGATGACGATGCCCGTCTCAATTAATAAGCGAAACAAGAACAACAGTTGTTCAAGGGTAATACTGACTGTGAAAAAGATCCTTGGAATTACAGCCACTTGATTGGCAGGACCATGTAAATCCAAATCCTGCATCTGCTGGATATATTTGATCTCCTCCGAGAAACTTCTCACCAATGTTTCTTTCAGAGGCTCAGCAGAAGGATCGTAAGGCCGGTTTCCGGGAGGATACTGCTGCAGTATGCGCAACTGTCCTGCGGCTTCGAGCAATTCTTCCTGATAGCTTTCCGCCTGCTCATATTCTCTTTTGACCCTTGTGATATACAAGTATCCAGCATGAGGGTGATTGAAATTGAGCAGGACAAGCTCTTTATATACCTCTTTTTCGAGTTTTTCGGCTTCTTTATTTACCAGTCCAAGCAAAGCATTAACGAAGTCCTGAATATACTCCAGCTGGTAAAAAGTCTCAGTCCTGTACTCTGTCTTTCTTTTTAGCGAGTTCAGGTACGCATCAAGCAAACTGAACAGAGCCTTGTCATTTCCCTTTTTGCTAAGCTCGGACAGAAAGACATCCACTGGCTCAGCAATCCGGTCCCGGTAAAGGTTCCGGAATGCAGCAGGAGCTCTGGCATGTTTGTTAAAATAGGCGTGATAATTCTCTATCAGGTGTAAAAGCAATTTGTTGAGTTCGCTGAGCAGAGCGGTGACAAGCTGCCTGAGACGATTGGCGCCTCCATTATCAGACTCAGCTTCCAATGGGGTATTGCTATACCAGAAATCTGAAAGGAGGATGAGCTCTCCTGTAATATATTCAATGTAAATGGCTGCCCGAGCACGATCATCTGCGAAACTCAGAACAGATGACCTGATGGAAGTACGTATCCGGATGCACTCCGCTTCAACAAAATGAGTATTAAACGGATTTCCTCCATCCTTTTCTTTTTCCTCGGCCCTTTCGTGCATAAAAAGGCTCAACTTTTCGAATTCATTGGTAAGAATGTGCTGAACCATAGGTATTAATTTAATCCTCTTTACTTTCCGTGGCGGTGTGCTCAAATGCCCAATTGATAATCTGACGGACTGCTTTTAAAATTTCCTTCTGGCCGGCCACAGAGCTGACATTGATTTCGCAGATCGTACTCTCGTTCTTCTTAGCATGCAGTATCATATAGTAAATACCGCTCACCAGAATGGCCGAGATAGCACGGAGATTAATCCCTGTATCTTTAAATACAGTGTCCATCTTTTCGAAGATTACATGGCCAATGATCTCCCTTACGTTACTGATACTATTGAGGAGATCCGCATGTTCCGTTATTTCCCAAAGGATAATATCCTGCATTGCGGGGTGTTCAAGGAAGCGAACTGTCCTTCCAGAAGAGAGACAATTATTTCTTTCATATCCCGGGGATCTGACTTACACTCAATGACATTTTCCATTTTCCTGGAAATATTCATCCAGTAATCATTCTCCAGGATATAAGCTTCTATGAGTTTATCAAAGGTTCCAAAGTAACGGTAGATCAACTTTTTATTAACGTCCGCTTCTTTGGCAACGGCATTAACCCCCAATTTTTTATATCCTTTTGTCCGAATGA
>DALYUO010000272.1:0-247 GCA_031981225.1 Pararcticibacter sp.
TAGTCTTTCAACCAGTCAATGCTGGCATTAGGTTCCCAAAACAGATACCAATACATCACCGACTGGTTATTATAGCCGGTTGAAGGAAGGTTGTCACTCCACTTGTTAGTGTAATTGATTTTCGAAGACATTTGCAGCTTATCATTTACCTTCTGACTAACAGAAAGAGCCACTGTATTCCTTTTGTAGCCTGTATTTGGAATAATCCAGTTGTTATTAACATTTGTAAAGGAAAAACGGGCTGATG
>DALYUO010000272.1:257-1976 GCA_031981225.1 Pararcticibacter sp.
AAGGTACGGCCGGTTTCAAAAAACTTCCTGGAATCATTTGGATAAGCGACCCATGGAGTACGTTCTGTTGCTTTTGTATGAGTTACCGGATCGTATTGGTAATACATCTGTCCGTCGAATTTCGGTCCCCAAGCCGAACTGGTACTACGTGTGCTTGCACCATCTTCTGAAGCATTATATGAATAATAGTTATCTCCGTTGGAGCCCTGTCCGTATTCATACTGCAAATCAGGCCAACGGTTAATACTTTCTATTGAAGTATTGGAGTTTATAGTTACACCAAAACCTTTTTGTCTGGCTTTACCGGATTTCGTTGTAATAATAATAGCTCCGTTTGCACCTCGTTGACCATATAATGCCGCAGCACCTGGTCCCTTCAGTGCTGTTACAGATTCTATGTCTTCCGGATTGATGTCGTTCAGCCCACTGCCAAAATCCACGGGTGTTTCATCACTTAGGTAGGAACTGCCTCCGTACCCTGTGGAACGCCCGCTACCGCCATTGATCACTACTCCATCTACCACAATGAGTGCTCCGTTGTCGCCTGTTAAGTTGCCTTCTCCACGTAAAATAATTTTATTTGAGCCCGAGGGGCCTGAGTTTGAACGAACCAAATTAAGTCCGGCAACTTTTCCCGACAATGCGTCGGTCCAGTTATTGGACAAAGCCTCCGTTAATTGTTCTCCATGAACGGTTGTTGTGGAATAACCAAGAGCCTTTGATTCTCTCTTGATACCAAGAGCAGTGGTAACCACAGCCTCCTTTAGCTGTACAGCATCTTCTGCTAACTGCACGTTAATTACTGTCTGCGCTCCTACTAATACCTCCTTCGTTTTATATCCGATGGCAGTAAAAACCAAAGTTTCTTTATTACTAACTGAAACAGTGTACTGGCCATTCACATTGGTGGAGGTACCACGGGTAGTCCCTTTCACCTTCACAGAGGCGCCAATAACCGGCAAACCATCTGACGCACTTTTAACTGTCCCGCTTATAGTTTTGCGTTGCTGGCCATAACTTAGCGAGGCCAGCGTTATAAGCAGAAAAGATAGCACCAGTACTCTTATACCAATGCCCCCCCCTTTGAAATGATGTAAATTTTGAGACATATTATTTAAGTTTGATTATTGCTTTATACTATTTAATTCTCTTTTCCAGGTGAAAGCCGTAAATACGATGGCCAGAAGGCAGGCTGAACTTAAAACGATAAAACCGCCGTCCCATCCCCATTTATCCACGACATGTCCTATGGCTATATTTGCGAAGACGGCTCCGCCCAGGTATCCGAATAGTCCTGTAAATCCGGCTGCTGTGCCTGCCGCTTTTTTTGGAACCAGATCCAGCGCCTGAACACCGATGAGCATTACCGGACCGTAGATCAGGAACCCTATCGTAATGAGGGCTATATTGTCGATCAGAATATGTCCGGGAGGATTCTTCCAGTACACAATTACTGCAATGAATACCAGAACCATATATATAATGGTAGCAGGAGCTCGCCGTCCCTTGAACACTTTGTCGCTAAGCCATCCGCAGATGATGGTGCCCGGAATACCGGCATATTCGTACGCAAAATATGCCCAGCCCGACTCGCTCAGAGAAAAACCTTTGGCCTCTTTCAAATATGTTGGAGCCCAGTCTAGTACGCCATAACGTACCAGATATACAAATATGTTTGCGAAGGCGATGTACCAGAGAGCCCTGTTAAAGAACACGTGG
>DALYUO010000272.1:1986-3002 GCA_031981225.1 Pararcticibacter sp.
TGGTCAATAAAAATTCGTTTAGCACTCAGTTCCTGCTCCTGCGACGGCTGGTAATCGGCAGGCTTTTCATTTTTATAGACTTCTATTGGCGGCAACCCGCACGACTGGGGTGTATCCCGAATCAATATATAGGAAACAACGGCTATAACAAGAGCAACAATGCCAGGGAAATAAAAGTTGCTTTGCCAGGCGCCGAATATCATTAAGCCGAGTATAGCCATTGGCCCAACCAATCCACCACCAACATTATGGGCAATATTCCACACCGACATCTTTAAACCTCTCTCCTTCTGTGAAAACCAGTGGACTACAACTCTTCCGCAGGGGGGCCAGCCCATTCCCTGAAACCATCCATTAATGAATAGCAGAACAAACATGATGGTAATAGAACTGGTCGCAAACGGAAATACGCCCATGATGATCATACAAAGAGCAGATAGTGCGAGGCCGGCAGGAAGGAAAAGGCGGGCGTTGCTCCTGTCTGATATATTACCCATAAGAAACTTGCTTAACCCGTAAGCAATTGAAACACCTGAAAGTGCAAATCCAAGATCACCTTTGGAAAAACCTTGTTCAATAAGCTCTGGCATAGCCATCGAAAAGTTCTTCCTGACAAGGTAATATCCGGCATACCCTATAAAAATACCCGCAAATACCTTAAACCTAAGTTTCTTGTAAGTTGGGTCTATTTCTTTTTCTGGTAATAAAGGCTTGTGCTTAGCCGGTGCGAACAACGAAAAACTCATTTATCAATTAGATATTTATAAAGTCTGCAATATTGCGAATTGAAATATTAAGATTAGTTTAACAAATGGTTAAATTACGGTTAGTCATCACAATTCTTTAACTAACCAAAACTACAAAATAATAAAACAAAACAAAAAAATAATATAAATAAAAACAATACGAAACTATTGTCTGTAGGAATGAAAGGTGGTTTGAGGAATTTGATGTTATCCAAGCGACCTCATATGACGTTCCAGAATGAATGATTCTGCAAAGATCTCTTTACAGAC
>DALYUO010000272.1:3012-6585 GCA_031981225.1 Pararcticibacter sp.
ATTTTTAACATTAGTTGGCTGTAATCTCAAATACTGCGCTGGTAAGCGCCTTAGCAGATGATACATTTATGCCCACATTCATTAGATAGTCTCCTGTATAGGTCCTGGCATTTTCATAAAAAGCCGACTTGGTTCCCGGCATCAGGTTAGTTTCTCTGACTGTATACTTCTTTTGCGGATCGAGCCCCTCGAGTCGCACGGCCGTAAACACGTCGCGCATTCTTGTTTCTAAGGTATAAGCAAATAAAACGGCCTTACTTTTATTCTCGTCAACGTACATTACTACTGCCCTCTTTTCTTCATAAGGAGAGACCAAACGATAAAGATCACCCTGCCATATTACGCTACTGAAGCGCTTATAGTTTTGCACAGCTTGCTTGCTAAATTCCAATTCTGCCGGAGAAAATTCGCTTACCCTGATATCATAACCAAGTTTGCCCATCATTGCTACGTCAGTCCTGAATTTCAACGACTGCCCACCCATTGTAGTGACGTGACTGCATATTGCCAGTGAGGGGAAGAAATACGAATATCCCCATTGGATATATACCCGTTCCATCCCGTCGGTATTATCGCTCGGCCAAAATTCCTGAAAATATTTAAGGCCGCCGTAATCGGTACGCCCCCCACCTCCGGAGCATAACATCATTGGCAGATGAGGATATTTGTCTCTGATATGTGCGAAGGTGTTATATAACCCTCGTACATATTCTATATATACATGCGACTGGTTTTCTTTTAAATATGGCGAGTAGGTATTGGTCATCATCCGATTGCAATCCCATTTAATATAAGCTATTCCAGGATTTTTTGTAAGCATTCCGTCTACCAGATTATAAACAAATTCCTGTACTTTAGGATTTGTCAAATCAAGCACAAGCTGCGTCCTGTAATAGTGCTCGTCACGATTAGGAAGCTTCAATATCCAGTCCGGATGTTTCTCATACAGCTCGCTTTTGGGATTCACCATCTCTGGCTCAAGCCAGATACCGAACTTCACTCCTTTCTCTGTTGACTCTTTTACCAGATGGGCTATTCCTTCCGGTAGTTTTCTTTTGTCTTCCTGCCAGTCACCCAGGCCGGCCTTATCATTATCTCTGGGATACTTATTGCCGAACCAGCCGTCATCCAGTAAGAACATATCTACACCCAGGTTTGAAGCACCATTAATTAAGGTATCAAGCTTCGGCTGATTAAAATCAAAGAAGGTCGCCTCCCAGTTATTCAATAAGGTAAGTCTGGGCTTTTTCCCGTCGAGTACCCCATAGTTCCTGGCCCATTTATGAAAGCTCCTGCTGGCCTGCCCCCTACCAGCATTGCTGTATGTGAAAATAAATTCAGGTGTAATAAAAGACTGTTTCGGCTGCAGCCGGTATTGCGAACCAAAAGGATTCATTCCGGTGATAACCCTGAGAGAGTTCTTCTCATCCAGCTCGAACGCAAATTGAAAGTTCCCGGTCCAGGCAAGGGTTCCGGCTATTAACTCGCCACTGTTCTCATCCGACAGCTTATTCAGCGATAGAAAGAAAACTGGACTCTGGTACATATCCGCACGCCGTGAAATTGGGAAAGCCAGTATGAAGGCGAATCAAAATGCAGCATTGAAGAGGCAAAGTTTGATAACACAACCGGTTTACTCTCATTATGCTGTATCTCCGTCCAGGTTTTGATGATATCTTCATTCATGTACGCTTTAAAATGAAGATTCACCTCAACCGGGTACTTAGGATCCTTCAAACGTATAATAGTGTGCTTTACAGCCTCGCCTTCCTGCTCGGTCTTGTCCTCGACATATTTCAATTCAAGGGAAGGATTTCCATCAGCATGAGTGAGTTTTATGGCAGGTTCAAATAAATTATCCATCCCCGAGGGAATGTAAGCTTCGTGATAGCCTGGTCTAACGGAAACATAGCTATCTGGCGATAGCTTTTTCCCTAAGTAACTCTGGTAAACTCTCTGATTGCTGTGCACTGTGTACACCAGACTGACATTTTTTGTCTCTACGACAATCTGTTTCGTTTGTTTCGGTACCTGTGCCGCTAACACAACAGACGATATCATCAAAGCGATCAGGAGGGAATACTTCTTCATTATAACAAAAGAGTGTGATTAACGGATATAGTTTGAGACTTTTCTTCAAAAAGAAACAGATCAAATGTACTTAAATAACAAAAAGAAACAATTTAAAATATCACAAAAGAAAATAAAAGATCAAGATCGCCAGATTCGTAAAGAAATTGCACAGACCCACAACGGAAGAGCCCGCCAATCAGCGGCTAGACTATCAGAAAACCGCGGCGCCCTTAAAACCACTATCTATATCACTTTTTTAAGCAACATATGTCATTTTTTCCCCTCACCTTTCTCCTTATCTTTAGGATATAACCCTAAGAGATATGAAAACTATAATCGTAGCAACAGACCTTTCTAAGGATGCCAATAATGCTCTTGAATATGCAGCTTCGCTGGCGAAATGCATTAACGCTAAAATAGTTTTATACAATTCGTTCATGTTGCCTGCACATGCAGCCAATACATTGATGCCCGCTGATGGTGTGGAAAAAATGATGGCTTCAAACAGAGCATCTCTTGAATATGCAGCCCTTAGAATCTCATGTCTTTATGATATAAAGGCAGAATGGGACAGTAATATTTCGAATGTAGAGGAAGAACTTGACAAACAGGTTGAAAAACACAAAGCAGATCTCGTGGTTATGGGAATGCGGGGAAACTCATTCGACCAGAAGTTGTTCGGAAACACAACCACTTCCGTTATACGCCATGCAAAGTATCCTGTATTGGTTGTACCTAAAAATGTAAGCTTTAAAGGGATCCATAAAATTTTGTTTGCGTGCGACAATAACTGCAAGTTCGCTTTAAGTACCCTGAAAATGCTCAATGAGGTAGCTTCAGAATTAAAGGCAGAAGTGCTGGTTCTCCATGTCGAAAAAGCAAAAAAGATGGCTCAGGAAGAAGTTTTGGTTGGAGCAGGTATACACAATGAAATCGAAACTAACCTTGATGGCATCAATCATTCTTACCACGACATGGATGGTTGCACCGTTATAAAAGGTATTGAAAGAGGGATTGAAGAGTTCAACGCCGATATGCTTGTGATGGTGCCTCAGAAATATGGATTCTGGGACTCAATGACCCATAAAAGTAAAACATGTGCAATGGCAGCCAGAAGCAGTGTACCTCTTCTGTCTATTCCAAACATAAAATAAAAACCACCGGGACAGTTAATTAAGTAAAAGGCGACCTCACAAGGAAGCCTTTTATTTTTCAGGCGCATTTCCTGTTGTTATTATTCCCCCTATACTACAACTCCATAATATCCTCATTCCAGAGCTCGGGCTTCTCGTTGATAAAATCTTCCATCATCTCTATACACTCCGGAAGGGCAAGATCTATAACCTCTACGCCGTGCGACTCCATAAATTCACGGGCACCACTAAACGTTTTTGATTCACCTACAATAACTTTAGGTATCTTAAACTGAACGATTGTACCGGCGCACATAAAGCAGGGCATCAAAGTAGAATAAATCACAGTTTCGCGGTAGCTGCCAAT
>DALYUO010000273.1:0-1110 GCA_031981225.1 Pararcticibacter sp.
ATGCTACGGTCTTTGAAGTCGGAGCGGATAACATCATAAAGACAATAAATCATAAGGATAGCCGGAAATAAAATGACTATAAGTTCTGGCCCGCCGAGGTTAAGGAATAGTAAGGTGTTCATTGTTGGTTTTTTTGATAAATATAGAAAAACTTTGCTGAACTACACCTCTTCTCTCTCCCCGATTTGCTGCCTCCACATGGCGTAATAAAGGCCTCTTTCCTCGAGGAGCTCGTGATGGCGTCCTGCTTCCGCAATATCTCCTTTCTCCAGCACGTAAATGCGATCAGCGTGCATAATGGTGGAAAGCCTGTGAGCGATTAGGATGGTAATTCGTTCATCCATTACAGAGACGTCGCGGATCGTTTTGGTGATTTCTTCTTCAGTCAGTGAATCGAGAGCTGAAGTAGCTTCGTCAAATACCAGGATATCGGGTCGGCGCAACAGGGAGCGGGCGATAGAAAGACGTTGCTTCTCCCCGCCTGATACCTTAACACCCCCTTCACCGATCATGGTATCAAGACCTTTGTCGGCTCTCGCGAGCAGAGTTTGACACGCTGCTTTCTGCAGTACTTCCAGGCACTCCGCATCTGTAGCACCCGGACGTACAAAAAGAAGGTTTTCGCGGATCGTTCCCGAAAACAACTGCGTATCCTGGGTCACAAAGCCAATCCGCTCCCTCAGCTGGTCGAGATTAATATTCGAATAAGGAACCTGGTTATAAAGGATCTGACCCTCTTTCGGAAGATACAGCCCTACAAGCAGCTTTACCAAGGTAGTTTTACCCGATCCCGAAGGGCCAACAAAGGCGATGGTTTGTCCTTTTTTAGTGCTAAAGCTGATATGATTCAAAGCATTCCGGTTAGCGGTAAGGTGTTTAAAGCTGACATTCTGGAAGCTCAGATCGGTTATATGATCAATCCTGACCGGATTAGAAGGCCTAACCTCTTTCGGAGTGCTCATGATACTTTTAAAATTTGCCAGAGAGACCTCAGTTTCGCGATAGGTATTAATAATATTGCCTAGCTCCTGCAGTGGCCCGAAAATGAAAAAGGAATAAAGGAACAACGAAAAGAATTCACCAATGGTGATCTGTCCATCGTAGATCAGG